>JAQZAX010000100.1 GCA_029239455.1 Anaerocolumna sp.
CTAGAGTCTTGACGATATATGAACAGTGTTCTCGGCCGGTCGACGCCAAATCGAATATATATACAGCACTATTCATCATTTATAAATTTTGAGGCTTTTAACCCTCAAATCAATATTTAATATATAATTTGGGAGTTAAGGTAAGGACTGCATATACCAGGACTTGTTACCTGCTATTTTATAATTATGTAAGCCCCCATGGGTTGAATCATACCTATGGGGGCTTAAATTGTTGCTTTTCTTCTTGAGCCTTAAATTACTTCTTAAGCCATAAGTTACTTCTTGTGCCTTATATAGCTTCCCATGTCTTATTGCTTCTTAAGCCTTTAAGTCCTTTAAGTCCTTCTTATACCCTTTATTGCTTATTTGTAATAAACTTTTTGTAGGCATTCTTATTTAGCGCCTTTTGCGATTTTAGAAAGGCTGCTTTATCGGCGCTGTATTTTGCTTCTTTTAATAATTTCTGATAGGATTTCCATCTGTCTTTTGTTAAACTGCCCGACGCCAGGGCCTCCAAAACAGCACAGCCTGGTTCGCCCGTATGGCTGCAATTTCGAAAACGACAGGCGGCTGATAATTCTTCGATATCTGAGAATGCGACTTCAAGACCATCTTCCACATCCCACATTCCAAGTTCTCTCATACCCGGTGTATCTATGATGAGCACTCCGTTATCTAACGTAAATAGTTGGCGATACGTTGTTGTATGATGCCCTTTACTATCCGTTTCCCGTATTTCGCTTACTTTCATTAATTCTCTTCCAGCCAGTGCATTTACTAAAGAAGATTTACCAATACCGGAGGAACCAAGAAATACTAAGGTATTACCGGGCTGCATATACTTTTCTAATTGCTCCATTCCAAACCCTGTGTGGGAACTAATAACAATGATATCTACACCGATTGCTATGGTTTCCAATTCAGATACCATTTCTATATAATTTTCACATAAATCTGCTTTGGTCAGTATAATAACTGGCGTTCCGCCACTTTGCCAAGCTGCAGTCAGATATCTTTCCAGCCTCCGAACATTAAAGTCATGGTTAAGGGATGCCATAAGAAACACATAGTCAAAATTCGCCGCAACGATTTGTTCACTCGCTCCGGTAATATTATCCCTTAATGTTGGGTTTAGTCTTGAGAAGCTAGAACTGCGTTCTAATACCCGGTAAATAGTATCATCACCCAGTTCATTTGGTTTTATCAAAACAAAATCACCAACGGCAGGATACAGTTGATACTTTGATTCCTGATAAAATACAGAACCTTTTAATTTTGCATTTTTCTCACCATGATTGGTAATGATTTTGTATGTTTCTTTCTGAACTGAAACAACACGTGCAGGAATTAAACCCGCGCTTGTTTCCTCTATTGTAATTTGTTGTTGAAACCGGTTGCTAAATCCATAATTTTTTAAGTCTTTTAATTCATTCACTAATTTTTTCCTCCAAGTCTGATATTGTAATTGTTAAATGGAACCATTCTTAAAAATTGAAAAGTCTATTGGGTTAAGCAAAAATTGCATAAAAAAAACACGCCTTAACGCGTGCCTGCCAATACAAACAATCAATTCACGAAAGGTTTAACGTACAGAGACTAAAATCTCTGTCATTATTTGGTTATAATAAAATCACCTTATTCATTTTTCTCATAATCACACATCTCCTTTCGGGGGATAATTCATTTGGTTACCTTATTAATTTGTCTATTTTTTATACAAATTATAGAAGTATTGTAAAGGAATTTTTTCCTGTTGTCAATAGAAAAGTACATGGAAATTATTTATAAAATAATAAAAATATTTATTACTGAATTTATTTTAGTTGAAAAGTAAATTTAGCAGCATATAAAAAATAATTCCCATTATATTTGTTCCCACATAAACAAATACTATACTTGCAATCTTTTTCGATTGTAAATTTTAAAACTGGAGGTCTGACTATGAATACAGTGCAATATAACGTAAATGGATTACTCAATACACAGATTAAAACACAGTTAAAGAATGTTTTAGACGATTTAGATGGTGTCCACAAAGTAAATATTGATTTAGGAAGAAGCTCCGTAGAAGTAGAATATAAAGAACCAACCAAAGAAGAAGAGATACGACATAGTATTGAGCATGTAGGGTGTAAAATTGAATAATGCTGCTACTTCAGCATGACAAAGGAAATACACTTATTTGTATGAAACCTTATAAGTGTATTTTCTTTTATGTTCAATCAAGAAAGTTTAAGTAATTTACATATTTTTTACTTATATTTTCCACAATATGGTTGAAATTTTATTTTACAGGATTATAATAAAAGAGAAGGACATATTACCTTTAATAGATAGGAATAAATTCATCTGCATGTCTTATTTCTATCTCGCATATACATAGAGAATGTATATGGAAAGCAATCTATATTTATGGAAAGGTGGTACTTTTATGAAACATGTTACAAAGATTTTGGCAATGTTTCTAACACTTGTGCTAGTTTTAATGCCATTTTCTACAGCTTCAGCCAGTGAGGTGATTGCTGCAGAGGGAACTAATTTATCGGGTTACACTGTGATACTTCACACCAACGATTCCCATGGAAGGGCAGTACCTGACAGTTATGGCGGCAACATGGGATTTACGGCAGTAAGTGCGCTGAAAAAGGCAGCACAGAAAGCCGGTGCGGAAGTAATTTTACTAGATGCAGGAGATACGCTGCATGGACTTCCTTTTGCGACTTTAACCAGTGGAGAGAGTATAGTTGAACTTATGAATCTTGCTGGATATGATGCAATGACACCGGGTAACCATGACTTTAATTATGGTTCAGAAACATTAAAATCCTTAGCAGCTACCATGGATTTCCCTTTACTTTCATCCAATGTTACTTTGAAGGCAGGCGGATCCAAATTTTTAGAAAGTAATACAATCATAGTTAAAAATGGTGTAAAATATGGTATTTTTGGAGTTTCTACACCAGAGACGGCTTATAAAACCAATCCTAATAATGTATCGACCCTTAATTTCGGTAATCCAATAGAAGCTGCAAAGGCCGAAGTTGCTTCACTTCAAGCCGCAGGAGCGGATGTTATTATTGCACTGGCACATTTGGGATTAGATGAAAGCAGTGAATTTACATCTGCAATGTTGGCAGAACAAGCCACCGGAATTGACCTGATTGTCGACGGACATAGTCATACCATCTTAGAAACAGGTAAAACTGTGGATAATACACTTATCGTAAGTACGGGAGAATACATAAAGAATATTGGAGCCGTTGTAATTGACAAGGAAGGCAAGATGTCGTCCGGCTTAGTTAATATTTCACAATTTACTGGTACAGATGAGGCAGTGGATAAGGTGGTAGCTGAAATCTCTGCAGAGCAGGAAGAACAATTATCAGAAGTTGTGGGTTCAACCTCTGTTTATTTAGACGGTGTACGAGAAAATGTTCGTTCAAAAGAAACGAATCTTGGAAATCTTACTGCAGATGCCATGCGTGATGCAACTGGGGCAGATGTAGCATTTACCAATGGCGGTGGTATTCGTGCATCCATTGAGATTGGTAATATAACAAAGAAAGATTTAACTACGGTATTTCCCTTTGGAAACTATGTCGTAACCAAGAAGGTTACAGGCAAGGATATTCTTGCAGCCATGGAAGTAGGAGTTGCTTCTTATCCGGAAACACTAGGTGCTTTCCCGCAGGTGTCTGGCATAACATTTGCAATTGATGCATCCAAACCTGCAGGTAGCAGAATTACCAATGCGAAGATAGGCGGAGTGGCGCTAGATTCCAATAAGGCTTATTTATTGGCTTCTAACGACTTTATTTTTGCAGGCGGTGATGGATATACCATGTTTGCAGATATTGATGTTGTGAATGAGTATAGTGCTTTAGAAGAAGTTTTAATAAACTACATACAGAAGTTAGGTAAAGTGGATATTAAAACTGATGGAAGAATCCAGGTAATGAATGAGACTCCTGTGGAAGAACCTGCAGAAGAAGAACCGGCCCAGGAACCAGCTGAAGAACCAGCTGAAGAACCAGCAGAGGAATCAGCAGAAGAATCACCAGAAGAAGTTGAGATCTATGTAGTTGTAAAAGGTGACTATTTAAGAAAGATTGCAAAAGCTTTATTAGGTAGTGAAAGCCAGTGGAAGAAGATTTATGAGTGGAATAAAGATATCATTTCCAATCCTGATAGAATCTATATTGGTCAGGAATTGAAAATCTATGCAGAGTAATTGAGCTAATATATTAGTAGTGATTAAAATTATTGTATGGCTATATAATTTGAACGACTAATTAATTAGATTAATATTTTAGGATATGAATACATGAAGAAGGGGCTATTGTAAAAATAGCCCCTTCTTCATGTATTCATAGCTTAGCCTAAATTACCTTCTTTAAAGTGCTTTCTGCAGAGTGCAGTATATTGATCATTGGAACCAAGTACTACTTGTTCCCCTTCTCTAATAATTCCATTTTCATTATATCTGGCATTACAGGTTGCCTTTTTTCCACACCAGCATACGGTTTAATTTCATTGATACAATCGGCAATGGCCAAAAGTCTTTCGCTGCCCGGAAATAGTTTGTTCTGAAAGTCAGCCCTTAAGCCATAGCATACCACAGGAATGTCATAAAAATCTACCAGGTCTGATAAGAAATCAATCTGTTCTGGAGAAGCAAACTGAACTTCATCTACAATAATACAATCATAATTTTCCTTTAGATGCTCTTTCGTATAAGAATGAATCAGGGCATCCAAGGTAATGCATTCATGGGCTAAACCGATTCTTGACCGCATTACCTGATCACCGAATCTCTTGTCTATCTCTGACTTTACCAATAAAGCATTTTTACCACGTTCTATATAATTATAATGAACCATTAATGCATTTGCAGTTTTGGAAGAACCCATTGCTCCATAATTGTAGTATAACTTTGCCATAAAAACTCCTTTGTATTAACGGTGTCAGGCACCATTAAATTTTTATAAACTAGTTTATATTTTTTTAATGGTGCCTGACACCATTGTACTGTGATACGTATAACTCGTAGTATTTACCTTGTAGCTGCATCAATTGGTCGTGGCTGCCCTTTTCTACTATTGTACCACCATCCACATATAAAATGGTAGTGGCATTTTTAATAGTTGACAGGCGGTGGGCAATAATAAAAGAGGTACGGTTGGCAAGAAGTTTTGAGAGACCCTCCTGCAGAAGTATTTCTGTCTCGGTATCAATGCTTGAAGTTGCTTCGTCTAGAATCAGTATTTTTGGATCGGCAAGCAGCGCTCTGGCAAATGAAATCAACTGTCTTTGGCCAACAGATAAGCGGCTGCCACGTTCATTTACCTGGATATGGTAGCCATCTTCTAATTGCTCGATAAAGCTATGGGCACATACTGTTTTTGCAGCTGCAACAACCTCTTCGTCAGTAGCTTCCATATTCCCATAACGAATATTATCCATAATCGTGCCAGAGAAAATAAAACTGTCTTGCAGCATAACTCCCATTTGTTTACGAAGTGACTGTATCGTAACTGTATTAATATCAATATTGTCAATGAGAATCTGACCAGAGTTTAGATTATAGAAGCGGCTGATCAGATTAATAATGGTTGTTTTACCTGCTCCCGTTGGACCTACTATAGCGATGGTATCCCCTTGGTTTGCTAGAAAACTCACATGATTTAGTACAGGAACGTCATCATCATAGCTAAAACAAACTTCATTAAATTCAACCGTTCCCTTAATTGGTGGCATCACAACTGCATCTTTAGCATCTTCAACCAACACAGGCTCGTCAATTGTTTCGAATATTCTCTCAAGGTAAGAAATTGCGGTCAGAAGCGAATTATAAAAACTGGCGAGGGTATTAATGGGTGCCCAAAATCTTCCAATATAACTTGTAAATGCAATCAATGCACCAACAGTGATACCAGAAACTCCATCACTGATCCAAGCAACACCTAAAACATAAATTGCAGAGGTCGTTAAGGTTGAAATATTGTCAATTGCCGGCCACAATAAAAAGTTATACTTTACTGCATCCATCCAAGCAGTACTATAATTACTGCTTAAACTGTTAAATATCTTGATGTTTTCCTGCTCACGCACAAAACTTTGTGTGACGCGGATACCATTAATACTTTCAGCAATGTAGGCATTTAAGTTAGAAGATTTATTATTGGATATCTGCCAGGCTACACGCTGTTTCTTCTTTATAAGAAATATAAGTGCCATTAAAATAGGAATACCAATCATACAGACAATGGTAAGTCTGACATTAATGGAGAGCATGAATCCGACAATAAAAAACAAACTGAATAGTTCTGTAATGGTATTTACGATACCATTTGACAGCAAATCACTTAAACTGTTTACATAATTAACAACACGAACCTGAATCTTGCCGTGGGGTCTGTCATCATAGTAGGAAAAGGGAAGCTTCTGCAAATGCTTAAAAATATCGCTTCGGATTTCATGAATGATATTTTGCCCCAGTCTCGTTGTTATCTGAATCTTAATTCTTAGTATATATACAATAATAAAATTAATCAATAATACACCAAGACTAATACTTATTACTCCATTTATATTTTTGTTAGGAATATAGTCATCCATAATGGTCATTAGTATTCTTGGTACAAACATACCAAGGGCACTGGACGTCAACATGAGCAGTATGGTAAAGGTAAGATCCTTTCTGTGGGGCTTAATATAGGCATACAGACGTTTGAGCTGTTCTACATTGAATTCGGTTTCTAAGGTTTCATCAATATCGTATTTATTCCTAGCCATATTATCTGCCTCCTTTATGCTTATTATTTAATTGGTCGAATTCCCCGTACTGGTGGCTAAACACAGTATAGTAATAACCTTTCTTCTTAAGCAAACTCACGTGATTACCGGATTCAATAATTCTGCCGCCGTCTATAACCAGAATTAAATCTGCGTTAATAATGGAAGAGATTCTGTGAGCGATAATAAATACAGTTCGATCAGCAAGTGCATTTAACTCACTCTGAATATGAGATTCCGTTTCCATATCGACTGCGGAAGTCGTATCATCCAGAATAACCATGGAAGGGTTCTTAAGCAATGCTCTTGCCAGTGAAATTCGCTGTTTTTGACCGCCCGATAGACCTACACCACGTTCTCCTACAATGGTATCATAACCCTCTGGCATATTCATAATGAATTCATCTGCATTGGCTATTTTGGCAGCAGCAACGACTTCTTCAAAGGAGCAGTTCGGCTTGCCGTAGGCTATGTTACCTTCAATGGTATCTGAAAATAAAAATACATCCTGCATAGCCATGCCTATATTACCACGTAAATGATATAAGTCTAACTCTTTAACATTTATTCCGTCAACGGTTATTTCGCCGTTTGTAACATCATAAAAACGGCAGAGCAGGTTCATTAAAGTGGATTTACCAGAACCGGTAGCCCCTATAATACCTACCGTTTGACCGGGAAGTACTTTAAAATTAATATCGGTAAGGATTACATCATCTTCCGCACGGTAATTAACATGTTTAAACTCAATTTCTCCTCGTAAATGATTTTTTACAACCGGATTGTGGGGCGCTTTAATATTTGGCTCGGACTGAATCGTCGTATAGATTTTCTCAACCGATGTGACAAACCTTTGATAATCATTGGCGAGCCAGCCTGCCATTCGCAGCGGATTGTTTAACATCCACAGATAACCACTTACCGTTACTAATTTACCCATGGTGATAGTATCATTGATAACCATAATGCCTCCTACCAGATACAGAATAAATGTCAGGGAGCTGGAGAGGAATTCGAATACAGGAACGTATTTCCGCCATATGGCAGAAGCATGAAGTTCAGCATCGCGGTAGTCATCATTTTCTTTATTAAACTTCATGATTTCATAATCTTCTTTGGCAAATGCTTTTACTACCCGGTTACCGCTGACATTTTCCTGGACAAAGGTATTTAAACTGGAAAAGTGCTGGCGGATATTTTGAAATGCTGGTTTAATTGAGATTAACTGCTTACGTGCAATGAGTATGGTCAATGGCATAACTGCTATCATACAAAGAGCAAGTCGATAATCCACTGTAAATATCATTAAAAGTGCAAACAATAAAAACAATGAGTTTTCGTAAATGTTATATATTACAAATGCGACAAAATGTCTTATCGCATCCATATCGCCGGTCTGTCTTGACATCAGATCACCGGTTCGATTTTTGTTATAGAATGCGAAATCTTCCTCTAAAAAGCGACGATATACATAATCCCTCATAGTATAAAGCATACTTTGGGAAGCGGTTTCAAACATAATTAAATATATGTACTTAATGAGAGAACGTAAGGCGGTGGTAAGTATTAAAATAATAATTAATTTTAATAAAATTCCGGTATTTCCACCTATAATAACATCATCTACTATAATTCCAGAAATATATGGATTAATAATAGTCAGACTGGAGCCCACAGTTACTAATAGTAAAGCGGCTGTGAGTTTGAATCGGTATTTCTTTAGAAAAGAAAAAAACCATTGCATCGCTGTCATAAAACACTCTTCCTCCCTTATTGTCATAAACAAAACATTCTGTTCTATTATATAGCGATTTGAGGATTTATAAATGTAGTTTGTTATGAAAAAGATGTTAATTATTATACGAACGAATACGAGATATTTAGTGGTAAAATTCCTGTTTTGTGGTCTTAATGAAATGCATATAACATGCTTTTGGTAGCAACGGAAGAAATCACTTTCGCTTTCTGTTAGTTTACTTCCTCATAAATAATTTGCATAGAAACAGCTGGTAAATAAATAGATTTTTTGAGGAAAATCAATAAAAAAGAAAATTAAGATATAATTAAGGTTTAACCTTATAAAAAGTATGATATAATCATTTTAGACTTTTTAAGAGGGGGGCAGCACATGTGTCAGACAGAGTTTGATATCACGTATAATGATTTTAATCCAACCATTCTGTTTGCTAGTAAGCAAAAAATGTTTAACGAATCCCCGTATCATGACCATGATTTTACCGAACTTACTTATATATTATCAGGTAAGGGGAAATATATTGTGAATGGTAACATTTATGATGTGGAAGCCGGTGACGTAATTATGTGCAATCCGGGTGTAAAACACACGAATATTATTGTGAATTCCAAAGAACCTACAGTAGAATTTTTCGCTGGATTCTCGGATTTTCATTTTAAAAATATGCCTCAGAATTCCATTGTTTTAAAAGATAATGATTACATCCTGCATACCTCCACAGAGACGAAACAAAAGATATCAAAGCTTTGCTACGAGATGATTGCTGAGAATGAATTGGCTCAGGCTGGCAAGTATTTTATGTTAAAAGCTCATCTCATACAGATATTATTGCTAATTGTCAGGGAAACCGTTGTAATAGAAGATAACAATCAAAAAGGATATAATTTTGAATCCTATAATAAGAGCTACGCAGTCAAAGAAATAATAAATTATTTAAATGAAAACTATGAAAAGAAGATATCTTTGGATCAAATTGCACATAATATGTATCTGAGTCCTGTTTACATTTCCAAGATATTTAAGGAAGAAACGGGCGAATCACCAATCAATTATCTGATTAAGATACGTCTGGAAAAGGCAAAAGACATCTTATTAAATACAGAGAACGGCAGCATAAAAAGTACTGCAAACCTCGTAGGTTATGATGATGTATATCATTTTAGCAAATTGTTTAAAAAATATTATGGAGTATCCCCGCTATATTATAAGAAGAATGC
>JAQZAX010000101.1 GCA_029239455.1 Anaerocolumna sp.
TTGTGTCTTCTGGGTATTACATAAAAACAGATTCTTACAGATATCAATTTCTAGCATTTCTTCTACTGCAAGGCAGGATTCAATGGTTTCAGTTACACCGTGCTCCACTCGGATATAGGGAATCTCTAAGGTATCTAATAAGTCGTAAGTCCGTATTTCTTTCTCCAGTCTGCCAGAGGAATCCGGTTTTGTTGTATAAAATGTTGGATCTATATATAAATTTCCCATGCTTTCGCTCCTTACCTAATTAATATTTTTCTAGTGTATCATATTTGATAAACATTCGTAAATATTTTTGTTATTTAAGAGCTTCGGTGGTGCAATATAAAAAAACACCAAAAGCTCGCAAAGTTTTTATGCAGGTTGTTGGCGTTTTATATATTAGTGAGTTACTTTTTTACTTACTCATTTGCTAAGACAGCCACTGCGGCACGCTCCCCATTTAAATATATAAGACTATTTAAACCGGCCTGCTCTGGGGGGGTGTACTGTGCTGCTACAAGTGGGCGGGACATCTCTACCGTTGTCTCATGAAAAGGAATATTACCCCAAATTTTTTCAATCAAATCCTCTGCTCTCTGCCTGACAGCTTTATCAGAAATATCTGAAAGAGTTACTTTGCTTTCCCACTGCAAACCCTTTGTTGCAGTACCGGGCGGGTTAGAGCTTTCTACCCCAAAAGCTTTTGATAACTCCTTTAAAAGTACGTCTTCTTTCGCCTCCTCAGGATAAAACCCAAATGCAGTCAAATAGGAGTCGCCCTCTTCTGTAAAGCTCTTAAAGTCCAGTTTTATAGTACCCTCAAAGCCCCAGCAGGTCCTCGCTTCACTCAGAATATATCGGTTTGGGACAGTTCCCTTCTCTTGCAAAAGAGTAATCCCATCCTCTTCCAGTAAAGATGTAACATCCTCTTTTTCCATGCCCCAGCTAAGGTCCTTCATGGAAAGCCAGAGGACATCTGTATCATTATGACTACTACAGGATGTTAAGCAGGTAAGACACAAAAATAATAGTAAGAATATTTTAAGCCAGCCCATTTCGTTCCTCCTCCACTCCTACTTTTTAATACTACCTTATTTTACCATTAAATAATAAAAAAGTAAACATTAACCAGATTCCTATTATGCAAAAGAAATTGATACCTGAATTTTGTTGTATTACTATAATTTGTGTGGTATTATTCCTTTTCATGTTTTATAATATAATTTGGTCCATTTATCAGAGTGAAATTAGTATTAACTAATAAATCTGAAGTTTATAAAGAAATAACGGGGGAAACAAATGGAAAAACAAATAGAAAAACATATGGAAAAACAAATGGAGGAAAACACATGGAAAAAACTTATACCACTGACAGACTGCTACTAAAAACCATTGATGAATCCTATGGAGACAAAGTATTAAACTATTATTTAAGAAATAAAGAGTTTTTATCAGAATGGGAGCCGGTCCGACCAAGGGAATTTTACGAGATTTCTTTTCATACAGAGCATCTGGCTGCCGACCAAAAAGAAATAGAAGCTGGTAATTATTTAAGACTATGGATTTTTAAAAAGGATAACCCAGAAAAAATCATAGGAGCTTTGGCATTTAGCAATATAGTGAGAGGATGCTTTTTCTCTTGTAATCTGGGTTATAATTTAGATGAAATGGAAATCAATCAGGGCTATATGACAGAAGCGGTACAAAAGGGAATTGAGATTATCTTCGGGGAATATGGAATGCATCGAATTGAAGCTAATATTATGCCAAAGAATGCAAGATCCCTTCGAATGATTGAAAAACTCGGATTTTACCAGGAAGGCCTAGCTTATAACTATTTAAAAATAAACGGCAGATGGGAAGATCATATTCATATGGTTTTGCGTAATAAAGAAATGGAAATAGAATAACAGCAAAAAAAATGGAATTATTTATCTTTGGGATTGAAAAACGGAAGAGAAAGTATGATAATATATTAATTCACTATTAAGGAGACTTGCTGGGATGAAAGATATTAACATTATTTTTAAGTACATAAAGAAGTATAAGTGGAAGTATATTGCCGGCATACTAATTCTTTTTATTGTTGACTTTCTGAATCTTTATATACCTCAGTTTACGGGTGAAATTACGGATGGCCTGGAAAGCGGCACTATGGATAGGAACGGGGTAATGCTTGGAATAGCTAAAATAGTAATAGTAGGACTTATACTGGCCCTTGGCAGATTCGGTTGGCGTTATTATATCTTTGGATCATCAAGGGCCATAGAATGTAAACTAAGAAATGATCTCTTTGCACATTTAGAAACCCTGTCCATGAGCTATTTTAATAAAAATAAAACTGGCGATTTGATGGCCCATTTTACCAATGATTTAAATGCAATTCGCATGGCTACTGGGCCAGCAGTTATAACTTCATTTGATGCTGGTATTATGACAATTATGGTGTTAACTAAGATGATTTTATATGTTGATTTGCGGTTGACCCTTCTTGCGGTTATTCCATTAATATTTCTAGGGGTAGGTGGCGTGTATTACGGGATGGCAATTGAAAAGCGCTTTGATGAGAAGCAGCAGGCATTTTCTGAACTTACTGACCAGGTACAGGAAAGTATTTCTGGAATGCGAGTGATTAAGGCATTTGTTCAAGAACATAAAGAATTAAAAGCATTTGCAAAAGCCAATCAAAAGAATAAAGATAGGAATCTAAAGGTGGTAAAACTTCAGGCATTCATTATGCCATTGTTAGATATACTGATAGGTTTCTCCAGTGTAATCACCCTAATCTATGGTGGATACTTAACCATTACAGGGGAGATTACCATCGGACGTTTTATTGCATTTAATCAATACATAAATATGCTGGTTTGGCCAATGATTGCAACTGGAGATAGCATAACATTTTTCTCTCAGGGCTTTGCCTCCATCAAAAGAGTGCAGAATATATTTAATGAAAAGCCTGAAATATATGAGGATGAGACAGTTAGGAATATTGACCATTTAGAGGGTAAAATACAGTTTACAGATTTAAATTTCCGCTTTACAAGTGAAACACCTGAAGTATTAAAACATATCACCGTGGAGGTGAAACAGGGAAATACGCTGGCGATTCTTGGAAGGACAGGTAGTGGAAAAACCACAATTGCTAATCTGCTACTTCGTATGTATAATGCGCCAAGGGGAACGATCCGCCTGGATGGGTATGATATCCGTGAGATTCCCCTTAAAACATTGCGAGAAAATATTGCTTATGTCCCCCAGGATAATTTCTTATTTTCTGACACTTTGCAAAATAATATTGCATTTGGTTCCGATCATAAGGAGATAGAGTTGGTTCAAAAAGCAGCCAAAGAAGCTAACATCCACGATAATATTATGAATTTTCCATTGCAGTATGCTACTTTGGTAGGAGAGCGTGGAGTTACCCTGTCTGGTGGACAGAAACAGAGAAGTTCCATAGCAAGAGCGCTTATGAAGAACGCACCCATTCTTATCCTTGACGATGCTTTGTCTGCAGTTGATACGGATACGGAAGAACAGATACTTGCAAACCTTAAGGAAAACAGGAATGGAAAGACTACCATCATCATTGCTCACAGAATATCAACCATTCAGAATGCTGACCACATTCTGGTACTGGATTCCGGAGAGATGGCGGAATATGGAACCCATGAAGAACTAATGGCTAAACACGGAATTTATGCAGATATGTATGAGAAACAGCAGCTGGAACAGCAGTTAGAAGCGGTATAGAAATAACAGATTCCTTGAAATTAGATGGAAAGGCACAAATACTATGAAGAAACGACGTGAAATAGATTATGAAAAATCAATACAGGGGAATGTTTTAATGCGTCTCATGTCATATGCCAAGCCATATTGGCATTGGATGCTTACTGCATTTATTCTGGTGCTGTTGATAACAGGATTGGAGCTCTACCGTCCCGTTCTGGTTGGTAATGCTATGGATGAATTTATTAATACCGGTAACTTTAGCGGTGTGCAAAAAACGGCGATTATCTATCTGATGGTATTAATTATAAGCTTCGTTTTTAATTTTCTTCAGGCATGGATACTTCAGTTAGCTGGACAGAATATTATCTATAACATCAGGCAGGAAGTTTTCCACCATGTCCATAAACTTTCTCTGCGTTTCTTTGATATAACGCCGGTAGGACGATTAGTCACAAGAATTACCAATGATGTAGAAGCTTTAAATGAGATGTATGCCAACATTCTTGTAAAGCTATTAAAGAATATAATTAAAATCATTGGTCTGGCACTCGTGATGCTTAGCATTAATATGAAATTATCTTTCTATGCATTTATATTACTGCCATTTATCATTGGACTTACAATGTTATTTAAATCCATTTCCAGAGCAACCTACCGTGTTGCAAGAACAAAGTTAACAATCATAAATACCTACCTGTCTGAGCATATATCCGGCATGAAGCTGATTCAGATATTTGCAAGGGAGAAGGAAAAATATAAGGAATTCGAAGAAAAAAGTGTAGATTTATATAAGGCAAACTTTAGAGAAATGATGGTATTTGCAATCTTTCGACCTTCTATTTACATACTATCCGTGGTTTCGCTGGTTACGATTATCGGGGTTGGCGGGGATTTAGTAATAAGAGGCACCATAACTATTGGAACTCTCTATATATTTATACAATACATTAACTCCTTCTTTGAACCAATTCAGGAGTTGGCAGAACAATTAGGAACCCTGCAGTCAGCCATGGCTTCCGCAGAAAAGATATTTACCATATTAGATGAAGAGCCAATGATTGTTAACCCCGAGAACCCAACCATGCTGACGGGGATAAAAGGTCGTATTGAATTCCAACAGGTATGGTTTGCTTATGAAGGTGAAAATTGGATTCTAAAGGATGTCAGCTTTACTATAGAACCTGGACAACGTGTAGCATTTGTTGGTGCAACCGGTGCCGGAAAATCTTCCATTCTGAATCTAATAGGAAGATATTATGATATCCAAAAGGGGAAAATAACAATTGATGGTGTTGATATTAAAGAGATGAACACCGACCAGTTAAGAAGTGCCATTGGTCAGGTACAACAAGAGGTATTTATCTTTACCGGAGACATTAAGAGTAATATCCGCCTGAAAAATGAAACTATCTCAGATGAGGATATCAAAAAAGCAGCAGCTTATGTAAATGCAGACAGATTCATAGAACAGCTGAATCATACATACGAGGAGGCAGTATCGGAGCGGGGAGCCACCCTATCTGCCGGACAGAGGCAACTGTTATCCTTTGCAAGAACCCTGGCTTATGATCCAGCAATTCTGGTTATGGATGAAGCCACTGCTAACATAGATACGGAAACGGAGCAGTTAATTCAGGAAGCTTTGGAAAAGCTTATGGAAGGAAGAACTACCATTATGGTGGCCCATCGTCTGTCAACCATCCAGCACGCTGATAAAATTATAGTAATGCATAAAGGGAAATTACGGGAAAGCGGAACCCATCAGGAGCTTTTAAATCTTGGAGGAATCTATAAAAAGTTATATGAACTTCAAATACAATAAACTTTAAATACGGCCATAGGAGGAGCAGAGTGACTCAATTTTTGGTTAAATTATTTATCAAAGACTATGAAAATACAGCAAATGTAAAAGTAAGAACAGCTTACGGAGTAATGGCAAGCATTGTAGGAATCATATGCAATGTAATTTTATTTTTGATTAAAATATCAATTGGAATTATGATTAATAGTATATCCGTTATGGCAGACGCATTTAACAATCTTTCAGATGCAGGTTCCTCCATTATCAGCTTTATTGGCGTTAAACTGGCTGAAAAACCAGCGGATAAGGAGCATCCTTTCGGACATGGAAGATTCGAATATATATCTGCCCTTGTAGTAGCATTTTTAATCGTACAGGTTGGATTTACTTTATTTCAGAATTCCTTTGATAAAGTGCTTCATCCGGAAGAAGTCGGATTTTACTGGATTCTCGTCCTAATTCTAAGCATATCCGTACTCATTAAGCTGTGGTTATCTGTTTTTAACAGACAATTGGGCAACCGCATTAATTCTAATGTGATGAAAGCAACTTCGGCAGATTCATTAAGTGATGTTTTAGTTACTTTCGCAACTATTTTTTCAATTATCTTTGCAAACTTAACAGGGATTACCATTGATGGTTGGGTAGGATTAGTTGTGTCAATATTTGTACTTCTTGCTGGGTTTAATATTGCGAAAGATACGTTGATGCCACTCCTTGGAGAAGCGGTAGACAGGGAAGTTTATAAAAATATTACAAGAAAAGTAGAAAGCTATGAAGGCATTATTGGAACCCATGACCTGATTGCTCATAATTATGGGCCATCCCATATTATGGCGACGATTCATGCAGAGGTGCCGAATGATTCTAATATGGAAGAAATCCATGAGACCATAGACATGATTGAAAGAGATGTATTAAGGGAATTGGGGATATTTCTTGTTATTCACATGGATCCTGTGGAAATTAATAATAAAATAGTACAGGAGAAAAAGAACCTGGTTGTTAAAGTGGTGAGCACACTTGAGCCTAAGGCTACCATTCACGATTTTCGTGTTGTAAATGGAGAAAATTTAACAAATCTGATATTTGATTTGGTGGTACCACACTCTTATGGTGAGAAGGAAGAGCAGGAACTGCTAATTAAAGTTACCGAACTCCTTCGTACTATCGATGATAGATATCAATGTGTAATTACCATAGAAAATAGCTATATTGCAGAGTAATTCTTCGTTTTCTGTAACAAATAAAGTTGTCATTGAATATAGTGGAGTATATATTCTCTTTGCACTGCATAGCGCATCTTTGCGTAATCTCAGTACAAACTGATCAGGCCAGTATATTCTAATGGAGCCGGGCTGTATAACAGCAGCGGGATGCGATCCTGCGGGACAGTAGTTTACTACAATCCCGCAGGATTTTTTTGATTTACATCTATTTTTGGAGGAATGCATGTGAATAAAAGATATTCCTATGAAGGGCTAACAAAAGAAGAAGCAAAAGGGTTGCAAGAAAAATACGGTAAAAATGAACTGGTTCCGGTATACAAACAGTCACTATGGAGAATAACAAAAAAAGCGGTTTGTGAACCGATATTCCTTCTTTTAATGTGCGCGTCAGTAGTATATTTTCTGCTGGGAGAGGCCAGTGAAGGTATTATTATGATGGCATTTGTTTTAGGCGTAGTACTGCTTGATGTATCACAGGAGGTTAAAACAGATAAGGCATTAAAAGCTTTGAACCAATTAGCACAGCCAGCGGTGAAGGTATACCGAAGCGGCCAGTTAAGTACAATACCTAGTGCAGACTTAGTGCCGGGAGATATTATGTATGTGGAAGAAGGTTCTCGTATTCCTGCAGATGGTTATGTGCTGTACTCTCATGATTTCTCTGTGGATGAGAGCATATTAACCGGAGAATCTGGTGAGGTGTGGAAAACTGCGGCGAAGGACTGCAAAATTATGAATTTACAACAGAATTTTGTAGCAATAGATACAGAACAAAGTGAATATTGTTATGCAGGTACCTTAGTGACACAAGGAAATGCAGATATCTTAGTCGAAAAGATTGGTGCTAAGACTTCCTATGGAAGAATCGGCATTGGTTTAATTATGGCACCGGATAAGCCATCCCCCTTGCAGATACAGATGAAGAAGCTAACGAAAACCTGTACCTATATTGCCTTGATACTATTTGTACTGGTGACTGGAATTACTTTTTTAAATCTGAAAGAATATACCACCGGTAATCGTATTGTACAAAGCATTCTGTCCGGAATTGTTCTTTCACTTTCCATGATTCCCGCGGAATTTCCGGTTATTTTAACGGTGTTCTTATCCATGGGTTCCCTAAGGCTTACGAAGAAAAACGGATTGATTCGTAAACTGCATGCAGTTGAGACTTTGGGGGCAGTTTCCGTAATATGTATTGACAAGACAGGAACCATAACACAAAATCAAATGACGGTTACAGAAACGTGGGCCTATCAGTGCAGTGACAACTGGCTTGCTATTGTGGCGGGATTGGCTAGTGATTCAATTCCTCATGATGCTATGGATAAAGCAATTTTAAAATACTGCCATAAACTTGATATTAAAAATGAAGACATATTTAGCAGGACTTTTATCAAAGGGTTTCCCTTTACCCATGAATGTAAAACCATGTCACATGTATGGAGAGATGAAAATGGAATTATGATTGCTGCAAAGGGTTCTCCTGAATGGATTTTAAACCACTGCAGCCTTACTGCAACTGAATACAGTGATATTGAGAACAGAGCAAAATGTATGACAGAGAAAGGACTTCGGGTCATTGCGGTTGGAATCAGACACATAAAGCAGGAAGAACAGATACCGGATACACTTAAGGAATGCGAATTTTCTTTTCTAGGACTTATGGGACTTATGGATCCTCTAAAAGAGAATATGAACCAGTATATTAAAATATGTGATGATGCGGGTATTCGGGTTATTATGATTACCGGAGATAACGGAAATACTGCTGCAGCTATTGCAAGACAGCTCGAACTGAAAGAGAGTGAAACGGTGATTACCGGTAGCCAGTTATCTATTATGTCTGATAGTACCTTGCAGGAAATAGTACGGAAGGTGAATATATTTGCCAGAGTTGCGCCGGAACAAAAACAGCGAATTGTTAAGGCACTGCAAAGAAATGGCGAGCTGGTAGCCATGACCGGAGACGGGGTAAATGATGCAATTGCTCTAAAATATGCAGATATCGGCATTGCTATGGGGAAAGGTGGCTCCGAGGTGACGAGAGAGGCAGCAGATTTGGTGTTACTGGATGATAATTTTACTACTATAGTGGAATCAATACAGGATGGAAGGAGAATTTATGATAATATCCGAAAGGCAATTGGCTATGTATTTGCAATTCACATTCCAATAGCTTTCATCTGTCTACTGGGACCGATGCTTGGCATACTTCCTGAAAACCTTATGCTATTGCCTTTACATGTTGTTTTACTTGAACTAATTATGAATCCAACCTGTTCCACTATAATTGAACGTCAACCAGCAGAAGCCGATATTATGAGAAAGAAACCAAGAAGTCACACTGATAAATTGTTAACCAAAGGCGTAATTATGAAAAGTTTTGTGCAGGGTGGCGTAATATTCACAGCATCTTTTGGAGTATACTATTATTTATTATTAAGTGATCCCTTACAGGAAACTTTAGCTAGGACTGCGGGGATTAGTGTTATCATAGTAGCTAACCTAGGGTTACTTCTTGTAAATTGTTCTGACACCGAATATGCCTGTCAGGCAATAATTAAAGTGATGAAAGATAAGGGAATTATCCTGGTTTATCTTGCTACCATACTACTATTGTTGACGATTCTTTATACCCCCATCGCAGAACTACTGCTGCTTAAGGAACTAGACTTATTGCAGTTTATAGTAATGGTAGGTTTTGCATTATTCAGTGTCCTTTGGTATGACTTGTTTAAGGTTATTAAGAACTTTGTAAATCGAAAATGAGAATAAGAAAGAGTCTGGAAGCCTTTTTATGTCATGGGAAATTGTAAAATTTCCCATGACATAAGAAAGAGTCTGGCTTGCCAGACTCTAGCGCTGACGCGCTGTCACTTCAGTGACAAATTTCCTTGGCGCGTCATGCGCATCCTGCCTGGAGGGCTTTCCTTGGCGCGTCATGCGCATCCTGCCTGGAGGGCTTGTTATTTAATAGGAAAGTTCATAGAACTTTCCTATTAAATAACAAACGGGTTGCAGCTTCTCACCGCAACCCGTTAAGTAATATTACATTTCTACGATAGAACCGTCCGGTGATATTGTAACCACCTGCCATGGAATCATTTTACCACTGTTTCTTAATGCTGTAGTTACTGCATTTACAATGCCACCGCAACATGGAACCGTCATACGTACTACTTTAATAGATTTAATATTATTATGTTTTATGATTTCTGTTAGTTTCTCTGCATAATCGCCTTCATCTAATTTTGGACATCCAATGAGTGTAATGTGATTTTTAATAAATTTATTATGGAAGTCACCATAGGAAAATGCGGTACAATCTGCTGCAACTAATAGATTGGCACCGTCAAAATAAGGTGCATTCACAGGTACAAGTTTAATCTGTACCGGCCATTGGCTTAACTGGGATTCCTGAGGTTTTAAAACGGGAGTCCCAGTTTCTTCGTGCTTTATGGAATGCGAAGCTGTACCGGGACAGCCCTTAAATGCAGCTACCTCTTTCTTTCTCTCTATATTTTTCTGTACTTCTTCTTCATTATACTCTAAAGCTTCCCTCTCAATAAATGTGATTGCATTGGTAGGACAAGCAGGCAGACAATTGCCAAGTCCATCACAGTAATCATCACGAAGTAGTGTTGCTTTTCCATCTACTAAACCAATAGCTCCTTCATGACAGGCATCGATGCATAAACCGCATCCATTACATGCTTCTCTATCAATTGTAATTATTTTTCGTATCATTTTTATACCCATTGCATATCGCAGGTTTACCTGCGATACTGCCATAAATAAATAGGTTGAAAGAATCTATTTATGGCAATCCTTTCTTAAATTATTTTTTTCAACCTTTTCTCCTATCTTCGCTTTGTGGGCGTTCTAATTTATATTTTCAATTTCTGAAATGATTAGTAAGTTTTAATCTACTAATATAATACTCGAAAGAAACAAATACTTCAGTTGCAAATGCAACAAAAATGCAGTAATATCATATAAATAAGAGTTTATATCTGCAGATTAGATTTATATTTTTAAAATTATAAGACTAATATCGAGAAATGAGGGGTTAATATGGAACCAGAAATGAAAATCTTAGAGAAGGTGTCATTATTCCATGGTATTTCGGCCACGGATATTGAAAGTATTCTTGGGTGCCTGGACGCAAAAATGAGGGAATATGGGAAAAATCAAAGCATTATAATAGCGGGAGAAAAATTTACATCCTTAGGTATCGTAATAAGAGGTAATATTCAAATAACCAGAGAAGATATCCTTGGAAACCGTACCATAGTTGCAAGTCTTGAAGCAGGTGAAATTTTTGGGGAAACATTTGCATGTGCTGGCATTGAAATTAGCCCAGTCAGTATCTATTCACTGAGCCCTTCGAAAATACTCTGGGTATCAATAAAGAAAATCGTATCAACATGCTCTTTGGCCTGTGATTTTCATAGTTACCTTATTCAAAATCTATTACAATTGCTGGCATCAAAGAATATGTACTTGAATAACAAAATGAATTTACTCTCAAGACGAAGTACCCGGGAAAAAATTATGGCTTATTTAATATCTCAGGCAGACAACAGGGGATCTTCCCGGTTCGAGATTCCGCTTAATCGTAATGAACTTGCGGATTTTTTATGTATCGACCGCAGTGCCATGTCAAGGGAACTTGGCAAACTACGAGAGGAAGGTATCATTGAGTTTCACAAAAATTCATTTCATATTTTAGAGTTTACGGCGTTAGATTAAGGGACAAATAGGTAGCATTTTACTAGAGTGGTATTAAGTGGTAAAATATTAATAAAGTTTTAAGAAAATGTTACAAAATTATTAAATAATACTAGACATCTACATCTTTTTCTTATATACTAATCGTAGGAATTAAATTATTATATCTATTTTCTACTATGATAAAGCAATTAACCAACATCAGGAGGAACATGACGTGAAAAAGATACAGATGAAACAAGTAGCAATACTGAGTTTAGCCGCAACTTTATTATTTAATCCTATCAATGCTTCAGCAGCTCTGCTTAAAAAGGGCTCTAAGGGCAATGAAGTGCAGAGTGTTCAGCTTGCTCTCAAGGACTTAGGATATTTTCGTTATAACAATGCAACTGGATATTATGGTACGATAACTTATAAAGCAGTGAAAGAGTTCCAGAAGAAAAATGGCCTACTAGCAGATGGAATTGTAGGAAAACAAACAAGAAATGCCATACTTAAATTAACAGCGAAAAAGCAAAATGCAGCAGTGAAGCTATCAACAAAAACAGCAGAAAAGGCAACCGACCAAGTATCTGCGCAGGTGACGAAAAGTGGAGCCTTAGACTGGTTTAAGGAAGTTCGGTATCTATGGAAAAGAGGAGTTAATGCTACGATTACTGATGTAAATACAGGTAAATCCTTTCAAGTCAGACGAACCTTTGGAACCAATCATGCAGATGTAGAACCATTAACGAAAGCGGATTCCGCCATGATAAAAGATATATGGGGCGGATGGAGCTGGGAGAGACGTGCTGTGGTTGTTCAAGTAGGGGATTCCATTCTTGCAGGTTCTATGACTGCTATGCCTCATGCAGGTGTTGATTCAGAACCCGCAGTAAAAATAGTGAATAATAGAAGTGATAATTATGGACGAGGACAAAATTTAGATGCAGTAAAGGAAAATGGGGCCAGTGGTGTAATGGATCTTCATTTTACAAACAGCAGAACACATAGTACCAATGTGGTACAGGCTTCACACCAAAACATGGTGAAAAAAGCGGCAAAATACATAGAAAGCACTTTAACTAAGGTGATTGAAGTTGCTTCCAATACAAAATAAAGATTAAGATAGCAAATCGGAATGTCAGAATTAAAATAGGACATTCCGTTTTGCTATACATAGTGTTATTCATTGCATTACAAATCATTACAGAAAATAATCCTTGATAGGAACCGGACCCTCTAATATACTGCGGCCCACATATAGAGAACGATTTTCTTTAGTCTTAAGAGCCCATTTTACCAGAGAGATGGAACCATTCTCTATTTCAATTGCAGTGATGCATCGTGGGTGAACACAACTTCCATCGTTAAAATATAACGAAGTGCCGGGTTTTGGAAAAATTGGGCGGTGAGTATGGCCGGCTATTAGCATTTGCTTTTCTTTTGCTGCCCAATTCGATAATTTCTTTTCAATGGAGCCTTTTTTCTCATTATTTTTAGCGGCGCTTGTTGGGTCGAGGAAACCTAATAATTCTAAAGGTCTCCATAAATACCTTACTAGACCTCGCGCTAATCTCCATAAGTTATAGTTTAAGAAATCCACCTGGTGTCCATGGGTTAGAAATATCTTGCTGTTATCATCTTTATATCTTAATACTAATCCTTCCTGCACTTTAATCTCTGGGAATAACGGCATCCATTTCTTAAGACTTTCATCATAATAGGAACTACATTTGCTGCAAATATAGTTCCTGCTCTTCTTATTCATATCATGATTACCATAGAGCAGATACAATCTGTTTTTTTGATAGAATTTTGACATGAGCCAGAACGCATCGCTGTGAATGGAAATGATATTCTCTAGTTTTCTATTTTCCCATAATTCATCTCCGTCTCCTAGTTCTATATAGGTGAAGTTATCATGATAATAAAAAGATAGCGCTGCAAAGAATAGGTTTTGATTATTTAAAAAGTTATCTCCCCAGCTTCCATCCCCTCGGTGACAATCACTCATAAGCACAAACTTTGACGTATCATCAAATGGGATCTCTTTGGATGAGTGAAAAACCTGACTTAAGCGTTTGTATCCAGACATAAAATCCCCCCTATTTGTAGTATTCATTGTCAGCTACGTTACTGGAACCAAGAAATGGTTTTAAGATTTCAAAATCATCAAATAACTGCCTTGGTTTACCGAGATTAAGTAGTTGCAGGTACATTCTTGGGTATTCTTTTTGCAAATAATCTAACTTATCTAAACTGTTAGTCAGGCCTTTGGTAATGCTCTGATAGGCTTCACAGTTTTGCTGGTTATATTTTTGCATTAGGCTTTCCGTGAGAGGGATTCTGGTGGCAGGTTGGTTTGAATATGGTTTGTCATACGTAAGGCTTACCATTGTATCCTGGACACTAATATCTTTTGGCTTGTAACCCACATTAAATAATTCTTCTACAAATGCATCACGCATGCCCTGATCTTTAAAGGTTATTTGGATATCCATAACTAATTCCGATGGATGAGAAAACTCACCTAACACAAATCCTGTTAACCACCAATGAAGATCTTTTCTGGAGAAAAGTGGGCTATCCTTCTTTCGTAAAGTGACAGCAATGGGGAGAAAGTCTTCTTTGCTTGCACTTTTATAAAAGGTTCCATAGAAATATCCGGGTATTTCTAAACTTGGGCCGGTAGTTGTATATACACCGACTTCGCACCCTGTTGTCATTCCATATTGACCTTTCCAGAATTCAATCATCCATTTCTTACCGCCGTATTCAAAACGGATAGGCTCACAATCAATAATCATACTTAAAGGTGCTGTCATTTCATCATATAATTGACAATATCCATAATCGCGCTGCCATCCATACATAGCAGAATAGAAAACATCATTTTCGAGAGAATATACAAGGCCAAATGGTTCTAACACTTCATTTAAGTCATTGACCCTGTCAAGTAACGTCTTAGGCTCCGCTGATGGCAACTGAGGATTTTGTGGAAACTTTGTATCTGCATTCTTGCGGATTCTTCCTCCTCGTACCAACAGGATAAATGCGATAATATCAAATGCTACTACAAGCAGGATAATTATCAATATATGCAACGGGCGTATAGAGATTGAAGTTAAAAACGGATAAATTGCCGGAATAATATTCAGGAACACTATAATCCCAATATTATAATTAATCATTCTTTTATTCCTTTCATATTCTGATGTAATATAATATTCTATAGGTGTCCCTTATGTTAAAGATAAATGAAAAAATGCGAAATATGCATTAGGATAGAAGAACGGTTGAAGAGAAGAACGGTTGAAGAGAAGATTGGTTGAAGAGAAAAGCGGTTGAAGAGAAGAACAGTTGAAGAGAAGAACGGTTGAAGAAAAAAGCGCTGGAAAGAACAGTTTATGGAAAGAACTGTTTATGAAAAGAATAGCATATGAAAGAATAAACAGCCTATGGAAAGAACAGCAATTGAATTGTAATTATATTGTAAGTTATTCTAGAATGTAAATTAATTTGTTATTATGATATACTGTATAAAATAGGACAAACAAGATTGTAATATATATATCGGTAATATAGATAGAAAGGTAGGTATTTATTTTGCTTAAATTAGGATCCCATGTAGGAATGAGTGGTAAGGATATGTTATTAGGGTCAGCCAGAGAAGCAGCAGAATATGGTGCTAATACATTTATGATATATACGGGTGCGCCCCAGAACACAAGACGAAAAAATATATCTGAATTAAATGTAGAAGCAGGCTTCATATTTATGAAAGAACATAACATTTCAGATATTATCGTACATGCACCATATATTATTAATCTGGGTAATTCAATCAATACAGATACATTTGCTCTGGCCACTGAGTTTCTGGCAACAGAACTTGAGAGAACGAAAGCGGTTGGCAGCAGATATCTGGTATTACACCCGGGAGCACATGTTGGAGCAGGAGAAGAGATTGGAATAAAACAGATAATAAAAGGGATTAATGAAGTTCTAAGTAAGGATGAAGAAGTTTATATTACACTGGAAACTATGGCAGGAAAAGGCAGTGAAATAGGTAAAAACTTTGAAGAACTGGCTAGAATTTACGATGGAGTGAAATACAATGACAAATTACGCGTATGTTTTGATACCTGTCATACGAATGATGCCGGATACGATATTGTAAATGATTTTGATGGAGTTATAGAAGAGTTCAATCATTATATAGGTAAAGATCAAATTGCAGTATTTCATATTAATGATAGTAAAAACCCAAGAGGAGCTAGTAAAGACCGCCACCAAAATATCGGTTTTGGTAATATTGGATTTGATGCAATTCATTATATAGTGAATCATAAAGATTTTGAAGAAGTACCTAAAATATTGGAAACACCATATGTACCGCTTCCGGAAGATACTAAGAAGTCTCTTCCACCTTATCGATATGAAATAGACATGCTAAAACAGGGAGTATTTAACCCAAATCTTCTTCAACTTATTACAGAGCAATAGGATTAAAATTGGAGATGCGGATAAAAACCTGGACCTGATGATTAAGCTAGTCCAGGTTTTTATCTGAATCTCCATATATAGAAGAGGAATTTAATAATTCATTTAGCGAAAATAAAAATTAACATTTCTTGTCGAAAGGTGTTGACTTTCTATTGAATTAATGATATTCTAAATGTCCTGCGTTTGAAGTGCAGAAAAAATCTGAATTGTTTATAATATTTAGACAAATAGATATAAAGGTTGAAAATTTGGTGTTTGACATTAAATTATATTTATTTTGAGTTTGTCGCTTCAGAAATATTAAAAAAAACAGTTGACAAGTAATAAATTAAATATTATAATAGACAACGTTGCTGCTAAAACTGTAGCAAATATTCAGAAAATAAATTAAATATTTTGTTGTTGACAAACAATTTCGAGTGTGTTATATTAGATAAGCACTTACGAAACGAGTAAGTCAGGAAACAAAGCCACCTGTATGAAAAGA
>JAQZAX010000102.1 GCA_029239455.1 Anaerocolumna sp.
TCCATGAAATATCAGTAACGATAAGGTCAGGAGTTCCTGTAGAAGCAGTGCCGTAGACTTCAAATTCAGCAACTTGTCCACCTGTAGCGCCACTGTTTGAAGTAAAGTTCAAGCGTATATATCTTGCACTAGTTTCAGTGAAGGTTATTGTTACAATGTTGTTGCTTGTTGGGTTGAAAGTATATGTGTTTGAAGCAACTCGGGTTGTGTAAGTAGAATTATCAGTACTTGAAAGTACTGACAAGGCTTGCGTCCTTGATCCCCAGGATGCATTCAATTTCAACACCACTTTATAGACTGACTGTGAACTTCCTAAATCAACTGTAAGGGTGTTGGGATATGTGTTGGCTGCACCTTCCCAATAGGTGTTAACGTTTCCATCATTGGCGTTTGTCGCTACATAGGTCTGTTGTACGCTGCTTGCAGTAATTGTCTTACCAGCGGCCAAGTTAGCAGTGTCTGCTGCATATACAGTGGGATAAAATCCTATAGCCTGAGTAATCATAACTGCTAAAGCAAGAACAAGGTATGCACACTTTTTCAAACTTCTTTTCATAATTTTCCTCCATTTCATTAGATTAATAGGGTAAATACTTAAAACCTTGCTTGAAATCATTCTCTCTGTTTTACCACCGCCTTCTTGGTTATATTGTTTATATTAGGGGATTGTCGCTCCATTAGATGCTTTGTATAATGTATTTCCTTGAAGAGTTAACAATTTTTCATAACAGAAGGTTAACATTCATATAAAAACGTTTAAAAAATGAGTGTATCATGTTACTTATTAAGGTTATATATAAGATATTACTTTGTTACATAAATTGTGTAAATTATATAAAACTGCTAAATGGTTTAAAAAACAGCTGACTTTTATGGGCTCATCAAAATGGATTATGAAGGACGACGAAAAATATGGATGAGCTGGGTGGAATCTAGCAATTATGCTTATCCATGAGAAAAAGCTTAATGATGCTGATTATGAGTGTTTAATCTCAGAAGTTAGAGAGAAAATGAAGGATGCTTTGCCACAAAAGCAATGGGCTATGAATCGTTGTTTATGCGAAATTGGTATTCGTCACGTTCATTTTACTTACCTATGCATATAGTAGAATTGTAGAAATACGGGTCTATTTTTTGCTTATTAAATGAAGTAACTGCTATTATTGTCATTTTATGGTATAATTGGTATAGATGCCTTTATTATAAAGCCAAAGTCATTGGCGAGATTTGTTTTCAGTTATGGAAAATATGATGAAGTTAAAAATTTAGATTAGTTAAACCTATCATATGAGACTTCTAAAATCAAGGGATAATAACTTGAGATTTATTAAATATAACAAAATCCAAAATAAATAGCGTATCAAATAAAGCTCTTTTCTAAAGTTATTAAAACAGTTAGAATAATATCAAATTTACAGACCGACGAGGGATTGATAAATGGAATGGGGGGAAACTATGAGAATAACTAAAGAGTATGATGAAAGAAGAAGTGAAATTCTTGATGCGGCTGAAAGGTTATTTCATAAGAAAGGATATGATAAGTGTACTGTTAATGACATACTTAAAGAAGTTGCAATTGCAAAAGGTACTTTCTATTATTATTTCAAATCTAAAGAAGAAGTTATGGATGCGATTGTATCGCGATATACAGATATTGTAATCACCAGGGCCGAAGAAATGCTTAAGAAAGATGATATTAGTCCCGAAGAAAAACTGATACATGCTTTTATGGCAATGGGGATTAATGATGCATTTGACAGTAATGTGCTTAAAGAAGTGAATAAAACTGAAAATGCTTTATTCCATGAGAAAACCTTGAATCAGATAGTTACAGCTATGGCACCTGTTCTTGTAAAGGTTATTGAAGAAGGAAGTGAAAAGAAAGTTTGGAGTTGTAGATACCCGTTACAGTATATGCAAATTTTTCTGGCAGCATCACTAACATTAACTGATAAAGGTATCTTTGAATTGGATGATAATTCCCAGATGAAGATTATTGCAGCATTGATTTCGATGCTTGAAAAGATGCTTGATGTTCCTGAAGATTTTTTTATCAGTTATTTATGCAGAACTAAGGGTGAATGTAAAAAGGTTGGTAAGATTAGCAAAAAACGTGCACAAGATTGGGTTTAAGTGTTAATTATGAACTGATTACTAACAAGTACCTTTTGTTCATAAGAACCTGACACGTCTGACCCGGTTGCATTTGTTACAACTGCAGCAGATAAAATATACATGGTAGGTGACGAGCAAAAGAATTCCATAAGTTTACTTTTCATAAAATACTCCTCCTCGGATATATTCTTTCTGACTCCCGTCTACACATTGCCAGGTAAAACAGAATGAAACCAAGGATTTACTCTTAAATTCTGAACATAAAAAAGTAACCATTTATGATGGCGAAATTGAGATTCTTCGATAAATTCCACAATCTAGATAAGAATAAAATTAGTTTATTTGAGTGTAGCAATGATAGAACGTGTTACACTTTTTTGCTGTATAAATATGTTATTTATCATTCGACAAAATGTATATAATTAATTACATTTAAGCAATAAACTTGATATATATTCGCCAAAAACAACTATTTATGATCAATTGATAGCTTTGGAAAAATTACAATATGAACTATTATGCATTAATTTTCGACTTAGTCTGCAATTGTAAAAATATTTGGTATTATATTGACAAAAATTATAAGCATGATAAAATGTAAATAATGGTAATAGTACATGCATCTGTTACATGTAACTGAAATAAGTAACTAAATTATGCAAATATAAGATAAAACTTAATAGTGTTAGTAACTTTTATAAAGTTTTTTATTGGAGCGAAAGTGGAAAAATAGAATAAATGAAACAATGCCAATAAGTTTGTTTTACAGAGGGGGAAACTGATATGAAATACAATATACAAAAACAGCATGAACGAAAAAAGTATCATGCAATTGAAAGAATAATGTTACTTTTAGATAAAGGATCCTTCTGTGAAATAGGATCAGGTATGGTTAATTACGGGTATAATTCAGGAATGGAAGATATTCCGATTGAATATGATGGGGTCATTACAGGTTATGGGAAAATAGAGGGACAGGTTGTTTATGTGTTTGCACAGGATTTTACGGTTAAAGGGGGAACTCTGGGATTACGCCATGGCCAGAAAATAGCACGTATTATTAAACAGGCAATTAAGAGTAAATGTCCCGTAATTGGCATCTATGATTCAGGTGGGGCCAGAATAGAGGAAGGAATTAATGCTTTGGCTGGTTGTAGTGAAATGTTGTATTATAACACCCTAGCTTCAGGGTATATTCCGCAGATTTCTGTGATTGCAGGACCATGTGCAGGTGCAGCAGCATATTCACCTGCAATATCTGATTTTATTTTTAGTGTTGATAAGATCGGCTACATGTTCATAACGGGACCGGATGTGGTAAAAAACGTAACCGGCGAAGAATGTTCCTATCAGGATCTAGGAGGGGCCAAAGTTCACTCTAGTGTTTCGGGAGTATCGCATTTTTGTTTTAGTAATGAAAAAGAGTGTTTTGCAACGGTAAGGAAACTTATTAATTTACTTCCGGCATGCTGTAAAGATAAGCATAATATAACACCTGATGCATATAATGATAGAGGTTTTAATGGCGAGGAAACGTTTCCAACAGAAGTCAGAACTGCATATGACATAAAACAAATGATTAGACAGTTTGCTGATCCGGACAGTTTTCTGGAAGTACACGAGAAATATGCATTATCTATGGTTGTGGGGTTTGCGAAACTTTGTGGAAAGACCATAGGAATTGTTGCAAACCAGCCTAAATACAACTGTGGAAGTATTGATTGTGATTCTAGTGATAAGGCAGCCCGATTTGTTAGATTTTGTGACTGTTTTAATATTCCGGTTATAACCTTCGTTGATACGCCGGGATATTTACCGGGAAAAGACCAGGAGCATTATGGAATAATACGGCATGGAGCTAAGCTGCTATTTGCCTATTCAGAAGCAACGACCCTTAAAATAACGGTGATAGTGGGAAAAGCTTATGGGGGAGCATATATTGCAATGGGAAGTAAACAACTTGGTGCCGATTATGTTTATGCGTTGCCAAGAGCCCAGGTTGCTGTTATGGGAGCAGAAGGTGCGATTTCCATTCTCCATCGGAAACAAATTAATGAAATTGATAAGAATATGCAGGAGCAGTTTATAAAAGGTAAGGCAGCTGAATATTCTGAGAAGTATATGAATTCTGTAATCGCAGTAAGAGAAGGTTATGTGGATGAAGTAATCAATGTTTCTCAAATGAGAAAACGAATATACGATGATATGGTATCCTTCAATAAGAAAGAAGAATATTTTAAGCTGGAGAAAAAGCATGGTAACATCCCATTGTAATGATACCAATAAAAATATAAGTAAAAGGTGAGGAAAAAATGAAGATTAATTTTACAGAAACTGTTTTGAGGGATGCAAATCAATCATTAATAGCAACTCGCCTTGCTAGGGAGGACTTTGAAGAAGTTTTATCGTCCGTTGATAAGGCTGGATATTATTCTGTTGAGTGTTGGGGCGGAGCAACATTTGACGTATGTATGAGATATTTAAACGAGGATCCATGGGAACGACTGAAAATTATGAGACAAGCTATGCCAAATACAAAGCTTCAAATGCTTCTGAGGGGACAGTATTTACTAGGGTATAAATGCTACTCGGATGATGTAGTAAGGAAATTCGTTTTTAATTGCGTTGAAAAGGGAATTGATATTATTCGTATTTTTGATGCATTGAATACTATCGGAAATATTGAAGTTGCTGTGAACGAAACTCTTCGATGCGGCGCACACCCGTCCTGTGCCATCTCTTATACAACCAGTCCGGTACATAATACTGAGTATTATATAAGACTGGCAAAGGATATGGAGAGTCTAGGGGCAAAAACTTTATGCATCAAAGACATGGCTGGTATTTTAATACCTGATGTGGCTTATGAATTAATTTCAGAGCTAAAAAAGACAATAGGCATACCAATTATTCTCCACTCCCACTGCTCCACGGGCTTAGCATACATGACTTACCTAAAGGCAATAGAAGCAGGGGTAGACGTGATTGATACGGCAATTTCCAGCTTTTCAGGAGGCACATCACAGCCTGCAACTGAAACCATGGCAATTGCAGCAAAAGGCATGGGATATGAAGTCGATTTGGATATGAATCAGCTTAAAATAATTGACGATCATTTTAAGGGAGTCTGTGACAAATATATTAAGAAGGGAATATTTAATCCTGCAGTTATGATGACAAATCCCAGCACATTGGTAAGCCAGATACCTGGAGGAATGTATTCCAATCTGATTTCACAGCTAGGCGAAAGAAAGATTATTGACCATTTGGATGAGGTTGTTGAAGAAATACCAAGAGTCAGAAAGGACTTAGGCTATCCGCCGCTTGTTACACCCATAAGCCAGATTGTTGGAACGCAGGCTGCAACAAATGTTCTAATAGGAGAAAGATACAAGGTAGTATCTGAAGAAATAAAGGCTTACTTACGCGGTGAGTATGGAATTCCTTTGGGACAAGTTGATAAGGAATTGATGAAAAAACTTGTGGGAAGAGAAGAATTTCCAAAAGAAAGGTATAGTAAGAACCTACCATACATCTATGACGAATTAAAAAAGAAGCCAGAAAACAAGAGGTACGGAAGAAGTGATATTCTTGAAAAAATACTTTTTCCCAAAGTTGCAGAGGAATTTTTGAAGAAAAGAGATTCAAGACAAAATATGAGATTCCATTATTCCTTTCATAAAATATCCGATTCTGCTGCTAAAAAACTAAAACTAAGAAAGGCCAGAATTGAGGAAAACATTGAAGCACTATTAAAAGCAATTCTTGTACATAAGCTAGACTGCTCAGCTCAGGATATAAGCATAAAGGGAATCTATAACATTGAGGAAGAAGGAGGAGTATAAAGTGTATATTATCGAATTGGAAGGAAAAAAATATGCGATTGATGTTAAGGACGATTATGCAGAATTAGTTCTTGTGACGGAGACTTCAAAATCAGAAGAATTTGATATTTATGATAATATACCTGATTTTGAAATTGATATAGAGGATGACTCAAATAGTGATACTGATGAGATTGTTGCAATGATGCCTGGGACTGTGTTGAGTATAAATGTGCAGGAAGGAGACAGGGTAAAAAAGGGTGATTCACTGTTGGTGTTTGAAACTATGAAAATGGAAAGCAACATTGCAGCAAACAAGGATGCAATTATAAACCGGGTGTTGATACGTGAGGGAGATCAGATTTACAGCGGAATGAAACTTTTTTCTTTTACACCTGTAAACCGGGAAAGTAATTTAAATTTAACAGTATAGTATTTTGTTAATTGAATTTGTAACTAAGTGAGGAGAATAGGAATGTCAAATATTATTGAAGTAACAGACATAAAAAAAGCCTACGGAGAGGTACAAGCTGTTGATGGGGTTAGCTTTTATGTTAAGAAAGGACAGCTGTTTGCTTTTTTGGGGCCAAACGGAGCCGGAAAATCCACCACTATTGATATGATATGTACGCTTACTAAATTAGATTCCGGAAAAATATTAATAGATGGGCATGAGCTTGGAAAAGAAGATGAAGAAATTAGAAACTCTATTGGTGTTGTATTTCAAGATGGAGTCTTAGATCCAGTACTGACAGTGGAAAACAACCTGAAAATACGTGGAGGACTATATAAGTTAAAGGGAAAGAATTTAAAGGATGCAATAAACAGAGTAGCTGAGGCAACAAATATAACAGAGTTTTTACACAGAAAGTACGGTACTTTATCTGGAGGGCAAAGAAGACGCTGTGATATTGCAAGAGCTTTATTAAATACCCCAAAGATTTTGTTTTTGGACGAGCCTACCACAGGACTGGACCCGCAGACGAGACAGAGTGTCTGGGATACAATACTGAAGCTGAAAAATGAAACGGATATGACTATTTTTCTAACAACACATTATATGGAAGAAGTGTTGAATGCTGAATATGTAGTAGTAGTTGACAGGGGAAAGGTTGTTGCCAAGGGAACACCTGAAGAGCTGAAGAGTACCTATACCAGTGATCGTGTAAGCATTACCTGCAGTGATATAGATAAGGTAAAGGATCTGTTGAACCAGCAAAATAAAGAGTACAAAGTAAATGCAAACCGTATCTTGGTAAACTTGCAGTCAACCATGTCAGCGAAGCCCTTGATTGATTTATGTGAAAAATATATTAGCGGGTTTGAAGTAACCAGTGGTTCAATGGATGAAGTGTTTATAAATATAACAGGAAGGGAGATAAGGGAGTGAGACAATTTTTATATCGTAATCTTCAAATATACTTTAAGGATAAAGCCACCGTTTTTTATTCCCTAATTGGAACATTAATGATTTTTGCATTATATGTGCTGTTTTTAGGAAACTTATGGTCCACTATGTATAAAGACGTGCAAAATTCAAGTCAACTGGTGGACAGCTGGGTCATGGCAGGTATACTTTCCGTGGTGTCTATTACATCAACAGCCGGAGCGTTAGGAATTATGGTAAATGATAAGTCAACAAAAATAAGCAAGGACTTTTATTCATCCCCGGTTAAAAAGAGTCATATAGCCGGCGGATATGTGTTATGTGCAGCCATAGTGGGGCTTATAATGAGCTTTATTATGCTAGCTTTGGCAGAAGCATATATTGTCTCCAGGGGAGGAGAACTTCTTGGATTTACTTCTTTCATAAAGGTGATCGGCCTGATTGCCATAGTATCTTTATCCAACACATCCGTGATGATATTTTTTGCTTCCTTTTTCAGAAGCCACAACGCTTATACATCAGCAGCAGGTATTGTTGGGTCTTTGATTGGTTTTATTGCAGGGGCCTATATCCCAATTGGAATGTTTCCAAAAGGGATTCAGATGGTTTTAGAACCTCTTCCTGTATTCCAAGCTTCTGCATTATTAAGAGAAGCCATGATGGGAAGTCTGCTTCAAACATCTTTAAGTACCATGTCTCAGAATGAAATAAGTGAATTTTATTATATGTTTGGAATCTCAACAAGAGTGGGCAATTATTCTATTCCATCTATGATAAGTTTTATCATTCTGATAGCAACCTTTATTATCTTCTTATCCTTATCGGCATGGAATCTGGCAAAAAAGGAGCAGTAAGGCTTGCAATAGTTCATAACTATGAATGGGGAGTGGGTTAATGGAAAATATTCGTGTAACAAGGATAAATGCAAATGATGATACATATATCCTAAAGCAATATTTCTACAGTGAGAAAGAGAAGGTTGAAAAAGGGGCAACAATTGCTTCCTTGAGTTCTTCTAAGAGCGTAGTTGATATTACATCAAACGAAGCCGGGGTTCTTCATATAGTGAAGCAGGAACAGGAAGAAGTTGCTGTTGGGGCTATAGTAGCTATTGTTTTTGAAACTTTAGAGGAATTGGAAAGATATCTAGAACATGAAAAAGGCACTGACAATTCCCAGAGTGAAGTAAATAAATACAGCTTTACCAAACTGGCAAGAGAATTTGCAGAGGAAAATCATTTTACGGAGGCAGAGCTGGAAGGGTTGAACAAAAAACTCATTAAGAAAACGGATCTAGAGGAACTACTAAAGAGAAGGCAAAATTCAAATGTAAAATATGTACAATTGTCCAGAAATCAGAGAAGTGTTGCAAGAACAGTAATGGAATCCCACAATAATATTCCAAAGGCATTTCATCTGATGAAAGTAGACTGTACTGTTGCTAGCACAAAAATGGGAAGGTTGACACAAGAGTTTGGAATGATTATTGGTTATGGAGAAGTGTTGACTGTTATCTTGAAAGAAATATTTCCTGAGTTCCCGTTGTTTTACAGCAGATTAATAGATGATGAAAAGGTTATCATTCCTGAAAAGCCAAATATCGGTGTAACCATTGACATTGGGAATGGGCTTTTTATTCCTGTAGTTAAAAGTGATCAGGCAGCTTCCATCGAAGAAGCAGCAGAGGTGTTAACTGAACACAAGCTGAACGTTTTCCGGGGTGAGCTTAGGGAAGAACAGCTTTCGGGAGGCACCATCAGCATAAGCCTGAATACGGAAAATAATATTGTCACAGTGATTCCTGTAATATTACCTGGACAAGCTATTATGCTTACAGTAGGTGCGGAAATCAAGGAACTGGCGTTTGATAAAAACAATATGGACAAGATTGTGGAACGAAAGTATATAAATATCGGAATTGCCTATGATCACCGAATAATAAACGGATTTGAGGCAATGGAGTTTTTAAAGAGGATAAGAGAGAAGCTTGAAACATTCGATGTTACCATTTATAAGAAATAAGGATGATCCTTAGATGATAATATATTGCAGAAAAGAGGAAGCTACCTGTGTTGTCAGCCTACTGTGTAAGCAGTGGTACTAATATGATAAATAATTAAATATAAAAATAATTTATTTTATGGAGGTAAAAGTTTTATGGAAAATGCAGTAATGACTAGGGAAAAGGATGTTAAGACAAAAGAGGTAAAGTGGTGGATGGAGGAGTATGGATTCTTCGGTAATTTCTACATGGAAGGAGATGACTCCAAAGATGGGTACTTGGAAAGCAGAAAGCAGAATCTTT
>JAQZAX010000103.1 GCA_029239455.1 Anaerocolumna sp.
ACACCTATTAATACTAATATATATGTTGGATCTAAATAACCATAATACATACATTTTCCTCCTTTTTCTTTTTCATGATGTTAGGTAACCATGAAACTAATTCAAATTCAAACACTATGAAATTTTGTAGTTACTATTTCATGTAGTTACTTTAACACAGTTCCTGTTTCTATGGAATACCCTAATAAAAATACCGCTGTTGTCATGCGTTTCTTTCCTTCTAACTGAAGTTCTTTAATAGCTAAATTCCCATCACCGGTCTTTACCATAATGGAATCTTTTGTAACTGATAGAATCTCTCCTGGAACTCCAACCGTTGTTTCCCAGACCACATCTGCATCCCAAATTTTGAGTGTTTTCTCATTTAGATGAGTATATGCACTTGGCCAAGGATTTAAGCCTCGGATAAATCGTTCGATTGCAACAGCTGACTGGTTGAAATCAATGTTACCCATTGTTTTATCAAGCATTTTTGCATAATTTGATTCTTCCTCATTTTGTTTTTCTCTTGGCGCCGTGCCATTTTCGATCTCATCCAAAGCTCTAAGTAATAACTCTCCACCGCAGACAGCAAGTTTATCGTGCAAAGAACCACCAGTTTCTTTTGGTTCTATGATAACCTCCTGTTTCATAATCATATCTCCGGTGTCAAGACCAACATCCATATGCATAATCGTAATTCCGGTTTTTTCTTCTCCATCAATAATCGCCCATTGTATCGGTGCTGCTCCTCTATATTTTGGCAATAAAGAAGCGTGTACATTGATGCATCCATACTTTGGCATATCTAACAAGGCTTTTGGCAGTAACTGTCCAAATGCCGCAACAACAATAACATCCGGATTCAGTTGTCTTACGGTTTCTAAGAAATTTTCTTCTCTCACTTTTACCGGCTGAAATACCGGTATCTTATGTTTTAATGCAAGTTCCTTAACTGGAGGAAACTGTATCTGATTACCTCTTCCTTTTGGTTTGTCCGGTTGTGTTACAACTGCAATCAACTGATGTCTCGAATGAATCAGATTCTTAAGAATGATTGCGGCAATATCCGGTGTTCCCATATATAAAATGTTCATCTTCTGTCTGCCTCCTTATATTGGTTCCTTTAATTTAGGTAATTGTGAATCTCCAAAGCAATTGTTATTTGTGATACAATTCATACAATTCCAGAGCTGAAGTTAAGGGGAAGGAGCGTTTAATCATCTTCTCCAACTTTATGAAGCCCACCAATTACTTTATCAACATATAACACTCCATCTAAATGATCAATTTCATGGCATAAGGCTCTTGCCAGCAATTCAGTGCCCTCTACTGTAATTTCCTCCATATTTTCATTAAATGCTTTCACTTTTGCATAATTAGGTCTGGTAACGGTACCTGATTTGCCGGGAACACTTAAACATCCTTCCTCTCCGGTTTGTTCTCCACCAGTTTCCATAATAACCGGATTAATTAATATAATCGGGCTATCTCCTTCCGGAGATACATCAATCACAACTAATCTTTTTAATATACCAACCTGAGGTGCCGCTAACCCTACACCCTGTGCCTCATACATGGTATCAAGCATATCTTCAATAAGTAATTTTATCTTTGGTGTTACTTCCGTAATTTCTTTTGATTTCTTTGTTAAAGTACTATCTCCTATTGTTCTGATATTTCTTATCGCCATATTCTTAAGCCCTCTCAATCTTTCATTTAATAACTGTTCATCGGATTAAAATCAAATTGGGTCATACAATCCTTTGTTAGTTCCATTCTATTCATGACTTCTTCCAGATAATTCTTCATCTGAACCAATCCGTTATACTCTCTTTTCTTAATATAAATTACATATCTGTAAATGTCATTGGCTCTAGCCAGTTGTGCAGCTGCCGGTCCAATAATAAAAGTGCTCTTACTTTCTAAGTGTAGTATCACCCATTGCTTTGCCGCTTCTCCAATCTGACTAGCCATTTCCTCTGCTTTATTTTCATCTTTTGATGCAACCAGAATGGCAAGTATGTGGGCAGCAGGTGGATACATTAGTAAGTCACGATAAGCATATTCTTTTTCATAAAAGCTTTCATAATCACCGACACTTGCAGTTGTAATAGTATAATGCTCCGGCTGATAGGTTTGAATCACAACTTCACCAGGGAGGCTGCTTCTCCCTGCTCTTCCGGAAGCCTGGACCAGAAGTTGGAACGTGCGTTCAGAAGCTCTGTAATCTCCTGCATATAAAGATAAATCGGCTGCCAGAATGCCAACCAGGGTAACCATGGGAAAATCATGTCCCTTTACTATCATCTGGGTCCCTACCAGAATATCGGCTTCGTGGTTTGAAAATGCTGCTAATATCTTCTCATGTCCATCTTTATTTTTCGTGGTATCCATATCCATTCTTAACACTCTGGCTTGCGGAAATTCCTTTTTTACCATTTCCTCAACTTTTTGTGTTCCTGTTCCAAATGCTGCTATGTATTTTGAACCACAGGCAGGACATTTGCCAGGCATTAATTCCTCATGTCCACAATAGTGACAGATGAGATTTCCACTCTTATGGTACGTTAATGAGATATCACAGTGAGGACACTTCATTACGTGCCCACAGCTTCTGCAGGAAACAAACCCTGCATAGCCTCGTCTATTAATAAACAGCATGATTTGCTGATTTTTACTTAGTCTGTCTTCTATCAATTCTCTTAATTTTACGCTGAAAATTGTTTTGTTTTTATTTTTTAATTCTTCCCTTAAATCTTCAATCCAAATCTTTGGAAGTTCTGCCTTGCCAATTCTTGATGACAGAGAATATAATTTGTATTCTCCCTCCATTGCTTTTTTGTAAGACTCCAGGGAAGGCGTAGCTGAGCCTAATACAACACTGGCCCCGGAGAGGCTGGCTCGCTTTATTGCAACTTCCCTGCCATGATATTTAGGTGGGCTTTCACTTTTGTAGCTGCCTTCATGTTCTTCATCTATAATTATTAAACCTAAATTCTCAAATGGAGTAAATAATGCAGATCTTGGACCAATCATGATATCAATATCTTTATTTTTAGCCCTTAGATACTGGTCATACCTTTCTCCCTGTGACAGTCTGGAATTCATAATAGAGATTCGATTGCCAAATCGTTTATAGAAACGCATCACAGTCTGGTATGTTAATGCAATCTCAGGAATCAGCATAATCACTTCTCTGCCTTCTTTTATTACTTCCGAAATGATTTCCATATACACTTCCGTTTTACCGCTTCCTGTTACCCCGTGAATCAGATATGTTTTTCTGATTCCTTCCTGATACTCTTTTATTATATCATCTGCTATTAAACGTTGTTGCGTCGTAAGTTCAATGTTTTTCTTTTGCAGTTCCTGCTTGCGGATCGGATTACGATATAGCTTTTCTACATCAGTAGTAATAATGCCTAGTTTTTCTAAATCCGAAATGGTAGTCCTTGCTATGTTTAACTTGCCGGTCACTATCTCAAATTCCAGTTCTTCCTGAAGAATTAACTCTTCCAGTAACCGGACTCTTCCTTTGTTATTTTTTCTTTTACATTCCACCAGGTAATCTTTTGCCTCTTCTACGGTAACTCCAAGGCGTATGGTTTTCTTTTCTTTCGCTTTTATCTGTTTCTTAACCGGTATGACTGTTTTTAACGCGTCATTCATGGTTGATCCAAAGGTATCCTTTATCCAATATGCCAAGTGAATCAACTGGCTTTCAATAATTAATGCATCATTTACAATTTCACTGATGGGTTTGATTTGCTCCACCTTTAACTTAGGTGCTGTCGTAATATCAACAATATAACCTTTTATCTGTCTGTTTCCTTTTCCAAAAGGCACCACTGCAAGTGCCCCGATTACAGCTTTATCCCATAACTCTTTTGGTATGGCATACTGGTATGTTTTATCTAAGTTCTCATGTGATATATCAATAATTATATCTGCATATTTTTGTTCCATACCGTATCACCTGCCTTTTTGTGTTCTATATTTGTGTTCCTTTTCTCTTCTATTTCTCTTCTATTTCTCTTCAAGTAGAGCTTTTACAATCTCATCGGTTCTCATGTATCTCGAACCTTTGATAAATACTCCATCGCCAGCTTTCAGATTATTCTTTAAATAAGTAATTGCCTCTTGATTGTTTGTGAAGGAATTCGTTATAATCTGTGCTCCTTTATCCTGTATTGCTTTCGCTATGGCTGCAGCTTCTGTACCAATAGTAACTACTTCATCCACTTTATATTCTGCAATATAAGCACCCACTTCGTAGTGACACAGATAGGATATCTCACCTAATTCCAAAACATCTGCAAGTACTGCTATTCTACGTGTTACTCCGTCCATTTCCAGAAGAATCTGGATACCACCCTTCATGGAATCCGGACTTGCATTATACGAATCATCTATAATTTTAATGTCATTAATTTCTTTTATCTGTCCTCTCATGGCAATGGGCCTATAATCATATAATCCTAACTTAGAGACAAAAGCAGGAATCCCATAATGGGAAGCGACCGCTAAAGCTGCCAGGGCATTGTTTACGTTGTGAATTCCAAGTACCGAAAGTATTATCTCTTCCCCGTCATCTTTGCCATTCCTTAGAGTAAAGTAAGTCTTACCCTCTATTGTTCTAATATTCTCTGCTCGATAATCACATAGAGGTGTGGTTCCAAAGGCAACTACGTTTGCTTCTATTAATTTATCCCTTGAAGTTTCAGATATATCAATATTAGCAGAAAAATGTGAATTTTCTTTGTCCTTATTTATTTCACTGCTTAAGTTGCTTTCCTTGTTGGAAATATACCCTTTTGCCGTTTCATTGATTTCGTTTAGTAAATTATCATCTCCATTTACAAACAGAACAGAATCTTTGCCAAAAGAATTTATTATATTCAACTTTTCTTTTCTAATATTTTCCCTGGTTTTTAACTGCCCGATGTGGGATACCCCGATGTTTGTCATTACTGCCACCTCAGGTTTTGCTACCAGCGTCAGTTTTGCCATCTCACCGACTTCACTCATTCCCATCTCTATAACTGCAATATCATGTTCAGAGTGAATATGAAACATCATAAGCGGTAATCCGATCTGACTGTTCATATTACCATCTGTCTTTAACACATTATATTTCGTAGCCAAAGCTGCTGCTATCATTTCCTTTGTAGTTGTTTTACCAACACTTCCTGTGATGCCAACTACTGGCAGGGTGAATCTGGTTCGATAATAGGCCCCAAGCATCTGCAATGCTTCTTTTGTATCTTTTACTTTTATATAAGCCTGGCTTCCTCTCATAGATTCATGTCTACTTGTAAAGCAGGCTATGGCACCATGAGTAAATGCACTATCAATGTAGTCGTGAGCATCTACTCTCTCACCGACTATGGGTACAAACAAAGCTCCAGGCTCTATACTGTTTGAATTGGTGCTTACAGAAGCTATCCTAACATTCTCATCTCCACATAACAACTCTCCATCTACTGCAGCTACTATTTCTTTTATGCTTAATTCATCCATCGCTTATTCTCTTTCACATGATATTATTATAATATATGGTTATTATTCATAATACGAAACAGGTACTATCACTTTGATTCCTTATAATCCTAAACAGGTATTAAATCACTTTGATTCCTTCTTCTTGCATCTCTTTTAGAACATCTTTAATCAAATCCCGTTCATCCATTTTGAACTTAACACCTTTAATTTCTTGATAATCTTCATGACCTTTTCCGGCTAAAACTATAACATCGCCTTCTTTTGCATGTTCAATACAATACCTGATTGCCAGCTTACGGTCAATAATTTCAACGTATTCCCCAGTACCTTTTTTCACTCCGGTAATGATATCATTTATAATATCCTTTGGTTCCTCAAATCTTGGATTATCGGAGGTTACGACGGTAAGATCTGAAAGATTTGATGATATCTCTCCCATCTCGAAGCGTCTTAACTTAGAGCGATTGCCTCCACATCCAAATAAACAAACCAATCGTTTTGGATGATATTCTTTTAAGGTTGATAGCAAACTTTCTAAACTCATTGCATTATGGGCATAATCAATCATTAACGTAAAACTTTTGGAAATGGGAACAAGTTCAACCCTGCCCTTTACCTTTACTTCTGATAATGCCTTTTGAATCATCTCTATAGGAATATCAAAATGTCTGCAAATTGCAATTGCAGTTAGTGAATTATATACGCTGAATTTACCAGGAATATCAATCACAACGTCAAAATCCATAAGTCCACTCACGTGATATTTCACTCCTAGTACCCCGGGAGTGCTGTGTAAATCTACATTTGCTGCTCTTAAGTCAGCATCTTCCGACAATCCAAAAGTCTCTAACATACAGGTATGATTCTCTACCACTTTCCAAACATGTTCATCATCTACATTAACAATACCTATCTTACAATTCTGAAATAATAAACCTTTACAAGCCATATATTCTTCAAAATCTTTGTGTTCGTTTGGTCCGATATGATCCGGCTCAATATTAGTAAAAATTCCAAAGTCAAATGTGAATCCAGCAACTCTATGAAGCATTAGTCCTTGAGAGGACACCTCCATTACCACACATTTGCATCCAGCATCTACCATTTTTTTAAAGTACTCTTGTAGCACATAAGATTCTGGGGTTGTATTGTTCGCAGGAATTACCTCATCTCCAATAATAGCTTCAATTGTTCCAATGAGCCCCGTTTTAATTCCAGATGTTTCTAAAATAGAACGGACCATATAAGTTGTGGTGGTTTTCCCTTTTGTTCCTGTAATTCCGATGGTTTTTAACTGTTCTGCCGGATGTCCGAAATAAGCTGCTGACATACAAGCCAAAGCTAATCGTGGATTTTCTACACGAATTACGGTTACTCCTTCCTTTACTGTAACCTCTTTTTCTACAATAACTGCTGCTGCCCCTTGTTCAATCACTTGGGGTATAAAGTCATGTCCATCGCTTACTGCACCGCTGATGCAGACAAATACGGAACCGGCTTCTACTTTTCTGGAATCGTAAACAAGTGTCGTTATCTTGGTATCAAGACTTCCCTGTAAACATGTGTATTCCATTCTTTCAAGTAAATTTTTTAATATCATTGAGAAACCTCCATGGATTAAATAAATTTTATTTATGGTATGGTATCTAAATCCAAAGTTAGACCTTACTACGCAATTCTTCATATTACATTACAAATTCCCATCCAAATTACTCTGGATGGGAATTATGAATAACCTAGTACATTAGGTCAATGCCAAAGCAATCACCAGGAGAAAACTTTATCATGTAGGAAAGATACAGATGTTTTCTCTGGTATACTATAGAAAATATTATATAACACCAGTATTTTCTTGTCAATTATAACAAGTATATCTTAAAGCCTTCTTATTTGTGTACTTGGTATGTTTGGTTCTGCTAATGTGTCTATGAAATACTGATGACTCTCAATTAAATTATCAGAATTCATATGGTCTTTCCTATACGTACCATCTGGTTGTAACAGTCTTCCCTTCACATTATCAGAGATCATGATATTTAAATACTGTAATATATCTTTTTTAATATCGTTATCTAGTATAGGACAGGCAATCTCTACTCTTCTTGAAGTATTCCTTGTCATCATATCGGCAGATGCAATATAAAGTTTTGTCTCATCCCCTTCTCCAAAGCAATAGATTCGGGCGTGTTCCAGAAATCTTCCTACGATGCTGATTACCCTAATATTATCTGTCTTACCTGGGATTCCAGGCAATAAACAGCAGATTCCCCGAATAATCAGTGTAATTTTAACACCGGCCATAGAAGCAAGGGATAGCTTCTTAATAATGTCAATGTCCGTCAAAGAGTTTAATTTAATGATTACCCTGGCGTTATTGCCATTTTTCGCTTTCTCTATCTCAGAATCGATATGATCCATTACATGACATTTAAAAGAAAACGGTGCAACTAACAGATTATTATAGTTTCCATTAAGATTAGAGATTGACATATTCTTAAAAAATTTCGATGCATCCTTACCTATCTCCTGATTCGCAGTGATTAAAGATAAGTCAGCGTATAGATTTGCCGTTTTTTCATTGTAATTGCCAGTTCCAACCTGAGTGATATATACAATATCATCTTTCTCTTTCCTGGTTATGAGGCAAATTTTAGCATGCACCTTAAAGTTCTCAAAGCCGTATATTACATTACAACCGGATTCTTCTAATTGTTCCGCCCATTCGATGTTATTCTTTTCATCAAATCTTGCTTTTAATTCAATGAGGACCGTCACCTCTTTCTTGTTTTCCGCAGCGGTGCACAAATAGTCTATGATCCTTGAGTTTCTAGATACTCGGTAGATTGTGATCTGAATTGATATAACCTCTGGGTCAGTAGCGCTTTCTTTTAATAGGTGTAAAAAAGGATCCATTTTCTGATACGGATAAAATAATAAAATATCTTTTTTCTTGCACTGACTTGTTATATTTTCATTAATATTAACCGAAACCGGATAACCTGCTTCAAAATACGGATAACTTAACCGGTTTTTTAGCATAATCGGAATTTTATATACATAATTCATTAACAGTGGAGCGTCACTAAAAAATAATTGAGATTCACGTATCTCCAGTTTTTTAAGTAAAAACTGTAACACAGATACACTTAAGTGTCCTTGCACTTCCAATCTGACCGGGGAGAGTCTTGCTCGTTTCTTAATAACTCTCTTCATTTTTTCCCTATATTCATCGTCAACTTCAAAAGTCTCATCTACCTTGCTGATATCCGCATTTCTTGTTACAGAGATGATAGCAGCTGTATTCACCTGGTACATTTTGAGGATTTCATCAAGGTAGCCTAAAATTATTTTTTCAGTGAGCACATATCTTGTATTGTTGCCAGGCATTAAAATAAATTCAGGCAAAAAAGAGGATACAGGAATTAGTCCAAATTCTTTCTCCTCGTCAACAAAATCGCAGATAATATATAAAGTTTTATTTTGCAAATGAGGAAATGGATGCTTTATACCGATAACTTGGGGAGATAGAACAGGCAATAAATTATCCCTAAAATAATTATCAACGTACTTCTTTTCTGTTTTATTTAACTCCCCTAACTCTAGATTGCAGATGCCAAATTCTCTTAAACCAGATTCAACTTCTGAATAAATCCGATCTCTAAGTTTATATAAAGGAATTGTATTTTCTAATATTTTATCGCGCTGTAGTCTTGGACTCATTCCTGTCTTATTGTCTATAGTATGATTGCCCATAAGATACAAGTCCGTCAAACTGCCAACGCGGATCATATAAAATTCATCTAAATTACTGGTAAAAATTGATATGAATTTTAATCGCTCATAGAGTGGTACCGTTTTATCCATTGCTTCTTCTAATACCCTCTCATTGAATTTCATCCAGGATAACTCCCTGTTTTGCATAAAGGAAGTATCGACATTGTCTTCCAAACGAGCCATTCCTATTCTCCTCTCATAACTTTTTCATAAAGATATCCTTCTCGAATCCCATATTTGCTTACTATAATCTCTTTGCTGTTAAAATATTCTGCAATGGTATCCAAAATAAGTAACCCTGGAATGATGGTATGAATTCTATCAGGAATATTCTGAAGT
>JAQZAX010000104.1 GCA_029239455.1 Anaerocolumna sp.
TAGACCAAGGCCTAGAAGACGTAAAACAAAAGAACTATAAAAATGCAGATGAATTCTTTAATGAATTGGAAGGAAGGAGCAAAATATAGTTTATGTCATCCGAGTTCTATACAAAAAAAGAAACTGGGAGCCTTTATTAACCCCCAGTTAGTATCTTTCTAAAAATCCTTTATTTTATAATTCTTATTTCTTTTCAAACTGTCTTCCCTCATGATCCATATAGTAATCCCCCGTATGAATCAGCTGAGAAATTGGTACTATTTCATAACCCTTTTCCTGTAATCCTGTAATTATTGATTCTAAAGCATCTTTGGTAAACTTTGCGCCATTATGCATGAGAATAATGGAACCATTTCCTAGGTGCTTATGGTTAACCACTGTCTTAACTATAGAATCAACGCCATAATCCTTCCAGTCAAGGCTGTCAACATCCCACTGAATGCAATGATATCCAGCCTCCTTGGTGGCATCAACGACCGTATTATTATAATCTCCATAAGGTGGTCGGAATAGATTCATTTCCACACCGGTCAAATCCTTTACCTTTTTATGTACCTTCATAATTTCTTCTATATTTTGCTCTTTTGACAGCTGTGACATATGTTTATGATTCTCGCTATGATTGCCAAGATCATGGCCTGCAGCAGCTATTGCCTTTACATCCTCCGGGAATTTTTCTACCCAGCCGCCTGTCATAAAGAATGTAACTTTAACATTATGTTTTTCAAGTATCTTAAGAATATCCGCTGTATCTTCATTCCCCCATGCAGCATCAAAACTTAATGCAACTTTCTTTTCGTCTTCATCAACACAATAAATAGGTAATTTTTTTGTACTGGCTGAATTTGTAACGGAGATTGCCATTGGCAATACTTTAAATCCAACAGCACATATCACAAGAAATGAGAGTACTACAATTCCAGTTCTAATAAAAAATCCAACTTTATCTCGAATAGACTCGTGGGTTTCTTCAGGAACTTTTTTCTTACCCATTGACTCACCTTATTTTATATTGTCTATATTAGTATATTTTTGAAAGCACTTATCTATTACTAAAATGTGATCAGAATAAAGTGTACATTTCAGGTGCTAACTTTCTTAGTTCGTAAAATTACAAAGGCACAGATTTACATCAGCTTTTGTTAGTGTGGAAAGTTTGCATTAATTAATTATATAATTAATACCTATTTCGAAGTATATGCAAAAACACGTTACGACAAAAAATGGATAAGCCTTATTTATGCCTATCCATTCTTCATTATTTTGAATTTATAGTTTACTATTATAATCCTAATAAATATAGAATTACTGAAGCTACAGTACTTGATAAACCAACACATGCTTCATATGGAATAATCTTTAAACGGTTTTTAATATTCATATTTGCAGCACCACCAGTCGCATGGAAGAAAGATCCATGTGGTAATGAGTCAATTACCGTAGCCCCGGTGTGAATCATAGCTCCTGCTGAGATTGCTGGAATACCTGCACCCGTCAGTGTAGAAGAAAATGTCTGTGATGCAATCGTTGATCCAGCAGTAGTTGATGCTGTAGCGCCTGCCATTAATATACCAGCAATTGGAGCTAGTACAAATGCTGGCATATTCAATAATTCCAGCATATTTACTACATCTATCTGTAAGGAAGATGCTTTAATGATTCCAGCAATAGTTCCTGTACCAATCAAGAGAACTGAAACACCGATTACTTTGCTTAATCCGAATTCTGCATATTCTCTGAATTTAACAATATGCCCAGTTGCAAGTGCACAGATAATACCACCAGCCGGTAATGCAATTAATGGATCGATAGCAATATTGCAGATAGGACGCAAGGCTAATAACAGTACTACAATAAGAGGTCCACTCACAGCTGCTGTAAATGATGGAAGTACCTTTTCTGCATGCAGTTCTAAATCTAAATCTGTAATACCCTCATCCTTTTTCTTAGCAAGTAAATAAGCTAATATAATTGTAACGATTAGAGCTACTATTGCAGGAATAATATTTTTCATCATCATAGATGTCAAATTAACTTGAAATGCTTCTGATACTGCTATCGTATTAGGATTTGGGGAGATTATGTTACCAGCTTTACCTCCGCCAATCATTGCCAATAAAACAGCCGCTTTATTATATCCAGCTTTTTTACCGATAGCAAGTGCAATAGGAGCTACTGTGATTACAGCAATATCAATAAATACGCCTACAGAGCATATAATCATTGTTGCAATTGCAATGGAAATGATTGCACGTTTTTCGCCTAGCTTTGTTACAATCTCCTCTGCAATTTTTTCGGCAGAACCGGTTTTAATTAATGTACCTGCAAGAATACCAGATGTAATAATTCTGAGTACTGATGACATCATTCCCTGTGAGCCAGAAATCATTGTTGAAACGGTAAGTAACAAACCACCTCCGCCCGCAATACCTCCGACCAGAGCTCCTAATATTAAGCTATAGGCAGGCTGGACTTTTTTTATTATAAGGATAATTGCTACTGCAAGTCCTATCATTGCTCCTAATGTTGTAAATTGATAAGTCATTTAAATATTCTCCTTTGCACTTATTAATCTGAATACCTGCTCTGCTGTATCGCAAAGATTACGTTTTGTATTTTCAGGATTCATTGCTTCTTCTAAAGTTACAATTTCGCGTATTATTGGGAAAAATGCATCAATCCCCTGCCCGTTGCATTCAATTGCCTCTTGTGTTACGCTTCCTGCAAATGCAATTACAGTTTTATTATATTTCTTAGCTAATCTGGCAACTCCAACAGGTGCTTTTCCCATTGCTGTCTGTCCATCCAGACGACCTTCTCCTGTAATTACAATATCAGCCTCCTTGATGTATTCTTCTAATTTCGTTTCCTTCAATACAAGTTTAATACCTGATTCTAACGCAGCATTTGTAAATGTAAGGAATGCAAAACCCATTCCTCCTGCTGCACCGGTTCCAGCCTGTTTTGGATTTGCATTTGGATACTTCTCTCTTGCCAGTGCAGCATACCAGGATAACCATTTATCCATTTGCATTATCATTGATGTAGTTGCACCTTTCTGTGGTCCAAATATGGCGCTGCATCCATTATCACCGCAAAGTATATTCGTAACATCACATGCAACATGAAACTCACATTCTTTTAATTCTTTTATTACATTCTCATCAGATATAGAATCTAACTCTGAAAGACCCTGCGCTCCAAATGGAATTTGCTTCCCTGCAGAATTTAAAAATTCGAATCCCAATGCTTGAAGCATGCCAATCCCGCCGTCATTTGTCGCACTGCCTCCAATACCTACAATAAATCTCCGGCAATTCTTCGAGATTGCATTTTTAATAACCTCTCCTACGCCATAAGTCGTAGTATATAATGGATTCCTTTTATGCTCTGGAACTAATGTGATTCCAGCTGCACCCGACATTTCAATAATTGCAGTTTTAGTTTTTTCAATAATACCGTAGCTACAGTTTACCGGTTCTCCAAGGGGCCCTGTAACCATGACCGAATGCATCGTTCCATTCATCCCACTAACAAGCGCTTCAACGGTTCCCTCACCTCCATCTGCCAACGGGGAAACTGTAATATCAGCTTTTTGATTAGCTTTTCTTATGCCATCTGCTATGGCATAACCTGCAGCCATGGAAGTTAAACTTCCTTTCAATGAATCAATTGCAATAACAATTTTCAATAATTTCCCTCCTTCACTTTTTAATCCTTAAACCAAACCGATTATACTTTTAATTTACTGATGCTTGATATGATTTAATTATACAAGAAAGAAATATATTTAATATGTTACCAGTAACATTCTTTTCGTTTCATTTAGAGTTTTATTGTTATATCTGACATATATTTTTATAGACTGCTTATAAAAAATGTTATAAACTATAAGAAAACGAAAGGGCAGAGTAAAATGATAACTAAAATAAATAAGAAATTAGCACAGCAAATCGTCAATACAGTAAAGGATGTATGTGGTCAGGACGTTAATTTTATTGATGCAACCGGAATAATATTTGCCAGCACCAACGAAACCCGAATTGGTGATTTCCATGAGATTGGATTCCAAGTTGCAAAAACAAGAGAAACAATAGAAGTAGCTGAGAATAATAGCTTTCAAGGCACACAGATGGGCGTAAATCTTCCTATTTTTCATAACGGATCGTTAATTTCAGTCATTGGTATTAGTGGTAATCCAGATAACGTACGTAAATTTGCGTATTTGGCAATTCGAATTACGAAGTTGCTAATAAGAGAACAGGAAATAGAGGCTTATAATCGTTCTCAGCAGGATAAAATGAACTATATTGTACGTTCCCTTGTAAAAGGTGAAATAACTAACAGAGATTATCTTTCAGAATGCATAAGCGAAATGCGCATTGATGAGACAGAGAAAAAATGCGTCATTATAGTAAAGTTAAATTCCAGATATAATATAATGAATGTTTCCTTAATTGAACAGAATGTTATTCAGATGTTTTATTCTATAAATGCAAGTCTATATTCTTATAATTACCCCAATGAATATATTGCTATAATAAGTAAAAAACCAGATTCTGCTGCTGTTTATATTTTAACTAAATTTGCAGAAGAACATAAACGAATTTTAAGTATTGGGGTTGGAAGCAGACAAACGCTGTATCATTTGGACCAATCCTATGAGGCTGGAAAAATAGCGTTAAAAAGCCTTGAAGGTACAGAAAATTGCTATTCAGATTTTGACGAACTTGATATAGAAATTGTACTTGGTAATCTTGATCAAAAATCCCGAGATGTATATCTTCAAAAAACGATTTCATTACTCAGTGAAGAAGATAAAGCTCTGTTAAAAGTATATTATAAAGAAAATATGTCACTTAGCCAAACCTGTAACAGGTTGTTTCTGCATAAAAACACTTTGCAGTATAAACTTGACCGGATAAACAAAATCACAGGTTACAATCCAAGGAAATTTAAAGATGCAGTTGTATTGTACATTGCACTAATTTTATAAATTATTAATAAAGAATCTTAAATTAGCATTAATCTGCTTCCAATACATTATTAATTGACTTAATAAATTTTTCATCTTGAAATGGCTTTACAATAAAGTCACTGGCTCCTGAACTAATTGCTTCTATTACCATGTAGTCCTGTCCCATCGCAGAAAGCATAATAATTTTAGCTTTAGGATCTAAAGTTTTAATCACTTTAACCGCTTCTACGCCATTAAGTTCTGGCATTGTAATATCCATAATAACCAAATCCGGGAGGAGTTTCTGGTACATATCAATTGCTTCTTTCCCGTTTCCAGCTTCTCCGACTATTACGTGACCATTTTTTGTAATAACATCACCTTCCATTTTTCTCATAAAAGCTGAATCATCTACTAACAATATATTTGCCATTACTTTATTTCTCCTTTGTTTATCTACTTTGTTTATCTACTTTGTTAATCATCCCTATATTTTAATCGTATTTTTCTATCGTATTTTCTACCTTTTCTTATCTACTATATATTAATCCATTCCAATAAATTACATATCTAATAATATCTCATGCATTGTAATTATTTTGATATTCAAACTAATTATAGGTCTCCTCTTCTTTAATTTCAATATATATTTTTATAATTTTACTGATTAAATTTACTCAATAAAAGAAATCGAAAATATACTCCATTATTATTCCAAATATTTTATAATAATGGAGATAAAAAATTTTTTTATATAAATATTCCGTATATTTTTTGTGCAATTATAACAAAATATATATAGTAAATTAGGTTATAAGCTATAAATTTGCTCACAAGTATTGACAGTAACGTGCAGTTATGATAACATGACCGTAGAAATTTCTAATTTAAACTTTATTTCATATTTTGATTCATATCATAGTTATGGATTGTTACTGTTAGGCAGGCTAAACCAAATTTATGAGAGCTACATGTGTACTCTTTGGATTTGGTTTTTTTAGTTATATTTTTACACGAAAAGGAGGGGCTGTGTGGAGATTGTCAAGATTATTAATAATAATATCGTAAGTTCGATTGATGTCGATGGCAAAGAGTTGGTTGTTATGGGCCGTGGCTTGGGATTTCAATGTAAAACAGGGCAGGCGATAGATGAAACAAAGGTCGAAAAAATATTTCGAATGGATAATAACGGACAGACCAGACAGCTTGGCAATTTATTAGCCGATGTACCCCTAGAACATATTCAGCTTGCCAACAGCATTATTACGGATGCCAGAGATATGATTGTTAACAAGATGAATAAAAATCTTTATATAACATTAATTGATCATATCAGTTTTGCTATTGAACGATTTAAACAAGGGATTCTATTTACTAATCCTTTATTATGGGAGATTAAGAAATTTTATCCCCAGGAATTTAAAGCAGGACTTAATGCTGTCAAAAAGATAAATGCTGTGCTTGATATTCTTTTAACAGAAGATGAAGCAGCTTCCATTGCCATGCATTTTGTTAATGCAGAATTAGGTACTGATATGCCACATGCAATCGATGCTACAAAAATTATACAGAATATAATAAATATAGTAAAAGATCACGTCGGCATGGTTATAAATGAAGAATCATTAAGCTATGAACGGTTTTTAACACATTTAAAATTCTTTGCTCAAAGAATCGTAACCAATGATGCAATCTACGATACCGATAATGAATTAAATGACATTATCAAACATCAATATCCAAATGAATATAAATGTGCTGAAAAAATAAGAATATATGTTGAATCAGAATTTCATGTAAAGGTACCAGAAGAAGAGATGACATACCTTACGGTGCATATCAAAAGAATTACTGCTGATAAAAATAATAAAAAGGAAGAAAAAGGAGAATTAATATGAAAAAATTTAGCTATGTAATTACAGATGAACTAGGAATTCACGCAAGACCAGCAGGTCTGCTTGTGAAAGAAGCTGCAAAATTCACTTCAAACATCACACTTAAATGTGGAGATAAATCAGGAGATGCCAAAAGAATTTTTGGAATTATGGGTATGGGAATAAAGAAAGGCAATGAAGTAACTGTTGAAGCGGAAGGATCTGATGAAGACGCTGCAATTGCAGGTCTTGCAGATTTCTTTAAGAATAACTTATAGAAAAGTGTGAAAGAAAATTTGAAAAAGAAAGGTTGCCACAGTGTGATTCTTTCACTTCTTTTTATTTGTGGCAGTATCGCAGGTCTACCTGCGATATTAGGTGGGTGTAAATTATGATAACGCTACATGGGAAAAGTGTATTCGGCGATATCTGCATAGGCGATATTGTTTTTTACAAGAGAAAAGAAAGAGTAATTAAACGTTACCGTGTAGAAGATACAGACGCGGAAATAAACCGTTTTCAGGCAGCAAAGTCAGAAGGTGTTATCCAGCTTCAAGCTCTTTATGAAAAAGCTTTGCAAGATGTTGGTGAAGCCAATGCTGCTATATTTGAAATACATCAGATGATGTTAGAGGATTTAGATTATCACGAATCCATCATAAATATCATCACTTCTCAGCAAGTGAATGTTGAATATGCCATAGGTGTAACCGCAGATAATTTTTCTGCCATGTTTTCTGCCATGGACGATGCTTATATGCAAGGCCGTGCTGCAGACGTAAAAGATGTATCTGAACGACTATTAACAATTCTGGATGGAACTGATACTTCAAATACTGATTTAAATAAAAGCAAATCTCTGGATAATCCATATATTTTAGCTTCAGATGATTTGGTTCCAAGTGAAACGGTACAGCTTGATAAAAGTAAAGTTTTAGGATTTATTATGCAGAAAGGTTCCGCTAATTCTCATACATCAATATTAGCAAGAAGCATGGGAATTCCTGCTATTGTTGCCTTAGGGGATGAACTGAAACCTGACTATGATGGAATAACAGCAATCGTTGATGGATTTACAGGAACTGTGTACATAGATCCTGATTCCAAGACCCTTGAGATTATGAAACAGAAACAAGCTGAGGCTGGTGAGAAAAAAGAGCTTTTAAAACAGCTAAAAGGGAAAGAAAGTATTACCCTGAATGGCCAAAAAATTAAGATATACGCTAACATTGGTAACACTAGTGACGTTGGAACTGTATTATCTAATGATGCAGAAGGAATCGGCTTATTCCGCAGTGAATTCCTTTATCTTGAAAATAATGATTTTCCAACAGAAGAACAACAATTCCTGGCTTATAAACAGGTGGCTGAGAATATGGCTGCAAGAAAGGTAATCATTCGAACTCTGGATATCGGAGCCGATAAACAAGCTGATTATTTTAACTTAGATAAAGAAGAAAATCCAGCACTTGGATACCGTGCAATTCGTATCTGCCTGATGCAGCCTGATATATTCAAAACACAGCTTCGTGCCCTTTATAGAGCTGCCATTTATGGAAATATTTCCATAATGTTTCCTATGATAATATCCGTCCAGGAAATAGTCAAAATAAAAGAAATTGTAAAAGAAGTAAAAGCAGAACTTACTGCAGAAGGTATTCCATTTAAAGATAATGTTGAAACAGGAATTATGATTGAAACCCCTGCTGCTGCGTTAGTAAGTGAGGATCTGGCTAAGGAAGTTGATTTCTTCAGCGTTGGTACTAATGATTTGACACAGTATACATTAGCCATTGACCGTCAGAACCAAAAACTAGACCCATTCTATCAACCTCATCACAAAGCTATATTAAAGCTAATAAAGATGGCTGCAGACAGCGCTCATGCAGAAGGCAAATGGATTGGTATCTGTGGGGAATTAGGTGCTGATACTTCTTTGACAGAAGAATTCTTGCGAATGGGAATCGATGAATTAAGTGTATCCCCTAGTATGGTTCTTGAAGTCAGAAAGAAAGTCAGAGAAACAGATTTGTCAAAATAAATCCATAGATTTTTATATGTATAGTTTTAGCTATTCTTTAAATTTTTAATTTAATAGTGGATTGTTACTCTCTGTATGAGGCGAAACCCGAATTAAAATTCTATTACTACACTTCGTTTATGTATCATGTTTTCTTAGATGTAAACTGGTGCATTCGATTGGTAGATAGATTTCTAATTTGGGTTTTTCTTTTCTACAATTTATTATAAAAAATATTTTTCCTGGTGGGGAGAGATAAATGTAGGAGGTATTAATAATGGCAAATGAATATGATGAGCTGGCAAGAATTATTGTTCAGAATGTAGGTGGAAAGGATAATATCAATAGCCTGACCCACTGTATTACCAGATTACGTTTTAAATTAATAGATGAATCAATAGTAAATACAGATATTTTAAAAGCAACAGCAGGAATCATAATGGTCTTAAAAAGCGGGGGGCAATATCAAGTGGTTATAGGTAATCCTGTGCATGATGTATATAAAGCAGTGTTACAATTACTATCGTAAATCAGGTCATATTTAATTACTCTTCAAAGAGTCTGCCATGCAGACTCTGGCGTTACCGCTGGCCGTTTACGACTACTTTGAATCAGCTTCAGTGCTAGATTCTGACAAGCCAGACTCTTTCTTGCTTTTTAGTACGTATTTCCTTTAATAATAAAAAAACTGCCGGCAATTAAAGA
>JAQZAX010000105.1 GCA_029239455.1 Anaerocolumna sp.
AAATGCTAAGACTGCAGAAATAATGGTTGAAAAAGAAGACAACGAAAAAGAAAAGGTTCTTGAAATGAATATTGACGAATTAGAGTTATCTGTTCGTTCTTACAATTGTCTAAAGAGAGCCGGAATTAATACAGTTGAAGAGTTAACAAACAAGACTTCTGAAGATATGATGAAGGTTAGAAATCTTGGCCGTAAATCACTCGAAGAGGTTCTTGCAAAACTGAAAGAGCTTGGATTATCACTTAGTGCAAGTGATGATTAACTAAGGCAAAGGAGGGAAACGAAATGGCAGGCTATAGAAAATTAGGAAGAACTTCCAGTCAAAGAAAAGCGTTGCTTAGAAATCAAGTAACGAATTTATTATACAATGGTAAGATCATTACTACAGAAGCGAAAGCAAAAGAAATTCGTAAAATCGCTGAAGGTATGATCGCTTTAGCTGTAAAGGAAAAGGACAACTTTGAAACCGTTACAGTTACTGCTAAAGTTGCACGTAAAGATAAAGATGGTAAGAGAGTAAAAGAAGTTGTTGACGGTAAGAAAGTTACTGTATATGATGATGTTCAAAAGACAATCAAAAAAGACAGCGCAACTCGTCTTCATGCAAGAAGACAGATGTTAAAATTCCTTTATTCTGTAACAGAAGTACCTACAGAAGCAGCTGGTAAGAAAAGAAATACTAAGACTGTTGATGTAACTGATAAGTTATTCGACGAAATCGCACCTAAGTATGTAAGCCGTAATGGTGGTTATACAAGAATCGTTAAGATCGGACCACGTAAAGGTGATGCAGCTATGGAAGTATTAATCGAGTTAGTTTAATCAATTGCATAATTAATAATAGTGGAGAGTTGTTTCATATTTTTGAAACAACTCTCTTTTTTCAGCTATAATTATATATTCGGAGTTTATATATTCCAACAGTGGTTTAAAGGGCCACTACCTTTGCCTATATCAAGATTAGCTCGTAGCGCACCGGTAATATATTCTTTTGATGCAGTAATACTATCCTTCATTGACTTTCCAATTGCCAGATTACAGGCGATTGCTGTGGACAAAGTACAGCCGGTACCATGTGTATTTGGATTGTTAATATGTTCCTGCAAAAACCAGAAAACCTGCCCGTCTATATATAGCAAATCATCACTGCTGTCTATAAGGTGACCACCTTTAATTAGGATAGCTCCACTATAATTTTTACTAATTACCCTTGCTGCTTCTTCCATAGCAATCTTTGTATGAATTGGAAATCCGCATAAACTTTCTGCCTCGGGAAGATTAGGTGTTATTACAGTAGCAATTGGAATTAACTGATTTATAAGTAAATTCACTGCATCTTCATTTAATAACTTGCTTCCACTTGTTGATATCATAACAGGATCCACTATAATGTTTTTAGCATTATAGTGGATTAATTTATCCACTATGGTAGCAATAATATTTTTGTTAGAAACCATTCCTATCTTTACAGCATCTGGAGTTATATCCGTAAATACAGCATCTAATTGCTGCGCCACAAATTCCTCGGCAGCTTCCATTACATGATAAACCCCAGTTGTATTTTGCGCCGTTAAAGCGGTTATGACACTCATGGCATACATCCTGTGAGCAGTTATGGTTTTGATATCAGCTTGAATACCAGCTCCTCCACTGCAATCCGATCCTGCAATACTGAGTACTTTTTTCATATAAATCCATTCCTTTCACTTTGCACCATTATATTTGATAGAATATATAGTTCCCTGGCTGCTTCTGTTATATCTGTCTTGGCAAAAAGAGCAGATATTACAGCTACGCCATCCACTCCGCTACCCGATAACTGTAATATATTATCCTTTGTTATCCCGCCGATTGCAACCACAGGAATATTGACTGCATTGCTGATTTCTTTTAAAGTATCAGAGGTAAGACGTTTAATATCCTTCTTGGTTGTGGTAGAAAAAACTGAACCAACACCAATATAATTTGCACCGCCTTCTTCTGCTTTCATTGCTTCTTCAAGGTTATGTACCGACACACCGATAATTTTATTAGGGCCAAGTATACTTCTCGCATTTGCCAGTTTTTCATCCTCCTGACCAATATGTACACCATCAGCATCCACGGATGCAGCTATTTCTACATTATCATTAATTACAAATGGAATTTGATACCGATCAGTTACTACTTTTATTTTCTTTGCTGATTCAAGAAAATCATTATATTTCAAATATTTCTCTCTCAACTGAATAAATGTGCAACCTCCTTTTATAGCGGCTTCAACCTGCGTTTCAAGACCATTGTCGCCTAGCCATGCTCTATCAGTTACTGCATATAATATCATGGACTTTCTATCTACTTTCAATCTTAGCACCTGCCTTTAGTATATCTATATTTATCTTACTTATAGAATCAATTAAATGTATTTTATAAGTGGCAGTTCCACCATTTTGCTCCGTCATTTGCTGATAACCTAACTCTCCGCAAATACCCATGGTACATACTGCTGCAGCAGTTGTAGGTAATAGACACTTAGGGTTAGCACCACAAAAGCCACCGATTATAGCGCTTAACATGCATCCTGTTCCACTTATTTTACTCATCAAGGGATGTCCATTGTATATTGCATAAGTTTGAGTTCCATCAGTGACAATATCAATTACTCCGGTTATGACAATAATTGACTTAAATTTTATTGCTAAAGATTTCCCATAGTGAATGGTTTGGTCAAGGGTTTCAGCGTTAACCAAATTGTTAGCATCCACTCCTCTTGTATTCCTTGTACCATCGCAAAGAGCTTTCATCTCCGAAACATTCCCCCGAATTACATTAAACTTAATTTCATTTAAAAGGAATAATGCAGTGTTTGTTCGAAACTTTGAAGCTCCTGCACCAACAGGATCAAAAATTACTGGAATATTAAGTTCATTCGCTTTTTTACCAGCTAAAACCATGGACTGAATTGTTCTTTCATTCAAGGTTCCGATATTAATTACTAAAGCATTACTCATGGCAGTAATCTCACTTACTTCATTAAAATCATCTGCCATTATCGGTGAAGCACCAAGTGCCAGAAGCACATTCGCACAATCATTTGCTGTTACATAATTTGTAATACTATGTACCAAGGGGGAATTCTTTCGTACAGATTCAAGAAGTTCTGCAAACATTCAAATCTATCCTTTCCGGGCTTAAATGTTAAATTCTACTTTTTCGCCATTGAGAATTTTATTTGTTGTTCTCATAGCGCACATTTTGCCACACATTGAGCAACTATGTTTATCGGCAGGTGGAGTACTTTCAAAATATTCTTTGGCTTTTTTTCCATCAAGGGCATAAGAAAACATCTCTTCCCAGTCTATTCGTCTTCTTGCGTCACTCATTTTATTATCAATTTCTCTCGCAATTGGTATTCCGTTTGAAATATCTGCGGCGTGAGCTGCTATTTTTGAAGCAATAATTCCTTCTTTTACATCACTAAGATCGGGTAATCTTAGATGCTCTGCTGGTGTCACATAACATAAGAAGTTTGCTCCATTTGAAGCTGCAATAGCTCCTCCAATTGCAGAGGTAATATGATCGTATCCAGGAGCAATATCTGTCACTAATGGACCTAATACATAAAAAGGTGCGCCATGACATAATCTTTTTTGTAGCGTCATATTTGCAGCAATTTCATTGATTGCCATGTGACCAGGACCCTCCACCAATACTTGAACATTCTTTTCCCAGGCTCTTTTTGTTAATTCCCCCAATTCAATTAACTCGGTTATTTGTCCCGCATCTGTGCTGTCATGAATGCTACCTGGTCTTAAGGCATCACCAAGACTTATAGTCACATCATATTGATAAAGAATATCAAGCAATTCATCATAATATTCATAAAATGGATTCTCATTACCCGTCATTTCCATCCAAGCAAATAAAAGAGAACCGCCTCTAGACACTATATTTGTAATTCTATGAGACCTTTTAAATGTTTCGACTGTACGTTTATTAATACCGGCGTGAATCGTCATAAAATCAACACCCTCTTTGGCGTGGGCTTCAACAACTTTTAAAAAGTCTTTTGCTGAGATGGCCATAAGATCTTTCTCAAGGTATCCGATGGCATCATACATTGGAACTGTCCCAATCATGGCAGTTGAATAATGAATTAATTCTTTACGGAAAGTATTCGTCTTACCATAATTACTTAAATCCATTATGGATTCCGCACCAAGTTCTATGGATAACTTTACTTTTTCAAACTCATTGGTATAATCTGCACAATCCCCGGATACGCCAAGATTTACATTAATCTTTGTCTTAAGTCCATCACCAATTCCTTCCGGACTTAGTGAAATATGATTAATGTTTGCAGGAATTACAATTTTGCCCTGAGCTATTAGCTCTCTTAATTTTTCTGGATCTAAATTCTCTTTTCTAGATACACTATTCATCTCGTTCGTAATAATTCCTTTTTTTGCTGCTTCCATCTGTGTTCTATAATTCATAGTACTCTCCTTCTGATAATAATTTTTTAAGTATTCCCATTTTCTTGAATGACAAAATAAGTAAAATCGAAAAACTAGATCCAACGGATGTACTGATTAAAAATGGAAGTATAAATCCATAGAATGCAACCGTTTTTGATAATAGTAAAGTAGCAACTGGATAGGCAAGAAGACCACCAATGATGCCAGTTCCCACAACTTCTCCTAAGAATCCCATAAAAATTCTTTTACTGGACTTAAAAAGCAGCCCGGATAATAGTGCACCGCACATGCTTCCTGGAAAGGCCAACAAACTGCCGGTTCCGGATATTACTCTTATTAATGAAGTAACAAATGCCATACTGACTGCATATACCGGTCCCAACAATATGCCAGCTAAAACATTGATAAAGTGTTGAATTGGAAATACCTTGGCCACTCCGATTGGTATGTAGAACGTAGAACAGACGACACCCAATGCAATTAATATACCAGCTAACGATAGTTTCATACTCTTTGACATAAACTTTTCCATCCTTTCATTTTGATAAAGATAAAATAGGATTTGGGGTCAAAAGCCAAGTTTTTGTTGTTCGATGAATACCACTGGATATATATTCATTTGGCTGCCTTACCCTCAAACAACTTTTGACCCTCATTTCTATGATAAAAATAAAATTTCGGGAGGAATAAAAAGGGGATGTACCTACGTATAGATACATCCCCAGAAAAGGCTTATGTGATTCCCTACGTTGGCATTACCCAAATCAGGTGCGGTCGAAACTTTTGTTTCCTCTCAGCCTGTACACACAAGCTCCCGAAATATTTAATTTTTTTCATTGTAACATAATTCCAAATTAATTGCAAGCCATAATTTCAGGTTTGAAAGCATTTTTAGCATTTTCATGGGCAGTACAAAAATACATTGCATTTATTAGTAGAATAATTTACAATGTATAAAGTTACTAAGTTGAATACTATCCACATATTGAATGTAGGTTAGCCAAATTAAAATAAGCTTAGAAGGTGCAATATGGGAATTATTAAGGCGAAAAATTTATTATTTGAATATATAAGACGGGATGAAGAAGGTAATGTAGAATCCATTAACAGGGCCATCGATGACGTTAACATTGATGTTAAGAAGGGTGATTTTGTTGCGGTTTTAGGTCATAATGGATCCGGAAAGTCTACATTAGCGAAGCATATCAATGCGCTTTTAGTGCCTACGGAAGGAACTTTATGGTTTAAGGATATGAATACAACGGAGGAAGCTAATTTGTGGTTGATAAGGCAATCTGCCGGTATGGTTTTTCAGAATCCGGATAACCAGATTGTGGCTTCCGTGGTAGAAGAGGATGTTGCATTTGGACCAGAGAATCTTGGAGTTCCAACAAAAGATATCTGGACCAGGGTGGAAGACAGCCTTAATGCGGTAGGTATGATGGAATACAGAGGTCATTCTCCTAACAAGCTGTCAGGAGGGCAGAAGCAGAGGGTTGCAATTGCAGGAATTATGGCAATGAAGCCAGAATGCATTGTGCTTGATGAACCGACGGCTATGCTAGACCCTAATGGACGAAAAGAAGTAATTCGGACGGTGAAGGAATTAAATGAAAAGGAAAAAGTAACGGTAATTCTTATCACACACTACATGGAAGAAGTTATATTTGCAGATAAGGTATATGTAATGGACGAGGGAAAGGTAGTTATGGAAGGGACACCAAGAGATATTTTCTCCAAAGTTGCGGAGTTAAAAAGTTATCGCCTGGATGTTCCTCAGGTTACAGAATTGGCGTATGAACTTAAAAATAGCGGTTTGGCTATCCCTGATGGAATACTCACCACGGATGAGTTTGTGGATGCAATTTGTAAACTTAGACAGTGATGTTAGTTAACATAGACAGAGATGTTAGTAAACTTAGAAAGAGCTGTTAGTAAACGGAGGTAACAATGTCAATTATAGTGGATAAATTAAATTATATTTACAGCCCGGGTACTGCATATCAAAAGCATGCTCTAAAGGATATAAATCTTGAAATTTTGGATGGAGAGTTTATCGGTTTGATAGGTCATACCGGATCGGGTAAATCTACCTTTATACAACACCTGAATGGACTAATTAAGGCAACAAGCGGAGGCATTTATTATAATGGTGAAAATATTTACGATGCTGGTTTTAATATGAAATCGTTAAGAAGCAAAGTTGGACTTGTATTTCAATATCCGGAGCATCAGTTATTTGAAACAACAGTATTCAAAGATGTTTGTTTTGGACCTCGTAATCAAGGATTGGATGAACTCCAGGTTGAACTTCGCGCCTATGAAGCGCTAAAGATGGTGGGGATTGATAATGATTTATTAGATGCTTCACCTTTTGAGCTATCTGGCGGACAAAAAAGAAGAGTTGCAATTGCAGGGGTACTAGCCATGAAACCTGAAGTTTTAATTCTAGACGAGCCAACAGCGGGATTAGATCCTAAAGGCAGAGATGAGATTTTAGAGCAGATTGCAAAGCTTCATACGGAAAGTAAACTTACTATTATCTTAGTGTCCCATAGTATGGAAGATGTAGCTAAATATGTGGACAGGTTAATTGTTATGAACCGAGGTGAAATTGCCTTTAATGACACCCCAAGAGAGGTATTTGGGCACTACAAGGAACTTGAGAGAATTGGACTTGCGGCACCGCAAGTAACCTATGTTATGAATGAATTAAGAAAGCGCGGCATACCTGTTAGCATTAAAGCCACTACGGTAGAAGAAGCAAAACAAGAAATTCTTCGTGTTATGAAGCAATAGTTTAAGTAACAGATTGGAGCTCAAAATGATCAGAGACATAACAATTGGACAATATTATCCTGTGGATTCTCTACTCCATAAACTGGATCCGAGAGTTAAGCTAATAGGGACAATTTTATATATTTTTTCGTTATTTGCATTTAGCAACTATTACGGGTACATAGTTGCTGCAGTATTTTTATTTTCCATAATCAAACTATCAAAAGTGCCACTTAAATTTATTTTAAGAGGTTTAAAAGCAGTGGTTGTGTTGTTTGTCTTTACGGCAACCTTTAATTTATTTTTAACTCCTGGTACGACTATTTTTGAGTATGGCTTCATTAAAATTACCATAGAGGGAATAATAACAGCAGTTTTAATGACAATTCGTTTGACCTTTTTAATACTTGGATCATCGCTGATGACATTTACCACAACACCAAATAATCTGACAGATGGTTTAGAAAGCCTTTTGAATCCTTTAAAGAAAATAAAAGTGCCGGTCCATGAGATATCTATGATGATGTCAATTGCATTACGATTTATTCCGATTCTAATGGAAGAAACCGATAAGATAATGAAAGCCCAGATGGCAAGAGGTGCAGATTTTGAAACCGGAGGACTGGTTAAGAGAGCGAAAAGCCTGATTCCACTTCTGGTCCCGCTGTTTGTTTCAGCATTTCGAAGAGCAAATGATCTGGCAATGGCCATGGAAGCCAGATGCTATCGTGGCGGTGAAGGCCGTACGAAAATGAAGCCTCTTAAATATACAAGACGAGATATATTGGCTTTTCTGGTATTAATGCTGTATATAGCAGCGTTAGTGGTTATTAACCGATTATAGAAGTGATGGATATAGTTTAATTAATTATTAAAAGATATATTCTGATGTAATGCTAAATATTCAGATATAATACTGTATATTGAGATGAAAAGTTTTATATTCAGATGAAATGTTGTATATTCAGATGAATACTGTATATTCAGATGAAATAGGTTATGTAATATGGAGCACCTTATTACTGTTTTTCATATAAAATAAAGAGCAATATAGCTTCTAAGAAAGAGGTCCATTATGAAACGCGTATTGTTAAGAGTTGCTTATGATGGGACAAATTATTGCGGATGGCAGGTTCAGCCAAATGGAATTACCATAGAAGAAGTATTAAATAGGGAACTGACACATCTGCTGAAAGAACCAATTGAAGTTATTGGAGCCAGCAGAACGGATTCTGGTGTGCATGCTTTAGGTAATGTAGCGGTCTTTGACACCAATACGCGAATTCCAGCCGAGAAGATTTCTTTTGCACTCAATCAAAGGCTGCCAAAAGATATTGTTATACAAGAATCAAGAGAAGTTCCTGCAGATTTTCATCCAAGATACTGTAACAGCAGGAAAACATACCAATATAGCATTTTAAATGGAAGATTTCCTTTACCAACCCAGAGATTATATAGTCATTTTGTCTATTATCCATTACAGGTGGAGAAAATGGATCAGGCAGCCAAATATCTTGCGGGGGAACATGATTTTAAAAGTTTTTGTTCCACTAAGACTCAGGTGACTGATACGGTACGGACAATCTACAGTCTAAACGTTGAGAAAAAGGAAGATATCATTCAGATAACCATCTCAGGAAATGGGTTTTTATATAACATGGTAAGAATTATAGTCGGAACACTTATGAAAGTCGGACTCGGTGTTTACCCACCAGATTATGTGATGAAAATATTGGATAAAAAGGATCGAACTTATGCTGGCCCCAAGGCACCTGCCCATGGTCTTATGCTTAAAAAAATTGAGTTTGAAGATTTGGAGGATTTGGGTAATTTGTCAGAATTAAGTGAAGTAAGTGGAATTGAAGTAAGTGAAATTGAAGATATTGGGGAAAATGAATAGAAATAACTTTTTGGATAATTTGGTGAATTTTAATAAAACGCTTGACACACTAGGTGGAATGTTATATAATATTAAGACGTGACGTGAGAATACTTAAACCAAGCCCCGGTAGAGTATTTTAACATATAAATATGAATACTATTGAGATTTTGATTAATCTAAGGAGGTTAACCCATGAAAAGCTTTATGGCTAGTCCAGCTACAGTAGAAAGAAAATGGTATGTAGTTGATGCTACAGGACATACATTAGGCCGTCTTTCATCTGAGATCGCTAAAATATTAAGAGGAAAAAATAAACCAACTTACACACCACACATTGATACTGGTGATAATGTAATCGTTGTTAATGCTGAGAAAATAAAAGTTACTGGTAAAAAAATGGATCAGAAAATCTACTATAATCACTCTGATTAT
>JAQZAX010000106.1 GCA_029239455.1 Anaerocolumna sp.
CATTTATAGAAGATTTTGAATTACTGATGAGCCATGCCAAAACGACGCTGATTGAAGCATTTCTAGGGCTCTCCTTTGGTATTTTGCTGGGATTTATGGTAGCTGTTGTTATGGATCGGTTTGAATTTGCTCACAAGGCAATCTATCCGGTCATTGTTATTACACAAACGATACCTACAGTTGCCATTGCACCTTTACTTGTGTTATGGCTGGGTTATGACATACTGCCTAAAGTCACCCTGATTATTATTACATCGTTTTTCCCCATCACAATTGGTTTACTAGATGGCTTTCGGTCTGCGGACAGAGACGCCTTAAATCTATTAAAGGCAATGGGAGCAAACAGATTACAACGTTTTTTACATATAAAACTGCCAAGTGCCATGAGTCATTTTTTTGCGGGACTTCGCATATCGGTATCCTATTCCATTATTGGAGCGGTAGTTGCCGAATGGCTGGGGGGATTTACGGGGCTTGGTGTATATATGACAAGAGTAAGGAAGTCTTATTCCTTTGACAAAATGTTTGCAGTCATATTTTTTATCTCATTTATTAGCTTACTTCTAATGGCAGGAGTCACCGCGTTACAAAAAGCGCTGATGCCTTGGGAGCATACGGGTAGAGGGGCTGGTAGAGATTAAAATCCCCTCTGGAATTTTATAAATTGTATCACAAATAGCGAAAATTTGGAGTTTTACAATGGCAATTACTTAATAAGATTTGAGAGTCAAATTCCCTTGCCAAGTTTTTTGCGCCACTTTGAATATAAACGGGGCATGGAATTCGACAGCCTCTGTCGGGTGCACACGAGCAAAGCTTGGCACATTATATAATAAAAGTCAATTTTACTTTAATAAAAATAGAATCAGGAGGAAATGTTTATGAAAAAGAAATGGTATATTTTATTAGCCACAGCCATGGTAGCTGTGTTTGGATTAACCGCTTGTTCTGAGAAAGGTCAGGACAATGCATCAACGGAAACAACATCCAATGAAACATCTGCAGAAACAACAGCAGAAGTCACAGAAGCTGCGGCCAAGGAAAAAGTTCGTATTGTTCTTGACTGGACACCAAATACGAACCATACAGGTTTATATGTAGCCCAGGAGAAGGGATACTTTGAAGAAGCCGGACTAGAAGTTGAGATTATGCAGCCACCGGAAGGCAGTACAACAGCACTTATCGGTGCAGGCGGTGCAGAATTCGGTATCAGCTTCCAGGATACCATGGCACCAACCTTTGCATCCGATGCTCCAATGCCTATCACGGCTGTTGCTGCGATTATTCAGCATAATACATCCGGGTTAATTTCACTAAAAGAAAATGGAATTGATTCCCCAAGTAAATTAGCAGGTCATACTTACGCCACATGGGAAGATCCTATTGAGCTTGCTATAATTAAGAAAATAGTAGAAGATGATGGCGGAAAATTCGAAGATATTAATCTCATACCAAACACCGTAAGTGATGTAGTTACCGCATTACAGACCGATGTTGAATCCGTATGGATTTATTATGCCTGGGACGGTATTGCGACTCAGATAAAAGGATTGGAAACAAATTACCTGAATTTTGCTGATTATGGAACCGAATTAGATTATTACAGCCCTGTTATCATTGCAAATAATGATTACCTGGCAAATAATAAGGAAACTGCAAAGAAATTCTTAGACGCCGTAAAACGTGGATATGAGTTCTCCATTGAAAATCCTGAGGAAGCAGCTGACATTCTTTGTGCTGCAGTACCTGAATTAGATCCTGAATTAATAAAAGCAAGCCAGAACTGGCTAGCAGATCAGTATAAAGCAGAAGTAGAACAATGGGGATATATCGATCCTGCAAGATGGGATGGCTTCTATGCCTGGTTATATGAGAACAGCCTGGTAGAAAAAGAGATTCCTGCAGGAACCGGATACTCTAACGATTATTTGCCACAGTAATTTATATGTTGCGATTAATTGCCGCAGCAACTAAGATAAGGGGCGATTATCTTTTACAGCATTTGCAGATTATAAGGTTGGAAAGGAACTTTAACGTGGAGAAGTTAACTGCACAAAATATTACGGTTCTCTATGATGGTGCAAAAGTCATAGAAGACATATCCATCGAACTGAATAAAGATGAAATTGTGTGTCTGCTTGGAGTAAGTGGTGCAGGAAAGACAACGCTGTTTAATGTTATCTCAGGACTATTAACGCCAGAGACAGGAACCGTTAAGTTGGACGAAGAAGAGATTACAGGGAAAGCCGGCAAAGTAAGTTATATGCTGCAAAAAGATTTGTTACTTCCTTATAAAACCATTCTGGATAATGTATCTTTACCACTGATAATTCAGGGCAAAAAGAAGAAAGTAGCCAGAGAAACTGCTTCAAAATACTTTGATGAGTTTGGCCTTTTAGGAACACAGCATAAGTATCCGAACCAACTTTCCGGAGGTATGAGACAAAGAGCTGCATTGCTTCGAACCTATTTATTTTCTGACAGGGTGGCTCTGCTAGATGAACCTTTTAGTGCATTGGATACAATTACAAAGAGCAGTATGCACCAATGGTACTTAAAAGTTATGGAGCAGATTAAACTATCTACCCTGTTTATAACTCACGATATTGATGAAGCAATTCTACTGTCAGACAGAATCTATATGATGACTGGTAAGCCAGGCAGAATAACAGAGGAAATACGAATCAAGGAACCTAAGCCAAGAGGTAAAGACTTTATTGTAAGTGAAGAATTTGTTGAGTATAAAAGGCATATTTTAAGAATATTAGAAGCAAGTACATAAAATAATAGGCTGGTTCGCAAAAAAGAGTGGGGTGCTACAAACATCTTATTCTTTTTTGCTTTTAAAAGGAAATATATCATTGATTTTTCAGTTGCTACTTTCTTTTCTTACAAATTATTTTCATATCTTATTTTCTCTTCACATTTGTTATTGACAACAAAAATTGGGTATAATATAATTAATGCAAATGATTTGCAATAAAGCATTGATTGGTTTATATTGGAGATTTGCAATTACCTAAGTTAATTAAACAGAAGGGAATATGATAGATATGAAGAAAAAATTATTTATACTGCTAGGAATTATGCTGGTTCTGATTCTTGGAAGTACCATAGTAGCAGCAATTACAGGGAAGGAAGCTAAGGAGAAAGATAAACTTACGATTGTTACTTCCTTTTATCCAATGTATTTACTGGCACAAAATATTACAGATGGTGCCAAGGTAGAGGTTATTAATCTGACAGAATATGAGATTGGCTGTTTACATGATTATCAATTAACAACACTTGACATGCAAAAGCTAGAAGCGGCAGATGTTTTTATTATGAATGGCGGAGGCATGGAAAGCTTCGCCGATGACATACTGAATGCATATCCAGACCTATCAGTTATTAATGCCAGTGAGGGGATAGAGTATCTGTTGACGAAGGGGCATGATCATGCTCATGAAGAAGATGAAGAACATGAAGAAGATGAAGACTATGTAGAAGATGAAGAACATGTAGAAGATGAAGATCAAACAGACTATGCAGACCATGTAGACGATGCAGAAGATGCAGAAGACGCTGCGTTAGAAGGGGGCACTGAGATTTCAGCAGATAATGAGAGCGATGAGCATGAGGATGAGGAATTAGAAAACAATGCTCATGTATGGTTGAATATGAATTACTACCTGCAACAGATTCAAACGGTGCAAGACGCCATGGCGAAACTAGACCCGGAAAATGCAAACATATATCAGGAAAATGGCAACCAATATCAGGAAAAGGTGCAAGTTTTAAAAGCAGAGCTGGAAAGCACACTAAAAGGGGTAGAGGGAGAAGAAGTAGTTATCTTTCATGATGCATTTGCCTACTTAGCACAAGAACTGGGCTTAGAGGTTATCTTTACTGTAAATTTGGATGGTGATTATGCCTTAAGTGCAGGTGATGTTGCAGAAGCAATTGACGAAGTAAATTTACATCAGATTAAAGTTTTATTTACTGAGGAACAATACAGCACCACAATTGCTGACAGTATCGCAAAGGAAACCGGTGCGACGGTTTATGTCATCGACTCTCTTGTTACGGGAGACTTAAACAAAGATGCGTACCTAACTGCAATGAAGAATAATATTAAGGTGCTGCAACAGGCATTGGGAAAATGATATGATGAAACATATGCAATATAGAGCAATTGTGGACGAAATACGAATGGCTGGACAGGAGCTTATGGAATGAATACTATTATTAAGAATACAGACAAAAAGAATACAGATACAAAGATTACAGAAACAAAGAATACAGACAAAAAGAATACAGACAAAAAGAATACAGACAAAAAGAATACAGAAACAAAGAACACAGAAACAAAGATTACAAATACAAAAACCGCAAATACAAAGACCACAGCGCCTGGTGCCTGTGGTCTGCATTGTATTAAAACAAACGGCATTGGTGTTACAATAGGTGGAAACACTATATTAGAGAATATTAATTTACACATTCATTGCGGTAAATTAACTACAATCATTGGACGCAATGGTGCTGGTAAAACCACACTGATTAAAGCCCTGCTTGGGGAAATAAAGCACCAGGGTACCATTTCCTTTCAGAATATTAGTAAGCATGAAATGTCGGATTTGCGGGTAGGATATGTGCCCCAGCATTTAAATATTGCTAAAAACACTCCAACCAGTGTCTATGATTTATTTGCGTCTTATATTAGTAACACGCCGGTATTTTTGCTTAAAAGTAAAAAGATATATAATAAGGTGAAGGAGAGTCTTGCAATATTTCAGGCACAGGACCTCATAGATAAAGCAGTCTGCGATTTATCCGGCGGAGAACTCCAAAGAGTCTTATTATCCATTGCCATAACCCCGACGCCAAATCTATTATTATTAGATGAGCCTGTATCCGGAATCGATCGCAATGGGATGGAGTTATTTTATAAGAATATTCAGCTTCTGAAAGAAAATTATGATCTTGCCATTATAATGATATCTCATGATTTTGAATTTGTTAAAAAATATTCCGACAATGTCATTCTGTTAGATAAGACAATTAAGAAAGAAGGCACTCCGGAGGAAGTCTTAACAAGTCCAGAATTTAAAGCAGCATTTGGATAGAATAAAAGCACGAAAGTTAGGAGCCCGATATGGAAGCAATCTATCAAATTATCGAAGGGATTATTCCCTTTCAGTGGATACAATATGACTTTATGAAAAATGCCTTACTGGCAATACTAATTATAACACCATTATTTGGAATACTAGGGACCATGATAGTAAATAACCAGATGGCTTTCTTTTCCGATGCCTTAGGGCATTCGGCATTAACCGGTATTGCAATCGGCATCATATTTGGAATTGCAGATACAAACCTGTCTATGGTGCTTTTTGCAATGGCCTTTGCCTTGGTATTAAATCAAATCAAGCGAAGAAAGACCGTATCAACAGATACCGTAATATCAGTTTTTGCCTCACTAAGTACTGCACTTGGTTTAGTCATCCTGTCAAGGGGCGGTAATTTCTCCAAATACTCCAGTCTCCTGGTAGGTGATATCTTAAGTATAACACCAATAGAAATAGGGTTTCTCCTCGTGATATTTGTCCTGACCTTGGCATTCTGGGGTTTCGCATTTAATAAACTACACGCAGTAAGCATAAATGAAACACTTGCTAAGAGTAAACATATAAAAGTAGCGTTAATTGATAACATATTTGTTGTAATCATAGCCCTTATTGTCATGCTGTCTATCAAATGGGTAGGTATCTTAATTATCAATGCCCTCTTGATACTGCCGGCAGCCGCAAGTCGTAACATATCTGCAAACATGAGAGAGTACCACGCTTTCTCCGTCCTCATATCCATGTTTTCAGGCGTTCTTGGCCTTGTTCTGTCTTATTACAATAATACAGCAACTGGTCCAACCATAGTGATTATAGCAGCTATTATATTTTTTATAACCTTATCATTAAAATCATTCTTAAAATAAATTTTGCATAATATATGGTACCAAAAGTGTTAGGCTTTGGGCACTATAGATTCGAGGTATCAGAAACATTCGAAAAAATCTTTAGGAAGCAGTGGGCATCTTCGCGACGAAGATGCCTAATTACATAAACTGCAAAATAATCCCATAACCCTCATTTACACAAAATAAAAAAAGTAGTATAATAAGGTTAAGAAGTAAAATAATTACATTAAAAGAAAGGCATTACAGCTAGGAGTGATTCGATGAAGCAGTTAATACTATATCTTAAAATAGCAGTCAATATATTAATATTAATACTTGGAATCTTGGTGGCAATCTATCTGGTCCCACCGTTAATCAATTTCTTTCTGCCGTTTGTGATTGGATTTATCATCTCAATGATTGCGAATCCTTTAGTCAAATTCCTGGAGAAGAAAGTTAACATTGTACGAAAGCATAGCTCTGCCATAATCGTGATTACAGTAATTGCAGCAATTGTAGCTGTTATCTATGGAGTGATAAGTTTACTGGTAAATGAATTACTAAGTCTTAAGAATGACATACCAGCCATTTATGAAAATATTGAAGCTCAATTTGATATATTGTCCGGTAAGTTAATCGGCATTTATAATATACTTCCAGCCAGTATGAAAGCATTTGTTGATAATTTCTCAGTTAGCTTAGCAGAATATGGCTCTAAAATCGGAACCAATGTAGTGAATGAATTACCATCCTTAAGCTCAGCAGCCAATATGCTGCTTATGACAATCATCACTATCCTATCCGCATATTTCTTTATAAAGGAAAGAGACAACATTGCAAAAGATGTTAGAAGAATTTTTCCACCAGCAGTAATTAACAGCTATAACTTGATTATTAGCAACATCAAAACTGCAGTTGGCGGTTATTTTAAAGCACAATTTAAAATTATGCTTATTCTAATTTTGATTTTATTTATTGGATTTGAATTGCTAAAAGTCAACTACTCCTTCCTGCTTGCTCTTGTGGTTGCCCTGTTAGATTTTCTTCCTTTCTTTGGGACAGGTGCAGTGATATGGCCATGGGCACTGGTATTATTTCTGTTAGGGGATTATACAACTGCAATATTCTTAATGATAATATATCTTATCTGTCAGGTATTAAAGCAGGTACTACAGCCGAAAATGGTTGGTGACAGTATAGGAATCAGTCCTCTTGCAACCTTAATCTTTATGTATATCGGATACAAGTTTATGAGCGTACTTGGCATGATTATCGGGATACCAATAGGAATGATTATACTAAAATTCTTTCGCTTGGGGTTTTTCGACCAAATTTTTCGTGGCTTGTCCATTATCCTTCATGACATTAATGAATTTAGGAAGTTTTAACACGAAAAACATGTCAAAACCAACAAGAATATATTGACCGAATGCTAAAAATTATATATGATGTACAAGAAAGGGAATGAAACTTTACTAAATTTACTGAAAGGAATGAAGCGATGAAAAACGATAATTTACAAATGAATTCTAACTCAGTTATTACAGTAAGTGAAATTAAAGGTATACTAAAAGATTTTCGAATCGGCAAAAAACCCTTGGCGAAATTATTAGGATGGGGAGAAACAACTATCATACGATACATTGAAGGGGATATACCGACGGTGGAATACTCAGGCAAATTAAAGGCTATTGCACAGGACCCGGCATATTATTATGAACTCTTATTAAAGAATAAGGATAATTTGACGGGTATAGCATTCCGAAAAAGTAAACAGGCAGTGCTGGAGAAATTAATGGAATCAAAGGTACGTCTGATTGCACAGTACATGATTAATCTGGCTCATGGAGAGATTGGGCCAGCTTATGTTCAATTGCTATTATATTATGCCCAGGCTTTTTCTTTAGGACTATATGAAAAGGAATTGTTTGCGGAAGATTACATTGTAACCGGTGCAGACATACCCTATCCTGAATTGTTTCAAAGTATGAATAGTCATGGAATCAATGTTTTGGATTTGCAGCAGGATCGGCTCAAACAGGAAGAAATTCGCCTGATACAAAATGTTGTAAACAGCTTCACCTGGTATGGACCAAGTGCTTTAAAGGCACTATTGGCCAATGAGCGTACCGTCTTACGTATATCCAGAGATAAGGAAAATAACAAGATTATTTCCAAAGAAACATTAAAGAGTTATTTTAAAGAAATTATTGCAATGTATGATATACATAGTTCTGAAGAAATTTACAAATACCCGGATAAAAAAGTTTTGGAAATAAGAAATAAAATGTAAGTCTAACCAGAAACATAGTGTGAAAGAATAACATTTAGTATCATATTACAAGGATAAAAAGAAGCTTTTCTTAAAAGGTTAATAACCGATAGGAAAAGCTTCTATTAATCAAAAACACAATAAAAAATCATCTAAAAAACCTTATACAACTAATCTTCTATCATAAATCATCTACAACAAATCTCTATAACATGCCTTCTACAGCATACCCTCTCTGCGCTGATACAGATGGTATTTTGCTTCCAGTCTAATTGGCTGATAAGATAATTTAGCTTTTCTAAGACCTTCCTGTCCTAAATCGTCCTCACGGTTTACAATTTTAGCATCAGGAAAGGAATGAATCAGAAATTGCTGATTAATAAAATTATAGATTCCAGCAATATTGATATTGGCCTTCTCAATATGAATAAATGCACATTCAATATCTGGTGCATAGGTACCGATAGAATATGCCTCCAACACACCGTCTATGGATACTCCTCCAATATGACAGTTGACGGAACTACAATTTTCTATAATTTTATGGATTCCATTTTCCTCACTTCGTATACTATTATGCTTGTCTTCGTAATCGCGATTTAAAAGCCAGCGATTATGAAAATCTATGATTTCGCCCATGTTCCGGCAACTAATTTCGTGATACTCATAACGTCCATCATAATTCTTAAGGAAGGAGTTTAGATGATTCTTCTTCTTGTGATAGGCCTTGCCGCTTAAGGTTTTTAGTTTCGTGGCATCGTAAATGTAATCAAAACTGTCTCTGTCTTCAATAATCTCAAAGTCATCTTCAAAACCAGGGATAGTCTTTAGTGTATCAAGAAAAATTTGATCAATCAGATACATAGTTAATGGTTTTTGTAATACCAGATTCCAGTAATCTTTTATTTCTGCAAAAACAGAGGGAATATCTTCAATTCGACATAGTGGCATCATGGGGAAAAACTTCTTTTTTTCTCCAGTGGTGCACATAGCAAATTTATCGTTACAATAGAAATGGGTATCGTAATATTCCTGCCAAATAAACTGATTTACAAATTGTCTTTCCGAAACATAGATAGGACGCAGATTTACATACTTTTGCATCTTAATGCTATCTTCTAAGGTTAATTTTTTAAGTTCTATACTCATAAAAGTCTCCATTTTCTGAGTGCTTTTC
>JAQZAX010000107.1 GCA_029239455.1 Anaerocolumna sp.
GCAATATTCAAAGAGGGATGTGTTTATTACCATCCCCTTTTTTCTTTAGAATAGTTTGCCAAAGCAAACCAGTTCAAGTTAGAGGAGTGATTATTATGTCAATAACAGTTGAAAAATTACTTAAATATGGTAAGAACAGATACCGCATGAAACTGCTGGCCGGTCGAAAGGGACTAAACAATCTTGTGCAGTGGGTCCATATTGTGGAAGATGAAAATGTAAGTAAATTTCTTCATGGTAATGAATTGGTATTTACAGCAGGGATTCTTAATAATAACCCCAATTGGCTGATTGAGTTTGCTAGGAAACTCCATGAGGTTGGAGCAAGTGCGTTTGTTATTAATATTGGGCCGTATACTAAAACAGTTCCGGATGAATTGATTCACTATTGCAATGAAGTTGATATGCCGCTGTATACCATACCGTGGGAAACTTTAATGGTTGAAATGACGAGAGATTTCTGCCATAAAATAATGCAAAATGAACAAAAAGAAATCAGTATGGCAACAACAATAAAGAATATCATCTTTAAGATGGGCGATTTTGATACCCAGATATCTTATATGGAACGTTATGGCTATTCCAGAGACAGCGATTTTTGCTTTGTTGTAATGACGCTGGATAGTAATGATGAGGAACATTTCGTATCCTATATGCAGGAAATGAAGATTTATGCGGAAAGGGCAGCCAGAAGCATTCACGAATTATACATCTCATTTACTTATACAGATAGCTTGGTATTGGTATTAACGGACAATACAAAATATGATGTAGAGAATTTTGTGAAGAGGTTCATGGAATATACAAGAAAAGGAAAGATTACCTGGGAGGCTCATATAGGAATCAGTCCTTGTAAAACCGGAATCAGTAAACAGGATGAAAACTTTGAAAAAGCACTTTTTGCTATGAAGATGGCAAGAAGAATGAAGGAAAAGGTAATCTACTATGATGAACTTGGTATTTATAAAATTCTCTTAGCTGTGAAAGACAAGAATATTTTAAAAGAATTTTATGATGAAATATTAGGTAAATTAGTTACATATGATAAAGAAAAACAGACGGAACTAGTTGATTTCCTGCGTTTTTATCTTGAGAATAACGGAAGTCAGCAGATTATGTCGGAAAAACAATATATTCATAGAAATACAGTAACAAACAAACTCAGAAAGATTGAAAAGATAACAGGTCTAAATCCTATGGATTTAGATGCAAAAATCAAATTCTCCATGGGCTTTTATATCAAAGATATTATATGATTGTGCAAGTGCACATAAAAAACTGGTCACTTATCGATTGAAAAATGAAAGATATTTCATTATAATTCAGTCATACTTATAAAATGTTAAATGCAATGGGGCGTGTTCAATTGGACAGGTCCCGTTTGCATTTTTAAAGAAAGAGGGCAGGGATATGACTGGTGAAGAAATTAAAAGTACACTGAAAACTTATAATTTGCAATCTTGGAGCAAACAAAAAAATATTAATCCTATATCAATAAAAAAGGCGGAAGGAATTTATCTATGGGACTATGAAGACAATAGATATACCGATATGTCTTCCCAGTTAGTAAATTTAAATGTCGGATTTGGAAATAAAGAAATAAATAATGCAATCAAAGAACAGGTAGATCAGTTTTGTTTTGTCGCACCATCTTATGGTGCAGAATCCAGAGCAAAACTAGCGAAAAAGATTATTGAGCTGATGCCAGATACCATGGGAAAAGTATTTTTTACCAATGCCGGAGCAGAATCCAATGAAAATGCAGTTAAGATTGCAAGATTGTTTACTGGCAAATCAAAAGTATTCAGCCGTTACCGCAGTTACCATGGTTCCTCATTTGGTGCAGGTAATTTAACCGGTGAACCAAGAAGATATACCTTAGAACCAGGTATTCCTGGATTCGTAAAGTTCTTTGATCCTTATGTATATAGAGAAGTCATTGATTTTCCTTCAGAAGAAGATGCAACAAAATATTATTTAGGAAAACTCAGGGAACAAATTCAATACGAGGGACCGGACAGTGTTGCCGCCATTGTTCTTGAAACAATTACAGGATCCAATGGTGTAATTATTCCCCCAAAAGGCTATCTGCCGGGAGTTAGAGCGTTATGTGATGAATACAATATACTGATGATTTGTGATGAAGTTATGACAGGCTGGGGCAGAACCGGTAAAATGTTTGCTTTTGAACATTTTGATGTAAAACCGGATATTGTTACATTTGCAAAAGGTGTTACCTGTGGTTATGTTCCACTTGGTGGTGTAGTCGTAAGTAAAAAGATTGCAGAATATTTTGATGATAACTTATTATCCTGCGGATTAACCTATAGTGGTCATCCTTTAGCCTGTGCAGCCGGAATTGCAACCGTTAATTATTATGAAGATTCAAATATTTTGTCTCATGTGAATGAGGTTGGTAAAGTTCTAGGTGCAAAATTAGAAGAAATGAAAACAAAACATGCCTGTGTCGGGGATGTTAGATATATTGGATTATTCTCTGCTGTTGAATTAGTAAAAGATAAGAAAACAAAAGAGGCTTTGGTACCATACGGTAAAGATACCGAGGGTATTATGGGTAAGATACTTGGTAAATTAAAAGAACGTAAATTTATGACGTATACCCATGAAAATATGATTATTGTTGCGCCACCGCTTATTATTACGGAGGAACAATTAGTAGAGGAATTAATGAAACTTGACGAGGTATTAAGTATTGTAGATAAAGAATTCATTTAGTAAGGAGTAAGAAGATGGCATATGAGTTTCAATTACCAAAAAAGTCTATCATTGGTGAAGATGCAATAAAATTAAGTGAAAATTTAATGAAATCTTATGGCAAAAAAGCTTTTATTGTCTGTGGTAAGGTCACTACTAAAATGGGTATCGTAAAAATTCTAACAGACTATCTAACAAGCTTTGGTATAGATTTTGAGATATTTAATGATATTGTTGGCGAACCTACGGATATCATGATAGAAGAGGGTGTGAAAGCATATAAAGAGACCGGATGTGATTTTTGCATTGGTATTGGTGGAGGAAGCCCCCTTGATAGTGCAAAAGCCATTGCAGCCATGGCAGTTTTGGGTGGTAAAATTTCGGATTATGCCGGAGTCCCAATGGAAGGAGAATTTCCTCCCGTTGTTCTAATTCCAACTACAGCAGGAACTGGTTCCGAAGCAACTAAATTTACTATTATTACGGATTCTAAGCGTGATATAAAGATGCTATTAAAGGGAGAATCTTTATTGCCGGATTTAGCAATTATTGATTCAAAGTTTTCTCTATCTACACCCAAAAATATAACAGCTGCAACTGGAATGGATGCTTTAACTCATGCAGTGGAAGCTTACACCTCAAAAAAGGGAAATACTTTAACTGACATGTTCGCACTATCTGCCATAAAGCGTATATTTACCTATCTGCCTGTGGTGTATGAAAATGGTTTAGATGAAAAGGCAAGAGAAGAGATGGCCATTGCAGCCTATGAAGCAGGAATTTGTATTAATAATGCTTCCGTAACTTTGGTACACGGAATGAGCCGCCCAATCGGAGCAATTTTTCATGTGCCTCATGGAATCTCTAATGCCATGCTAATTAGAGACTGTTTAGAGTATGTTATGGATGGGTGCTATGGTAGGTTTGCTGCCATTGCAAGAGCCATAGGAGCGGCAGATAATTCACAGAGTGATGAAGAAGCAGCAGGCGCATTCCTAGAGAAACTTACAAGCCTTTGTAAAGTATGTGAGATTCCAACTTTAAAAGAATATGGAATTATAGAGGATGATTTTTATGGGGTTGTGGATAAGATGTCACAGGACGCCATGAATAGTGGAAGTCCATCGAACACCATAAAAAGTATAGCAAAAGAAGACTTGATAACAATATATCATAAATTATATCGATAACTATTATTGCAACGGCGCAAGCATTTTTTGCGTCGTTGCTTTTTTACAATTCTGGAGCGGAAGTTAATCAGAAGGAGTATCCCCCCTGGGAAGAAATTATATAAATTGTATCACAAATCCAGAATATTTATTGTTTTCGCAATTATCTAAGAAAATAAAAAGGAGGCCACATATGGAAGCATTTAATTATACAGATACAACAGAGTTTATGGAGAGGGATTTTTCAAATTCCAAAGAAACAGGAACAGAAATTAAAATTGAGAATGTAAGCATGGTTTTCCCAGACAAAAATGGTGGGGAGCCGGTAACAGCACTACAGAATGTTAATTTAGAGATAAAACAAGGCGAATTTATTTCACTTTTGGGACCATCCGGCTGTGGCAAAACTACCTTGTTACGTCTGATTGCAGATTTACTTCAACCAACTTCTGGTAATATAACGGTTCGAGGAGAGACCCCTAGGGACGTAAGACTTAAAAAGAAATACGGTATTGTTTTTCAAAATCCTGTTCTTTATGACTGGAGGACCATACGAAGAAATGTCTGTATGCCAATGGAGTTAATGGGTATGAAAAAATCTGAACGAACTGCAAGAGTAACTAAAATGCTTGAATTAGTAGGGTTGTTAGATTTTGGTAAGCATTATCCTTATGAACTGAGTGGTGGTATGCAGCAAAGAGTTGGTATCGCGAGAGCGTTAGCAATAAAGCCAGAAATCCTGTTAATGGATGAACCGTTTTCTGCATTAGATGAATTTACTAGAGAAAAACTTCAGATTGATTTACTTCGCATATGGAATAAGACCAATAAAACCGTAATCTTTGTAACCCACAATATTTCAGAAGCTGTATTTTTATCTGACAGAGTAGTGGTATTATCTCCTCATCCTGGACGTGTTTCTGCAGTGGTAGATATTGATTTACCAAGACCTAGGGACATGGAATGCAGACAAACACCTGAATTTTTTGATTATATGACTAAGATACGAAACAGCTTTGAGGGGGTATGAGCATGATATCCAAAAAAGAAAGGCTTAGAGTTAACATTGTTTGGGTGATTGGCATCTTTTTGGTATGGGAACTGGGAGCATTTTTCCTTGCGGGAGTTCTAAATGATCCCATGGCAGATGCAAAATTACCATATTTGCACACCATTTTCTGGGTGATTATTCAGAATTTTTCAGAACTCCTTGGTGCTGCAGGACTTACATTTTCAAGAGCAATCCTAGGGTTTATATTAGGTGCTGGTGTAGGTTTTTTGCTTGCAATTGTTATGAGCTTATCAAAAACTGTAGAAAAGATAGCATTTCCTTACTTGATTTTTTCTCAGATGGTACCGGTTTTAGGACTTGCACCTATTATATTTAATCTTGTAAGAGATATGAATACTTCAAGAACCATAATAGCAGCCTATATTACTTTCTTTCCGGTATCTGTAAATATGTTAAGCGGACTTACCAGTGTTGACAACGAGAAGAAGGAACTGATGTATTCTTATGCAGCAGGCAAAAAAAGTATTTATTTTAAATTAATGATTCCCTACTCCTTGCCATATCTATTCGCCGGTTTAAAAATAGCCGCACCAATGTCGGTAACTGCATCCATTTTGGTGGATATGTTAGGGTCTAGCGGTGGAATCGGTGTAAAACTTTTATATTCCTTGTATTCGGGAACGAAGGATATGTTTTGGGCATCGGTATTCACCAGTGCAGCAATGGGAATTATCAGTTATTCCATTATTCTGATATTGGAAAAGAAATTTATTCCTTGGAAAAAGGAAGTTGTTCAGAAAGAAGGTGCCTGACAGATGAAAGATAAAATAAAAAACATTGTACTGCCAGCATCTTTTGGAATCTTGATGATAGCACTGTGGGAAGGCAGGATGATACATAAATTGTTAGGTTTTAAACCCTTTCAACTTCCAATACCTTCTGAAATAATAAAAACCTTATCAAAAAACTTTAATAAGGCAATTATAGATACACTTACTACGGTAAATGGAGCACTTGTTGGGTTAGTAATAGGATGTATCATTGGTTTTTTGGTAGCTGTGATTGCAACACAATTTCCAAAGTGGGGTTACACAGGGCTTACGGTAATCGCTACCTTTAATGCAATTCCCATTGTTGCACTATCACCAATTATGAATCGTTGGTTTGAAAGTGGATTTGGTCAAAAAGTAGGTGTTGTAACCGTCGTTTGTATGGGTGCCATGGCAATCAATTCTTATCGCGGTTTAAATGATTTGAAGCCATTTGCCAGAGACTTAATGCAGTCCTATGCGGCATCTGAAAAAGAAGTGTTTTTTAAACTTCGTTTACCAAATTGCCTGCCCAGTATTTTTACCGCAATCAAAATTAATGTACCGGCTGCCTTAATGGCTGCTATGATAAGTGAATATTTTGCGGCATCTACTTCAGGGCTTGGATTTGGAGTAAAGGATAATTTAAGAAAAGGAATGATGGCGATGGGTTGGTCTTATATCGTAATGGCCTCCCTGGTTGGAATCATACTTTACTTATTTATTATAGTGGTGGAACGCAGAGCTATTAAATGGCATGCTTCACAAAGATAAACCTATTGAAAAGGGAGGAAAGAATTATGAAAAAGAGAAATTTACTTTTATTTGTTGTAGCAGCAGCTGCAACTATTATGGCAGCCTGCAGCTCAGATAAGTCTGCAACAGGTGGAACAGAGACAACGGCAGCAGAAACAACAGCAGCAGTAGAGACAACAGCAGCAGAGACAACAGCAGCAGGTGGAGAGTTAGATAAAGTAACACTTCAATTGAAATGGCTTCCACAATCACAGTTTATGGGTTATTATGTAGCAGCTGAAAAAGGTTATTACGAGGAGGAAGGAATTGATATCGAAATTCTTCCTGGCGGCAGTGATATTATTCCAGAGCAAAATGTTTACAACGGTGTTGCTAATATTGGTGTTACCTGGGTTTCCAGTCTTATGACTTACCAGGCACAAGGATACGAATTACAAGAAATAGCTCAGATATTCCAGAAATCAGGTCTTTTATTAGTTTCAAAGGCTGAAACAGGTATCGCTAGTCCAGAAGATTTAGCAGGTAAAAAAGTTGGTAACTGGTTTGGTGGTAATGAATACGAAATTCTTGCACTGTTAGAAAAATACCAGTTAGATAAAAATTCTGATTTAGAACTTGTTCAGCAGGATTACACAATGGATCAGGTGAAAGAAGGCTCCATTGATGCAGCTTCCGCTATGACTTACAATGAATTTGGTCTTTTATTAGAATCAGGAATTGCAAAAGAAGATTTAAATGTAATTGACATGAATGATGAAGGCGTTGCAATGATGGAAGACTGTTTATTTGTTAATTCTGAATGGGCAGCAGAAAATGAAGATCTGATTGTCAGATTCCTTAGAGCATCTATTAAAGGATGGGCAGAAGCTAGTGCAAATCCACAGGCTGCAGGAGAAATCGTTTATAATGTAGATAAGTCTGTTTCCTTAGAACATCAGGTTTATATGGCAGAAGAAGTTGCTAAACTTGTAGTTCCAGAAGGTTTTGATCCAGCTAACATCGGTTCCATCGATATGGCAGCAATTCAGCAGACAGCAGATTATTTAGCTCTCTATAATAAAGATTTAGCTGCTACACCTGTAGTAGATGATTCAACATTTACTGCGAAGTATTGGGAAGAAGCAACAAAGTAACAGTAATTATGCAGGCTTTCGGATCTTATTATACTAAGTGATGAAGCCTGCATGTATTATTTAGCAGATAAAATACCTATATAAAACAAAGCTAGGTAATTGCGGAACTTCAAAGTTTACGCTATTACTTGATAAAATCATTAGAAAGGAAGATATTATGGATTTAATTATAAAAAATGGAACAATTGTTACACCTACCGAATCCTTTCAAGCTGATTTAGGGGTAAAAGACGGTAAAGTAGCCATGATTGGTACAGAACTTTCTATGGAAGGCGCCAAAATAGTAGATGCTTCTGGTATGCTTGTACTTCCGGGAGCAATTGATGTACATACTCATCTGGCAATGCCATTTGGAGGCACAGTATCTGCAGATAGTTACCTTTCAGGTACAAGAGCTGCAGCCTGTGGTGGTGTAACTACCGTATTTGATTATCCTATGCAGAGAAAAGGCCGTGGCATTATTGAAACTGTAGAGGCAAGAAAGCAGCTGTGTGACCCGGAAGCCTGTGTTGACTATGCATTTCACTGCTGTATCACTGATTTAAATGATGGTGCTATCTTAGATGAATTTGAAGCGGCCGTAGCTTTTGGTGTTACCAGTTTTAAATGCTTTTTAGTCTACAAAAAAGAAGGCATGATGGTGGATGATGCAACATTGGTAAAGGTATTACAAAAAGCAAAAGAAACCGGTGCTATGACCAATATTCATGCGGAAAATCCAGACCTCATTGATTTAAATGTTGAAAAATTCTTAAAAGAAGGTAAAACCTCACCTTGGTATCACTATCTTAGCAGACCAGAATATGTAGAAGCGGAAGCAGATAAAAGAGCGATACACTGGGCAAAATCCGTAGAGGCACCTTTATATCTTGTTCATATGGCAGATAAGGAAGGATTAGAGGCAGCCGTTGCAGCGAAACGGGATGGTTACGACATTTATGTGGAAACCTGCCCTCAATATTTAGAATATACCTGTGATGTTTATAAGAGAGAAGATGGAAGAAACTTCGTATGTTCACCTCCTATGAAGGGCAAAGAAAGTCAGGATGCTCTTTGGAAAGCGATTCAAAACGGTACCATTGATACAGTAGCAACTGACCATTGTCCATTTCAAAGCTATGAGAAGGACTGGGGAAAAGATGATTTTACAAAGATTCCAAACGGATGTGCCGGAGTGGAAAACCTGTACCCTTATATGCTTTCTGCTGCAAATGAAGGTAAATTAAGTTTTAACCGTGTGGTAGAATTATGTTCTTTTAATCCAGCGAAAATATTTGGCTGTACAAGCAAAGGTTCTATTTCTGTTGGAAAAGATGCGGACCTTGTAATATATGATCCTAACAAGGATTTTATAGTTTCAGTTAATAATATGCATTCCGATTATGACCATACAATCTGGGAAGGTAAGAAACTTCACGGCTATCCGGTACAGACCTTTGTTCGCGGCAGGTTAGTTTATGACAACGGTGACTTCGTTGGAGAACCAGGATATGGACAATATGTAAAGAGAGTAGGCCGTATATAAAGGAGGAAGGATTATGAGCAAACTATTATATGAAGAGAATAAGCTAAGAGAAGAAGTCAGTTCCTGCCTCCTTTGTAACGATGCTTCCTGTAAAAAGGCATGCCCACATTCCCTGGCTGTTGATACTGTGATACGTTCCCTGCGCTTTGAAAATTATACAGGTGCCGCAAATAAGCTACCGGAGGTTATTCCTTGTACCGAGTGTACTGAGAAATCTTGCGTAAAGGCGTGTATCAAAGGAAAAATAAACAGACCGGTGCAG
>JAQZAX010000108.1 GCA_029239455.1 Anaerocolumna sp.
TCTCATATTATAAGTATTATAGTCAATCATGTCAATAGAAATAGAACCAAAACACCCAAAATGATGGTTTATCGGTTCTATTTCAAGGATTCCTATATTTTGTTAGTACGCCTGACCGTATTTTGTTTTATGAAGATATTTTTCCTTTGTGGCTAAACCTCCCCTTATGTGCCTTTCAGATTTATTTAAGTCTAATACGACTCTGGCTCTGTTGGCTAGGGAGGGGTTAATCTGTACTAAACGTTCCGTCACATCTTTATGTACGGAAGATACTTTTTGGAACGGTATTTCACCTAATTAACAGATAAAAAGCAGTCACTAGAGATTATTCTTTGTGACTGCTTCTTATGCTACAATACAGGAAGTTTAAATACTATTCAACCACTTATGTTATTATTAATTTAAACTATATTTATATATTTTTTATATAGACATCTATCTTTTGTTCTTCATCTATGGTAATCTTACGAATTACTTTTTTAAGTAACTGATTTGTCATTCTCTCTGGTCGTAGCATTTCATCCAGTATGAATTGATTTGAATCAGACTCTGAGGTGGTAATATTGCTGTCCTTATATTTCATGAGCTCAACTTCATTTTCCAATTGCTTTCGTTCTCTGTCAATTCGATCCACTGTATCCTTTAACTCCTTGATACCAATAATATCATTCTTATACATCTCTATGTACTTTTGCTTTTCCTTTTTTATTTTATTCATTCGAATCAAGTAATCTTCCATCCGTGGTTCCTGTCTATTTAGCTGCATTATCCTGCGATTATATTCCATAAACAGAGTTTGCAGAGCCTGTGGGCTGCTGTCAATGATATTACTTAGGTAACGTAGGATTTCTGTCAATAATTTATCTTCCTCAACCGCGCTCTTGTTAGGGCAGGCACTAACACCGTTACTATTTCTGCACGAACACACCCACTTGATATAAGTATTCTGATAGGTACGAACAATTCTACGAAAACCTTTTTTGCAGGATTTGCAGTAGATAAGTCTGCTAAATACGTGAGCAGCCGTTTCCCTTACACCTGCCTGCAAAAAGGAATTTCTTCTGCCACTCAGAAGTTGATTTGCCTTATTGAAAGTCTCTTCCTCAATAATCTGCAAGCTTTGATTGTAGGTAATCAATCTTTGATCTTCCCTCATTCGCTGCCTGGTGCCAGTTAAAAAGTCGACTACTTCTTCTTTTGCATTTATCACCTTGCCAATATAGATTTCGTTCGTAAGTAACCTGGTTACCCCGCACTGACTCCAATTACAGCCCCTTTTTGTTTTAATTCCTGCTCTATTTAATTCTTGTGCAATTCTAGTTGTTCCCATTCCCTCTTCGGTATACATGCGATAGATTTCCCGTATCACTTTTGCTTCTTTTTCATTAATAAGTAGATTAAAATAATCTCCAATTATTTTATCATATCCAAATATGAGATTAGGCACTTTCCCTCTCTCAGCATTCTGCCTCTTCCCAAACTTTACACGCTTTGATGTATTGGCACTTTCTTCTTGCGCAATAGCACTTAACAAGGTAAGCATAAACTCTGAACTGTCGGAAGAAGTTTGATCATAATTTACAAATACAACTTTTATCCCTAATGTCTTTAATTTTCTTATACTGGTTAAAAAGTCCACCGTATTACGCGCTAAACGGGATACATCCTTAATCAAAACCATGTCAAACTTTTTATTTTCTGCCTCTGCTAATAATTTTAACAGTTGGCACCGATTCTTCATTTTAGTTCCTGACTTACCCTCATCTGCATATATCCAGACAAGATTGTATTGATTCCTTTTGGCATATTCGTGGAAGAATTTTTGCTGGCTTTCAAGACTATCTAACTGCTCCTCCTTATTGGTAGAAACTCTGCAATATGCAACAGCATTCTTCATAAGTTACTTCCCGTCACAGTTCTTATGCAAATTGTATTTCTTCTTTGTATCTAGTATCATCTGTTCAACAATTATTTTTATTAGATAATCTGCCAATTCTTTCGGATCATTTTCATTATGAAACTCAATTTGAAGCATCTTATTTTGCCTATTTCTCACCATAAGTTGTCCTTTTTTTCATTTTCTATATCTTATGAACGCGTTATGGAATATATTCATTTGTATCCTGCTATTTACTGTTTCTCTACTTTTCCTATGTTAGGCTTGATAGACCCAATCAAATAGGCTAGAATTAATATATTATTAATATTGGAGGTGTATTATGGGTAAGAAAAGCATTTTATTGTTGCAAAGTACAACAGAGGAACAAATGACGACGATTCAAGAAATCGCACCTGACTTTGAATTGTTAAAAGGCGGGGAAGATAACAGCAATAAAAATTATGATGATGTCGAAATAATTTATGGCTGGGATTTTAAAATAGGTCCCGAGATTTTAAATAATCCAAACAGTAATGTAAAATGGATTCAATCGCATACTGCCGGTATTGATTACATGGATTTAGCCGGTTTAAAAAGTAAAGGCATTTCCTTAACAACCAGCAGCGGCATCCATGCCGTTCCCATTGCAGAATCTGTCTTTGGCATGATACTTTCCTATGTCAGAGGGATAGGTAAAGCCATAAAAGATCAAAGCAAAAAAGAGTGGGCTTCGCCCAAGCAGATTATGGAGCTAAATCAGAGCACTATTATGATTGTAGGTACCGGTAATATTGGTTTACAGGTAGGCCGTTTAGCGAAAGCCTTTGGCATGCACACCATAGGCGTTAACCGAAGCGGATGTCCTGTAGATTATATGGATGTAACTGTAATGCAATCTGAATTGGCTGATCATATCGGTAAATCTGATTTCGTTGTAAACATCATACCCTTAACTGATTTAACCAAAAATTATTTTAATAAGGACATTTTTTCAAAAATGAAGGAAGGTTCCGCTTTTATTAATGTAGGACGCGGCTTGTCCGTAAATGTGAATGATTTAATCGATGCTCTAGATAAGGGGAACTTATCTTTTGCCGGTCTTGATGTATTTGAGAAAGAGCCTTTACCAAAGGAGAGCCCTCTTTGGGATCGGGATGATGTATTAGTAACACCACATATTTCAGGACTAATCACACATTTTAAGGCCCGTCTATTTACAATTTTTCAAGAAAATCTGAAGGCTTATGTGACAGGAAAAGAATTACCTAAAAATAAAGTAGATTACAACCGAAGCTACTAAAGCAGCGAATTATTCTGTTACTACTCAGCCTTCATTACCGCGAGGTGTTTTGTTATTTGATTACCTGGAATGTAGATTGACTGGTTCATAGATTTCTTATTATTGCTTTTGATTACTTATAGTAACTTATAATTATTCATTGTTTATGTTTATTTATTCATTGTCGAAAGACCAGTCTTTTCATAAATTAAGAATCCACCAGAATTATTAAACTATAGACCCATAACTAACTCATTGTTGGAATACCCTGATTTCACAGGAAATAATCAAGACTAATCGCACAATTCATATGATATGTTTGAATTGTGCGATTACTTTTTACTCCCTAGGATTCAAATATTCTCCAGTTGATAATTTATTCATTTTTTTCAGGAAAACCCCTTTACAAATTTGTATTGATATGTCAAAATATAAAAAATTACAGGAGGTATTTTTATTATGTCAACCAAAAACCAATCCATTGGCTACTTGCCTGATGAACGTCCCCCGATACTTGAGTTAATCCCATTTGCTCTTCAGCAGATCGTTGTAATGTTTCCCGCAACTGTCCTAGTTGCTTTAATTACCGGGTTCCATGTATCTACTACTATCTTTGCCAGCGGCCTAGCAACTCTATGCTTTATCCTAGTTACAGGAAGAAAGATTCCTCTATATTATGGTTCCAGTTTTTCTTATATTGCTGCCATTGCTTCCATTATGGGTGCTGAGGCATTTTCAAATTATTCTCTGAATGAAAAAATCTCCATTGCCCAATTTGGTATTGTAATGTCTGGTTTTGTTTCCATTATTGCAGGAATGATTATTAAACGTTCTGGAAAGTCAACCATCGATAAAGTTCTTCCACCAACTGTTACTGGCAGTATTTCTATTATCATTGGTTTATCTTTGTCCGCTATCGCAATGGCAGACGCATCTGCTATTCCTGCTGTAGCTGCAGAACAAACTGGTCTTGCATCCAATATGGCCTGGATCGTATCTCTCGTTACCTTATTTTCTACAATTATATATTCTGTATACTTAAAAGGTAAGCTGAGTCAGCTGCCTATTCTTTTTGGCCTTTTTACGGGTTATATCACTGCTGCTGTTATCGGTGCAGTTACCGGAATTCCTTTTATTACATTTAATACAATTGCATCGGAAGGATTTATTAATTTACCTATATTTACATTACCAAAGCCTTCTTTAGCTGCTGTTGCTGCTATTATGCCAATCGCAATAGCTACAATACCTGAATCTACAGCGCATATTTATCAGCTTGATATCTATGTAAATGATTTGGCTAGGAAAAAAGGAGCTAAAAAATATGATATTGAGGACAAATTAGGGCTTAACTTAATTGGTGATGGTATTGGTGATATTGTATCTGGTTTAATTGGAGGCCCTGCCGGAACAAATTACGGAGAAAATATCAGTGCTATGGCTCTTTCTAAAATCTTCTCAGTTCCCGTATTAATTGCAGCTTCCATTATCACAATGGTAATTTCCTGCTTTACACCATTAATTAACGTAGTATATTCCATACCTAAGGCTGTTATCGGAGGACTTTCCATTTATCTGTTTGGTGTAATTGCTGCACAGGGTATCACCATTATGATGGACAAAAAAGTCGATATGTTTAAATCTAAGAATTTAGCTGTTATTGCCGTTATTCTAATTATCGGCCTTGGCGGAAGCTTTGGATTCGAGAACGGAATGATCTCAATGTTTGGTATGCAGTTTCCTGCCATTGCTACTGCTGCAGTAGTTGGTATTGTTTTAAATCTAGTGCTCTCTTTCGGCGAAAAGAGCGAGTAATATATAGATTCACTTATAAAAATATTATAGCAGGAGATTTGACTAAGTATAAGACCCATTTTATCTTATAGAAAGTCAAATCTCCTGCTATTTTGTATGTATATTAAATCATTCCTTTTCGTTGCATCCGTATGTACGGTTGATTTCGAAATTCCAAACTGTTTTGCCGTCTGCCTCACCGTTGCATTATTATCAATTATGTGGTTGGCTATTTCTACTGCCCTTTCTTCTATATAGCCTTTCAAAAGGATATCCCCCTATTATACTTGTTTTTATATTGTATGCAGAATGAGTTTAAAAAAAGACTGTTGCAATATAAATATCTCAATTTATTTGCAACAGCCGTCAATTAGTACATGCCTATTGTTACTATATACTTATCCACATTTTGACTGGCACATATATTTATTTCTGGTAGCTAGTCCTCCCCTGATATGCCGCTCTGATTTATTCAGCATAAGTATTTCATTCACCCCATGGTATAAATTTGGGTTAAGTACAGGAAGCCTGTCCTGCAGATCCTTATGTACGGTGGATTTGCTTATTCCATATTTTGAAGCTGTTTCTCTCACCGTCGCTCTTGTCATTATGGTATAATTGGCAAGTTCTAAAATCCTTTCTTCAATATATTGCTGCATCATGGTGCCCCCAAGCATGTTTTTTCTAATATATGCTTGTTTGTCCCATCCTATGCCTTAATATATTTACTTCATAATATTTACTTAATATCCCTCAATCCTTCTGATTCTTCGCAGTTCATTGCGCTTAAGTGCACCCTGCCATTCTGCCTTCTCAGATTCATTTTCCAATAATAATCTCGGTACTCTTACGGGTTTCCCGTCTTCTCCTAGGGCAACAAATACAAGGTACGCACGATTAATTGGTTTTCTTATGCCGCTAAGGTCTTCCACATAAGTGTCAATCCGAACTTCCATAGATGTATTACCAACATAGGTTAATCTACCAACCAATACCAGGGTATCATTTAAAAAGGCACCTTCTTTAAATTGAAGATTATCAATTGCAGCTGTTATTACATTACATTCGCAATGCCTTCTTGCAACAACACCTCCTACGATATCAATCCATTCCACAAGTTTGCCTCCAAATAATCTTCCTTTGCCATTAATATGTATCGGCATAAGAATCTGTATTTGTTCTGCCCTAGAGTCTTCCACACGCTTCTCTGTTTTCAATTTCTATCCTCCTAAGTGCTTTCTCGCACAATTTTCCTAATTAATCGAATTCATTACTTCATTTCTGTTACTTTAATATCATCAAAGAAGCCGTCAGAATAATGCATCTCATAATCATCCGTAATAAAAATAGCATGTACATTATCGATACTATTAATTAATTTCATTCCTTCTTCTAAACCTAACGCAAAACAGCTTGTGCTTAAGCCATCACCATCAACAGACTTATCTGATATGATAGATACTGAAATTAAATTATTCTCATAAGAATAACCCGTTTCAGGATTTAAGATATGGTGATATAATTTATCATCCTGCATAAAATACCGTTCATAGATTCCGGAAGATACAACGGACAGATCCCGGATCTCCATTGTGGCTACAATTTCATTTCTATCTGCAAATGGTTTCTGAATTCCCACATTAAAAGCCTGCCCTGAAGGCTTTTCACCAACGCACAGTACGTTGCCACCCAGATTAATCATAGCACTTTTTACACCCTGCTCTAAGAGATATTCTTTTACTCTGTCAGCAATGTACCCTTTTGCTATGGCTCCAAGATCAACTGCCATGGAATCTTCCTTAAAAGTAACTGTATTGCCACTAATCTCCATATTCTGGTATCCAACCTTTTTCACAGCCTCTTCAATATCAGCTTTTGCCGGAACGAGTGGTGTCGCAGATGTAAAATCCCACAAAGAAGAAACGGGGGCAATTGTTATATCAAATTTACCATTAGACAATTTACTATAATATAATCCGTTGGTTAATATCGTTGCTAATTCCTCCGATACGGTATAGCTATTCTCACTACTCTGGACTTTAGGAAGGGTTCCGTGATTTAGTTTATAAAGTTCACTGTTCTCAAGTGTTCTACTATAGATATCTTCAAATTTACTGATTACATCCATAGCTCCATCTATAATTGTTTGATCCTTAGAATCATATAAAGTTATAGTTACAACGGTATTTAATAAAAAAGAGCTCTGTGACAAAGGCTCTGTAGCCGCATTTCCTTCTGATGTACTAGTACTTTCTTCACTACTATCCAGAGAGTTATCATCTATTTTATTGCACCCTGTAAATAACAAGAAACTTTGTACGGCTATTAAAAATAAAATACCCATTTTTTTCGCTTTATTTCTTTTTTTCATATGTCTACCTAACCTTCTATTTTATAAGTGCTATTTTAAAGAAACAATGATTAACTGTCAAGGAAGTATTGTAATAAATAGTATTCCCGGTTATATATCCCATTTTTTAATAAGAATATATATTTCACAATAATATTCAGAAAACGAGTTTTTTTTGTTAAAACAATATCATATTTTGAAGTAAAGTCTTTACTACCCTTGGAAAGTATGGTAAAATGTTATAGCTGGTTCGCAATGATAATGTATATTATTATGCTGTTTTTGTAACTAATACCGCACAATAATTATTTATTGTTATTTCAGTAACAATGCCCCGTTATATGTATAACAAAATCGAAAAACAGCTAATATTTTGCTACATATAACAATCTACATATAACGAGTAAGAACCAAACATCTGTGAAGCAGATACAATAATTATTTAGCCTGAGAAGAGGCAGATAGGAGTGCATTATGAAAAAAGAAAAGAAACCAAATGGTCTGATTGGTTTGGTTGTGGTAACTGTCTTAGCTTTCGCAGTAATTCTTGGAACACAAATGTTAAGCAAGGATAATTCCGCAAGTGAAGCTGCTAACAACGCAGGTGGAGTAATTGATATTTCCGGATATCAGGACAATGAAGGAGATATACAGATTGGTTCTGCAAAAGAGCACTTAGCAGAAGACGGCAGTGTTGATGGATACATCGTAACAGTTGCTACAAAAGGTTTTATGGGAGAAATTTTAATGGATGTAGTTTTAGATAAGTCTGGAGAGAATATTACATCCCTTTCTATAGTTGAACAAACTGAAACACCTAATTTAGGTGCTAAGATTGTTGAAGATGCTTTCTTAAGTCAGTTTAATAATGTAGCATTACCAGTTTATTTGCCAGGAATGGCAGTAGAATCTGCTGATTCTGCTGAAGGCGAAACAACTGAAACAGAAGCTGCAGCTCCAGCGGCTCCTGCAGAAACAAGTGTTGTTTTGGACGATGGAACATATACAGCTGAAACAGAAGGGTTTAAAGATTTTGGCTTTAACGAAGTAGTTACTTTAACTATCTCCGGTGGCAAAATTACCGAAGTAAAATGGGATGCATATAACGAAGCTGGCGAGTATAAGAGTGTTTTATCTGCAGACGGTGCTTATGAGATGACAGAAACTGGTCTTCCTTGGCACGAACAAGCTGCTGCTCTTGCGAAATTTGTTATTGAAAATCAAAGTACAGATGCTATCGTTCATGATCCAGCAGGTAAAACAGATTCCGTATCCGGTGTAAGTGTTTCTGTATCAAACTTTGTCTCACTTGTGGAAGAATGCATAACTCAGGCAACTCCTCTTGCATTTGTAGATGGAACCTATACGGCAGAAGGTGAAGCAAGCAATGGATATGTAGGTATCGTAACTATGGTAATTGAAAACGGCCAGATTACTTCTCTCGTATGGGATGGTAGAAGCGCTACCGGTGAATATAAGAGCTATTTATCCTCTACTGGTAAATATACTATGGTAGAAGGTAATCCTACTTGGAAAGAGCAGGCGGATGCACTTGCTGCTAACGTTATGGCAAATCAAGCTACTTATGGAATTGTAGTAGACCAAAGTGGTAAAACCGATTCTGTTGCAGGTGTTAGCATTAGTGTTAATGAATTTGTTGCATTAGTAGAAGAATGTTTCAAACAGTCATCTTCAGCTAATGCTTCCACAGATACAGCTTCAGATGTACCTGCAGTTCGTGAAACTCCCGCAGCTCCTGAAACTCCTGCGTCAGGTTCACAGTTTGAATCAAT
>JAQZAX010000109.1 GCA_029239455.1 Anaerocolumna sp.
GCACAATTTATCATATCTATTAATTTTAACTTAAAAATACTTTCTCTTTGTAATACAATAAACCTTCCTCTATATAAGCAATCTCCTGCTCAACCTGTGCGAGACGCTTCCTTGTATTCTCCGTTGAATTCCTGCTAAGTTCTTCCATCACCTGGCTTTTGAGCCTCTTCTCACGCAATAGGAAATCCTTTGCTACAGCATCCTGCCCTTCTAAAGGCAGTTTCCCATACTGGTAGAACACTTCTCTCTCGTAGGTTTCATTGATAAACGATGGAACTGCCTTAATAATATCGTAGTATTTCCCGTCTTCTTCCAGCATCAGTTCCGTCCTTATTTGAAATCCTATGGTATGCAAATACTTTCGAACAAGTGGTAGCTCTGATTGCGGTTGTAATACCAGTTCCCTGCATCGTTTCACTGCAGCGGCCCCTTCTTCTAGAATCCGTGTCACTAATGCCCCGCCCATTCCTGCTATCAGAATAGTATCCACTTCACCAGGTTGTAGTTTCTTAAGGCCGTCCGATAATCTTACCTGAATCTTAGAGCTAAAACCTTTTCTTTCAATATTTTCTTTGGCCCTCTCTAATGGCCCTTTGTTCACATCCATGGCAACCACAAGGGGTGAAATGCCATGTTCTATCAGGTAAATCGATATGTAGGCATGGTCACACCCCACATCTGCGACCCTGTTACCAGGGGTAACAGAATCTGCAACTGCCTGTAGTCGTTTTGATAATTCCATGCTAACCTCTTTATTCTAAATAATCTTTTAATTTACGACTGCGGCTTGGGTGTCTTAACTTACGAAGGGCTTTTGCCTCAATCTGCCTGATACGCTCCCTGGTAACGTTAAATTCCTTGCCTACTTCTTCAAGTGTACGTGCCCTTCCGTCATCCAAACCGAAACGAAGTCTTAATACCTTTTGTTCCCTATCTGTAAGGGTACCTAAAACCTCAATCAGCTGCTCCTTTAATAAGGTAAAAGCCGCCGCTTCTGCAGGTACCGGCACATTATCATCCTGAATAAAATCCCCAAGATGGCTATCTTCTTCTTCACCAATAGGCGTCTCTAAGGACACCGGTTCCTGAGATATCTTTTGAATCTCTCTTACTCTTTCAACCGGCATGTTCATAATCTTGGCTACTTCTTCCGGAAATGGTTCCCGCCCGAGTTCCTGTACTAACTGTCTTTGTACACGGATTAACTTATTAATTGTTTCCACCATATGGACAGGAATACGAATGGTTCTGGCCTGATCTGCAATTGCTCTTGTAATCGCTTGTCTGATCCACCAGGTTGCATAAGTACTAAACTTAAACCCTTTCTCATAATCAAACTTCTCAACCGCCTTAATTAGACCAAGATTACCTTCCTGAATCAGGTCAAGGAACATCATGCCCCTGCCTACATAACGTTTTGCAATACTAACAACCAAACGAAGGTTGGCTTCTGCAAGCCTTTTCTTAGCATCGCCGTCTCCATCTGCCATTCGTCTTGCTAATTCAATCTCTTCCTCCGCACTAAGCAATGGTACTTTACCAATTTCTTTCAGGTACATTCTTACCGGATCATCAATACTGATTCCCTCCGGAACACTAAGGTCGATGTCTTCTACTTCAATTTCATCTTCTGGTTCTAAGACAATATCCTCGTCACCTTCCGTAAATCTTAATACATCCACATTATTTGCTTCCAGATACTCATAAATTCTTTCTACCATAGTAGCATCTACATCATAATCTATGAAGAAGTCATTTATTTCTTGATATTCTAGTACATTTTTCTTCTTTTTCGCAAACGCCAGTAACTCTTTTAGTCTTTCAGAGAACTTTACCATGCTTTCATCCATATTTATCCTGCCTCCTTAAATGAGATTGCATAAAAAAGTTGTATCTCATACATAACAATTATTTAGTATTTTAACCATCCTATAAGGAAATATGCAGATTCTGTAATTCGCGTTGCTTAACAATAATCTCCTGCAGTCTCTGTATATCATTTTGCTCGATTGCCTGCTTGCTTTGCATCTCTAAACTATTCTTCTTAATTCGGATAACCGTCTCCTCCAGAGCTTTATTTCTCTCCAATTGATTTAGCGGTCCGGCAACTCCCGCTGTAAATAAAGAAGCGACCTCATTCTGTTCTTCCTTGCTTTCAAAGCGGTTGATTATCTTAGCAGGTGTTACTGCATGCTCGGTATAATACTGGGTAAACAGCATGTCCGCTACCTGCTTATATAGTTCTTCGGTAAAATCAATGGGTTCTATAATACCTTTAATCTTGTTAAAAATTGTAGTATCATCGATTAGCCAGCTTAAGAGAATCTTCTGTGACTGTTTGATCCCATCTTCCCTCTTAACCTTCTGCTTACTGCCATCACCGCTTCGTTCTTTGGCTTCTAATTGCCCCACCGTCAACTGCGCCCCATAACGATTCACCAGTTTTCTTAAGTTGTCAAATCCTATATTATATTTATCAGCGATCGCCTCAATATAATTATTTCTTTCTAGTTCTTCCGTAAATGTAAGCATTTTTTTTGCTATTTCGTTGTAAAACCGGGTCTTTTGTTCTGGATCTTTTAAATCATACTCCTGTTCTAGGACACTGATTTCAAAGAAGAAAGCATTCTCTGCTGAGTCAATTCTCTTCTGGAATTCTTCTGCGCCTAAAGCTTTTATAAATTCGTCGGGATCTTTGTAAGGCTTCATATTAATAACTCTGGCTGTTAATCCAGCTTCCTTTAGAATGGGAATTGCCCTGATTGCTGCCTTGATACCTGCTCCATCACTGTCGTAAGTTAATAATACCTCCTGGGTATATCGCTTTAACAAATTCGCCTGCAATCCTGTAAAAGCAGTACCTAAAGATGCAACTGCATTGCGAAATCCTGCCTGATGCAGGGCAATGACATCCATATAACCTTCGCAGATTATAATATAGGGTTTTCTTGCAATTCTGGCAAAGTTTAAACCATAGAGATTCCTAGATTTATCAAATAACTTCGTCTCCGGTGAATTAAGATACTTAGGAAGTCCATCACCCATCACTCGACCACCGAAACCAATGACACGATTATTGACATCCATAATGGGAAACATTACCCGGTTCCAGAATTTATCATATACTTTGTTTTTCGATTCTTCATAGGTGATGAGCCCCGATTCTTTCAAAACGGTATCCTCATACCCTAAATGCTTTAAATACTGATACAGGTCATCCCCTGTTTTATTGGCATACCCAAGACCAAATTCCTTCATGGTATCCATACTTAACTTACGATTTATTAAATAATCATAGGCAGCTTGTCCACTCTTTGACTTTAACTGAAAAAAATAATATTTTGCTGCTTCTTTATTTATCTCTAACAGTCTGGCTCTTAAACTAGCCTGTCTCTTGCCTTCTTCACTCTCTTCCGTCTCCGGAAGCTGAATTCCCACCCTTGCTGCCAGCAGCTTAAGAGCTTCGACAAATGTATAATTCTCATACTCCATAATAAATGTTACTACATTACCTCCGACGCCGCACCCAAAGCAGTGATACATCTGTCTGTTTTGGCTAACGCTAAAGGAAGGAGTTTTCTCATTATGGAATGGGCAAAGTCCCATATGATTGCTGCCTTTTTTCTGTAATTTTACATAGGAGCTTATAACATCCACTATATCATTTTTCGTTCTTATTTCCTCTATTAGTTCTTCTGTATAACGCATGATATTCTCCTAACTGTTAGTAAATACTCCAAGCCCTTGGAATATAGATATCTTTAAATTTTGCTACTGCATAGCGGTCCGTCATACCTGCTATGTAATCGCATACGACTCTTGTGGTGGTTTCGCCTTTTACCTCAATCATATGCAAATATTCTTCCGGTAACAGATGGGGATGCTTCTCGTAGTACCCAAATAAAAATTCCAACATTCCTTCCGCTTTGCCTTCTTCTCCTTTTGCTACAGGATTCGTGTAAACACTGCGAAACATATACTTGCGCATTTCAAGCATTGCGTGTTCAATGTCCGGAGACATTGTAATATCATTACTATCTTCACTGTTGGATACAATATCGTGAATAATAGCATTTAATCGTTCCCTGGAGCTATGTCCTAAGATATCCGTAAATTCCCTGGGAATCTCTTCTTCCTTTATGATATGTCCTCGAATAGCATCATCTACGTCATGATGAATATACGCAATTTTATCTGACAATCGTACCACTTTGCCCTCTAAAGTACCCGGCTTACCGACAGTTTGATGATTGCGGATGCCATCTCTTACTTCCTTTGTCAGATTAAGACCTACCCCATGTTTTTCTAAAACTTCTACAACTCGTATACTTTGCAGATGATGTTCAAATTTGTCCGGGCAAATACGACTTAGTGCTCTTTCTCCTGCATGACCAAAAGGCGTATGCCCAAGGTCATGGCCAAGTGCAATTGCTTCAGTTAAATCTTCGTTTAACCGCAATGCCTTTGCTATGGTTCTGGCAGTCTGGGATACTTCCAAAGTATGTGTTAACCGGGTGCGGTAATGATCTCCTTCCGGTGCCAGGAATACCTGTGTCTTATGTTTTAGTCTTCGAAACGACTTCGAATGTAAGATTCTATCTCTGTCTCTCTGATAAATCGGTCGTATATCACAGGGTTCTTCATAAACGTCCCTTCCTTGTGACTGGTCACTAAAAGATGCATAAGGGCTAAGAAATTCATGTTCTCTTTGTTCTTGCTTTTGTCTCATGTTAAGGCTATTTCCCATATTGTTTCTCGTGGTATTATCTTTCAATATTTTCACACCCCTTTCCACAGACAATTTATGATAATTAAAGTTATTATTTCTGTATTTAAGCTGACTATTCGCGCTTATAATATAAATATTCTACCTAAGTTTGTAAAATCCTTTTTATTTTTAAATAATTTCTATTTGAAAAATGAATTTCATTTATGATGGCTTTTATCTCAATTCCTATCCACTGAATTTGTGATACAGCTTATGCTAATTCCTCCACATATATAATCCTTATATTTTAATATGTGAAAAGGAGTATCCGTCCACAAAGTGGTTACTACGAAGGCCATACACCCCATACACGAATACTCCCTATATTTCATTTCTACCAGGAAATCCTATTTCACTTTACATTTCACTTCTAAAGAGCAGTTACCGCAGCTACCGCCACAAAAATTACCTGCTTTTGCATCTTTTATTTTTTTATAAATTACAAATCCCGCATAAATTGCTATGATTCCACCAATTACGATTTCCATATAAGTGCCTCCTCCTATAGAAACAAAGATCCAATCTGATACACTAAAGTTGCAGCTAACCAAGCAATACCAAGTTGGAAAAGCAACGTAAATAAGGTCCATTTTGTTGATTTTAATTCTCTTGCAATTACGCCCATTGCAGCTGCGCAAGGAGTATATAGCAAAGTGAATATCATTAGTGCATAAGCATTAAGAGTACCAAACCCAAGTGGTCTAAGAATCTGAACCAGACTGTTCATACCTTCCGCAGAATTGATGTTGGCAATTCCAAATAATACACTAAAGCTTGAAACAACAATTTCTTTTGCTGCCAAACCAGAGATTAAGGAAACGCTAATCTGCCATAAACCTAAACCGGCAGGTTCTAAGATCGGAACTAACAGTCGACCAATCATAGCCCCAAAACTTTTTGACATATCATCAACCATTCCACTTGGCCCAATATTTAAAATAAACCAAATTACAATTGAAGCTACAAATATTGTAGTTCCGGCTTTTGTCAGATAGTCTTTTACCTTCTCCCATACATAGATAAGAATACTTCTGGCATTGGGTGCTTTATATTCTGGTAACTCTATCAACAGATTACCAGCAAAACGGGTTTGTTTCTTTTCAAAAAGGTGCATTCCAAATGCTGATAATACGCCAACTAACAAACCTATGACATACATTGAAAATGCTGCTAATGAGGCATATTCGCCAAAAAACATTCCGGCAAACAAAACATACACCGGTATCTTGGCACTACACGACATAAATGGCGTAATAAATATTGTTCTACGTCTGTCTTTTGGATTCTCCAAGGTTCTTGATGCCAATACCGCAGGTACGGAACAGCCAAAGCCTAATAACATGGGAATAAAGGACCTTCCGGATAATCCTATCTTACTCATAAGACCATCCATTACATAGGCAACTCTTGCCATATAACCACTATCCTCTAAGAAAGCTAATGCCAGGAATAGTATGAAAATGTTAGGCAGGAAAGTTAAGATACCTCCAACCCCTGCTATGATACCGTTAACAATAAGTGAAGTCAGTAATTCACCAGTCCCTGCAGATACCAGGAAGTTTAATACCAGGCCAGAAAATACCTCTAACACCACTTCAAATATGCCCTTTACCGCATCTCCTACCGAGAAGGTCAAGAAGAAGATGAGCGCCATTACTCCAAAAAAGATAGGCATTCCCAGGTACTGGTTTGTCAATACTTTATCTATTTTATCAGTTGCAGCTTCCTTTTTGCTCTTATTTACTACAACTTCCTCAATAATCTCTTCAATAAAATCATATTTTTGATTTATAATATCTGTTTCAAAACTTCTATTAATAATACCTGATAAATCTACGGGATATTTTTTTCTTATTTCTTCATCCCATTCCAGAAGTTTAATTGCATGCCATCTGACATTCTCTATCTCAGGGTCAGTCTCTAAGAGACGCTCTGATACCATATCAATTTTATCCTCAATCTCATCACTATAGACAACCGTAAACTCTTTATGATGTTTGTGAGGATGTTTTGAACTCTTACTTTCCTCTATGATATCGTGATGGTGCTCCAGATTATTATCCATCTTCTTATCATTATGATGGGCTACTGCATGCATCAGAATATCTAAGCCCTTTTTCTTTCTTGCAGACACCGGAATGGCTGGAATTCCTAACATCTCCGGTAATCGATGAAGATCTATTTCCATTCCTCGCTCTTCCACAATATCCATCATGTTAAGGGCGAGAATCACAGGCTTTCCAAGTTCAATTAATTGTAAGGTAAGGTAAAGGTTACGTTCTAGATTAGAAGCATCAACTACATCGATAATCACATCAACATCATCTTCCAGTATATATTGTCTCGTTAATTTTTCTTCCATGGTGTAGGAAGTTAAGCTGTAAGTACCAGGGAGATCTACCAGTTTAAACTTGTGGTTGTGATATTTCATGGCGCCTTCCTTTTTATCAACCGTAACGCCCGGCCAGTTGGCTACTTTAAGTTTCGCACCAGTATATGCATTAAATAGTGTGGTCTTTCCGCAATTAGGGTTCCCGACAAAGCCTACTTGTAGTTCATCCTTCATGCTATGCCACCTCCTCTATGAAAATAGAAGCTGCAATTTTATCACCTATGGCAAGCCTTGTTCCCCTGACTTTAAATACTACATCACCTTTTCTATTCTGATTCAGTAATTGAACCTTCGTTCCATGAATTAAGCCTAATGCTTCCAGCCTCCGTTTTATAACCTGTTCTAAGTCTAACTCTTTTACAATATAATTCTGTCCAACCTGTGCATCTCTCAAAGTCATACTACTCTACTTCACCTTTCTTAACTACTCCTATGTATATTCAGTTTAATTTGCGTAAATGAGAATCAGTATCATTAATAATTGTTTAATTATATCTCTTTCCTAGGTAATTGTCAACTAGTGTGACCGTATTTTCTACAGTAAAATACTTCCTTACATACCTTCTTTAAGGGTTATTTTACTTGATAAGAAAGTTCAGAGGACTTTCTTATTAATTTAAATAGGCACCAGAAGCTAATAATGTTCTACATTTTTGCTCTGATGCCTGGATTTTGATTTTCGATTATTATTTTATTAAAATATCTGCACACTTTTCCTTATTTCTCTGAAACCAAACACTGGCGTAAGGACAGGTTGCCGCAGCTTTTAAATTCTTTTTTCTAAGATAATCAATAACGACAAGCATCGTTTGGTCTGCTACTCCTTGACCGCGGAGAGAGGGGTTAACATAAACATGATTTATTATTATCTCTTCCGGTTGATTTTGAATATAAGTTGCCTCAGATAACAATTCACCTTGCTCATCTGTGCTATAGATACGCCCATCTTCATATTTCCAGTTCATAATTACCTCCTATCTATTTATCATATTATCGGATTATTGTTTGCTAATCATAATATTACTATTGCTGAATTCTATAATTTTATACTGTTTTACCATTACATATTTAAACCATTTATCTCATTAAATGATTAGGCATCTGCTTCATGTTATGTATTATACAAGTAGTTACTATTCCCAATTCAGTTATGTACCTGGTTAAAAAGTTAAACATTGAACAAAAAGAGAAAAAATTGGACTGGCGGATTTTGTAAGTATGAAATTGTTTGTTTACTCAAGAGAACGGTAAGCTAATGAATTTATTTCTTTTTTATTAGTTTTTCTACTGGGTTTTATTATTTTGTTTGCATGTATTATATGATGAATCTTATTAAAAATTTTAGGATTACAAATTTCTTAGATATAAAAAAAATACCTACATTGATGTAAGCATTTATATTAAATATATAGGATTATTGGCTAGGCGGTGTATCTAGCATCTCAGGTACTCATAAAGAGTGTGTCGGGAACCATTTCCGACCTCAACAATCCTATATAATTAAGTCTAGTTATTTATACAGTTACTATACCACTATAGTACTTTATTTCAATACCTTTATTGAATAATTTAAGCCTTCCGTGTAATCTACGTTCTATCTTTGATTCCTGTACATTATGCATAGTAGAAATATATAAATAATTTTTATCAGTATCGAATTTAATGCCTTTAAGCACATTATCATTGAATTTCTTTATTAATTCAATGCTGTTTTCTTCATTAGGGTTAACACCAATGAAATCTGGATTATCTAATATTTCATTAATCTTATCTAAATATTTCAAACATTTAAAGTGTTTCCTTTTCATCATATGTGCAGATAATCCCTCTGATTGATAAATGGTAAGCTTATATTTAA
>JAQZAX010000110.1 GCA_029239455.1 Anaerocolumna sp.
GGCAATTACAAGTGCAGCCCCTCCTCTTAATTCACTGGCAAATACCTCACATCCCGTTAATTCTGAAACACCAGTAATAATAGCTTCTCTTCCCTGGATATCAATATTGGCACCGAATTTCAGCTGTTCTCTGACATTTTGATATCTTCCTTCAAATATATCTTCAATAATTCTGCTGATTCCAGAAGATTTCATTAGAACAGACATTATTTGCGACTGCATGTCGGTTGGAAATCCTGGGTATGGCATGGTTCGAATAACAGAAACAGGTTTTAGTTTCCCGCTGGATTCAATGGTTATACTGTTTATACCACAAGTAATTCTCGTTCCCATTTCTTCAAGAATCTGAATTACACTCTGCTGGCTATTACAATCAACGCCTGTAATGGTTGCTTTTCCACCAGTACCTGCTACAGCAGCTAAATAAGTTCCTGCAACAATTCTGTCAGATTCTACCGTATAGTTAACATCATGAAGGGCTGTAACACCATTAATTTCAATATTATCTGTACCAACACCTGCAATATCTGCACCGGAAGCATTTAAGAAATTACATAATTCCATAATTTCAGGTTCTCTTGCTGCATTGTATATTCTGGTTTTACCTGTCGCTAGTACAGCAGCCAAAATAATATTTTCCGTAGCGCCAACACTTGGGAATTTCAGATAGATATCTGTTCCATTAATACCGGTTGTGGAACAATAAATCAGCCCGTCCTTTTCCTCGATGGATATGTTCATCTTCTTAAATGCACTTAAATGGAAATCAATTGGTCTTGCGCCAATGGTACAACCACCAGGAAATGTAATAATTACAGAACTGGTACGCCCTATCATGGCACCCATTAATATAATGGAGGATCTCATTTTTTTCACTAAATCTTCTGGAATTGTTGAAGTATTTAGTGTTGTTGAATCAACAATGATGGTAGAACCTTCCCATATTACGGAGCAGCCAATTGCTTCAAGAATTTTAATCATATGAAAAACATCTAATATTTTGGGGCAATGATTTAATCTTGTAATTCCATTTATCAATACGGTTGCTGCTAAAATTGGTAGTACTGCATTTTTAGAACCTTGTATGTTAACTTCTCCATTCAGCTGCCTTCCTCCGACAATTTCAATCACTGACATGGTACACCTCTACAATTAGAAATATACTAATACTATATGATATATTCAGTGTTTTGTGCTTGTAGTGAATGGATTAAAGTAAATACCTATCTTTCATATTTAATCTGATTTGATACACTCAGTGCGATACCCATCTCAATAAGTAAAACCGTTAAAGAACTTCCACCGTAACTGATAAATGGCAGCGGAATTCCTGTGGATGGAATCGTATTGGTAACAACTGCAATGTTTAGGAGTACCTGAACTGCAATGTGAGTTAAAACTCCTGCAGCAATTAACCCACCGTAAAGATCAGGAGAATTAATTGCAATCACAAATAAGCGCCATACTAATAATACAAACAACATAATCAGTGAGACAGCTCCAAATAATCCTAATTCTTCGCATACAACCGCAAATATCATATCATTATGAGATTCCGGTATAAAGCCTAACTTTTGCATGCTTTCTCCAAGGCCTCTGCCAAACAATCCACCGGATGCAATGGCATATAATCCCTGTAATATCTGATACCCCTTAGGATGTGTCTCTACATTTCTCCATACATCAATACGCGTACTTCGGTAACTAACACCAAATACAAATAGTGTTCCGATACCTGCAGCGAAAATTCCAGATACTATAAAGTACAATTTTTTACGGCTGGCTACAAAGGCAATGGCAATCATGATACATCCCATGACAAGCGCAGTACTAAAGTTTGGTATTAATACCAACAGTATTAATGGTGCCATAAAGGCTACAACCCGTAGGAATCCTTTAAATTTATCCAGCCGTCTTGGGGCCAGATTTACTATGTAGGCAGTAAATAATATAACTGCAATCTTAGATAATTCCGATGGCTGAAATCCTCCCAGAGACCCTAAGTTAATCCATCGCTTCGCTCCATTAATCTCTTTACCAAAGAATAAAACGTAAGTCTGTAATAGCATACATAAAATATATAATAAAGTAACCGGTTTCATATGTAGAATAGGTAATGGTTTAATGTAAAAATGGTAGTCAATCTTTGAGACAATGATCATAAGTATTGTACCCATTACAGCAAATATTGCCTGCTTCTCCAGATAGTAGTATGGATTGCTAAAATTTCTGCTTGCATTATATGAACTGGTGCTAAAAATCATAACCAATCCAAAACACACTAAAAACAGTGTTAAGAACAGCAGACTGTAATCATAATAACTATGAAATTTTTTCTTTTTTCCCTGTTCCCTTTCTGTTCTCGTCATCTACTGCTCCCATCTGCTCACTTTTATAAGTTATTAACATATTCTTTAAATAATGTGCCGCGTTCCTCATAATTTTTAAACATTCCCCAACTTGCACAGGCAGGAGAAAGCAGTACACATTCGCCTGAATTAGCTTTGGCTGCACTAATATCTACCGCTTCTTTTAGGCTTTCTACCATAATTATATCATGAAACCCATGCTGTTTTGCTGCTTCTGCAATTTTATCCTTTGTCTGGCCTAACAATACAAGGAATTTTATTTTACCTCCAAATGCTTCTATCCACTGGTCATACTCAGAACCTTTGTCATAACCTCCTGCTATTAGTATGGTAGGAGTCTGCATGGATTCAATGGCTTTCATGGAAGCATCCGGATTAGTCCCTTTCGAATCATTATAGTATTTTACACCATGTTTGGTAGCAACATATTCGATTCGGTGCTCTACTGCAACAAACTCAGTAATAGCTTTTTTAATGAAACTAAGGGGCACATTCATGGCAATTCCAATTGCAACTGCAGCCATAACATTTTCATAGCTGTGTCTTCCAAATATATTCAATTCGTTTATATTACATACCAGTGTTTTATCTTTATTTACACTATAGTAGATATTTTCGCCATCCAGATAGATTCCATCTTCCAGTTCTCTAAGACTACTAAAGTAGAATACATTCGTTTTTAACTTATCTCCTACGGCTCGCAGCGCTTCGTCTTCATAATTTAGAACACATACGTCATTCTGGTCCTGATTCAACGTAATATTTACCTTGGCCGCGATGTAATTCTCCATGGTATGATGTCTGTTTAAGTGATCGGGTGTTATATTTAATATGGCACTGACATTGGGCTTAAAGGACTGAATCGTTTCTAACTGAAAGCTGCTCATCTCAGCAACGGTAACGGAGTTATCATTGGTTTGAGTTACCATTTCTGTATAAGGAACACCAATGTTACCAACAACAAAAACACTTTCATAATATATTTTCATGATATCACCGACCAGGGTTGTCGTTGTTGTCTTTCCGTTAGTTCCCGTAATTGCTGCTATCTTACCCTTGGAAAACTGATAGGCAAGTTCAATCTCACCCCAGATTGGAATATTTTTATCCCGTAAATAATTGATGATATCTAAATCTGTTGGAACACCAGGACTTAATACAATTAAATTCAGGGTACTAATTATTTCCTCTGAAATGTTCCCAAGGAGGATTCTTCCTGCAAATTCCACAGGTAATTTAGACCTGATATCACTTTCTGTTAATTTGTCATTGCCATCATATAATATAACATCGGCATTTGCCTGCTGTAATAACTTTGAAGCAGCAATACCGCTGATACCGGTACCAAACACCAAAACTTTCTTCTGTTCTAAGTCCATCCTCTTTCCTCCAAAACCGTTGCTAAAAATACTATAATCCCATCAATGCAACAATACAAAGTACTGCCGTAACAATAGCAAAAACTGCTACAACTCTCGTCTCTGGCCAGCCGCATAATTCAAAGTGATGATGAATGGGGGCCATTTTAAATATTCTTTTGCCGCCGCTAATTTTAAAGTATCCTACCTGAAGCATAACTGAAATGACTTCCACCAAATATATTAAACCAACAATTAGGATAAATAATGGCATTTTAAGCATATATGCAGTACCGGCAACAAATCCTCCAAGGGCCAAGGAGCCTGTATCTCCCATAAATACTCTGGCAGGGTACATATTAAATACTAAAAATCCTAACAAACTGCCTGCCACAGCACAGGTGATTGGTGATACGCCGCTTTGCATACCAATTGCAACAACAGAGAAGAAAGTGGCAATTAATAAGGTGACACTGGTTGCCAGTCCATCCAGTCCGTCCGTAAAGTTTGCTCCATTTACCGTTCCAAGAATCACCACAAATAGCAAAGGTACAAAGAGAAATGAGGCATCTAAATACATCCCATTATCGAATCCGCCGGTAAAAGGTATTAGCATAGTAGTTCCCACATCTGTATAATTTACCAGGTAATAACCAAAGACTGCGGTAACTAAAATCTGACCCACTAGTTTCTGCCAAGCACGCAGCCCTAAGGAACGCTTCATAACTACTTTTATGTAGTCATCAAGAAAACCAATAATTCCAAAGCCTACTGTTGAAAAAAGAACCGGTATCATTTCCTTATAATCTTTAATATACAATAAAGAAGTAAGTACAATACTTAGCAGAATAATAATTCCACCCATAGTTGGTGTACCACTTTTCTTTAAGTGGCTTTCTGGTCCGTCATCTCGAACGAACTGTCCAAACTTTAATTTTTTTAAAAATGGTATCATAATTGGGCTAAGGATAATGCTTATGCCAAAAGATATTAATACAGGTAACAATATGTTATAATTCATTTTTCTTTCCTCCAGGGTAGGTCCTTTTGTTATGTCTTTCGTAAACCAACGGACTAATTATATTCTATTCTAAGTATAGAATCAAGTCACTATTTCGATTAATTGTCTCTCCCGGTAAAGGAAATTGTTCGACAACTTTTTCCCCTTCCCCTAAGTAATAAGGCTCTCCAAATTCATATTTCTTCACTAACTTCTTAGCATCTTCCAAGCTAAGTCCCAGAAAATCCGGCATCTGAAATGATCCTATTTCAAACTCTTCCTTTTCGGTCTCAGTATATCTTGCCTCGATTCCAAGGTAAGGAAGAATATTGTCGAATACTTCTGCAACAACGGGTGCTGCAATGGTTCCTCCATAATAGATACCAGTAGGTTCATCAATTAAAACAATTGCAATCACCTGAGGATTATCAGCAGGTGCAAAACCAATAAAAGAAGATATGTAACGGTTACTGCTTCTTGGGAGCTTTTCTGAAGTTGCTGTTTTACCACCAATCTGAAATCCTGGTAAATATGCTCTCTTACCGGTACCATCTGATACAACGGCTTCTAACAGCATCTTCATTGTTTCTGAAGTCTCTTTTGTTATTACTTCTGTAGCTCCTTCATACTGAAATGTCTTAACAACATTTCCCTGGGGATTTTTTACCTGTACACCAAAATGAGGTGTCACTATATTACCACCGTTAACAACTGCACTTGCAGCAACAAGTAGCTGTAGTGGTGTAATCTGAAAGGATTGCCCAAAGGATATGGTGGCTAATTCTACTGCGCCGATATTCTCTGGTTTATGCATGATAGATTTTGCTTCACCCGGTAAATCAATTCCTGTTTTATGAAACAATCCAAGTCTGCTAAAATATTTATACATATTTGTAACACCAACTCTTGCTCCTATTTCCATAAAAACAGGGTTACAGGAATTCATAATTCCTTCGACAAAAGTCTGGCTTCCATGTCCACCTGCCTTATGACACCGTATGCGACGGTCCTCAACTATCTTATAACCCGGGCAAAAGAAAGTATCGTCTAATTCAACTACTTTTTCTTCCAACGCTGCGGCAGCCGTAACAATCTTAAATGCAGAACCTGGTTCATAGGTATCGCTGATACATGCATTTCTCCACATATTGTTTAGCAGTTCGTTTTCTTTCTCTGCTGTTAATGTCCCAGGGTCAATATTTATTAGCATATTATCAGTTAATGTAAACGGGTCGTTTAAATCAAATTCAGGGGCATTCACCATGGCATAAATCTCACCATTTTGAGGGCTCATAACAATTAGCTTTACATTATTAGCGTTTTTCGCTTCCAATACTTTAAGCGCTGCCTGTTGTGCATATTTTTGTATATTAACATCTAAACTGATATATAAATCGTTTCCGGCCTGGGGCTCTATACGATCTTCGGCTGCATTTTCTATTTCTACTCCATAGGCTGTTGTTAAAGTTAAAATTGTTCCGTCTATGCCTTTTAAATATTCTTCATAAGCAACTTCCAGCCCAACAATGCCTTGATTGTCGCTTCCCGTAAATCCAATAACTTTTGATGCAAGATTCTCGTAGGGATAATACCTCTTATAATCTTCATCAACCATAACACCATTAAGGTCATATTCACGTATGGCATCTGCTATATCCTTATCTACATTGGATTTAATTCGTTCGATGGAAGAAACCTTTTCTACTCTTTTCCTGACATCTTCTTCCCGAAGATTTAATTTCTCCGACAGCACATCTATTACTTTTTCGGGATCCGTAATCTGACTATGAATTACAGATATGGTACTTACCGGTTTATTTGTTGCGATAGCGATCCCATTTTTGTCATAGATGGTACCTCTTTCGGCCTTAATCGCTCGCTCTCTCTCATGGAGTTCTTCAGCCCGCTCTGCATATTCAGCTGACTTGGCTATCATAAGATACCCAAGTCTTACAGAAAGTCCTAAGGCCGCTACTAGAATCACTGCTATAATAATAAGTATATTTCTACGATTAAATGTCTTATTACGTGCCATTTGTATTCCCCATATTTCTTATTGATTTATTTTATTACAAGATATATGAGGTTATGATTACATCTTAATACTTTTGTTAATTCTCGGAATCTTCTTCTGTAGAATTGTCTCCAAGGGATGGTATAAAATCAGGATTAAATTCATCCTCCCCGTTTTCTGCATCTGTTTCCTGGGTGGCTTCCCCATTCTCAGTTTCGGTCTCCGGTGAACTAGTTTCTTTCTGTACTTCGTTTCCATTATTCACTTCATTTGTTTCACTTGTTTGATTCGTTTCACTTGTTTGATTCGTTCCATTTGAAGTATTTGCATTTGCTTCTCCCACTGCAGGAGATTCACTTCCTATGGTAATTTCTTCTGAGGTATCACTGGGGTATATTTCTAAAAACGGTAAAATGTCTTTTAATATTCTACTTGCAAATTTAGTTGCTATGGAGCTATCCGCCTGTTTTACAACGTTTTGCGGTTCATCGATTACAACATAGATTACAATTTCTGGATTGTCTGCAGGAACATTTCCAATAAAAGATACTAGATAAGTTCCAGCATCACGGGGTAATTTCTGGGCAGTTCCAGTTTTCCCTCCAATGGTATAACCAGGTACCGAGGCTGCCTTAGCTGTTCCCTCTTTCACTGTCAAATACATTGCATTACGAATAAACTCTGAAGTTTCTTTGGAAACTGTTTTTCTTACTAATGTTTCATCAAAAGATTCTACAACCAACCCCTGATCATTTTCTATTTGCTTTACGACATGAGGTTCATAATAATTTCCGCCGTTTATTAATGAGGAATAAGCAGATGCCATTTGTATCATGGTTGAAGTAAAGGTTTGTCCAAAACTACTGATTGCAAGATCAATGGGGCTTATGTTTTTTTCTGCTACCAGGATTCCACTTGCCTCACCTGGTAAATCAATTCCTGTTTTTACTCCAAACCCTAAATTATTTTGATAATTTAAGAATATACCTTTTCCTTCTTTGGCAACTACCTGCATTAAAACATCATTACAGGATAATTCTAACGCCTGAGTCAAGGTAAGTTCCCCGTGTCCGGTTCTTTTACTACATCTGATTTTTGTTCCATTGACTTCTTCATATCCGTCACAATAATAGGTGTCATTTTCTGTAATTACTGCTTCCTCTAAAGCAGATGAAATGGTGACTGGCTTAAATGTTGATCCAGGTTCATAGGCATCACTTATGGCAAAATTTCTCCATAGCTGATTGAGCGCCTCTAATTTGTCTTCATCACTCATTTCCTTTATTTCGTTTTCCGTATAAAAGGAAGTTAAATCCATTGGGTTATTTAAGTCATATTCCCTATTTGATGCCATTGCTATAATTTCGCCATTATTAGGGTCCATAACAATAACTCCGATATTTTTGCTCCCAAATTCTTCATTAAATACTTTGATATGATTTTGAACAATTCCCTGAACATTGGCATCTATGGTAGATACTATGGTATTACCGTTCACTGCCGGTTTTACCGTACGCTCTAAGTTAAGCTCTGCATCCATATAGCCATATTCTCTTCCGTTAGTACCATTCAATTCCTCATTATAATACTGTTCAATTCCCCAATTTCCTACATTACCGCTGGAGGTAAATCCAATCAAATGGCTTGCAAGATCATTATAAGGATAGGTTCTTACGTAGTCTTCTTCAAACCACACACCTTTTATTTTACTATCTTCAGCCGCTTTATTCTTTAATATCATCATTTCGTCGTATGATAATTTCTTAATCAGCACATTATACTGACTGTCAGGTTTTGTCTCAACAAGTTCTAATATCATGTCAGAAGTTAATTCTTCATAACTTTCTGTCAGCGCAGCTACGGTTGGCTGAATGTATTTACCATCCTCTGCCCCCATAAGTTTAACATCAAGAACCAGGTTATATACCTTTTGACTGGTAGCAAGCACTGTGCCTTTTCGATCTATAATACTGCCGCGTTGATAGGGCAGAACCGTACTGGTATAGGTCTGCTGTGACAATACACGCTTAGCATACCGCTCGCCATCGGTCTGATTAATATATACAATTCTTCCTATGAGACCACCCATAGCTATAATCATAATACAAAAAACAAGCAAAAGCTTTCCCTGCATTTTGCTTGTAAATTTCTTTAGTTTTTTATCAATCATGTCACTACCCCTTCATCATAATAAGAGTCGAAACCATTAATTCAATAACTTGCTCAGTAATGATGATTCGCTTTCCTTTGGA
>JAQZAX010000111.1 GCA_029239455.1 Anaerocolumna sp.
TAATTATACCAAAAAAGCATTGCAAATGTTGAATATAATCAACATTTGCAATGCTTTTATTTTCTTTCACTCTACAAAGGACTTTTTCAGTGCCCTCCATTTGTGCCGTGAGGATTTTTTTCATTTATTTTCTAGCGATTCTAACACTTGCAGGGATTGAAATTGTATTCTGAATTGGCTTCCAGACTAACGTTGCAATGCTAAGGTCAACCAAACTGTGAATAAAAGTTCCGATTCCTACTAATATAATTACGGACATAAAGTATCCATTTTTATAATAAGCTTCGGACATGTTGTTGCCCCAATAGAATGCAGTTACTATAGCAACTTCACATACAGCATGAATAATAGAAATCAATACTCCAAATGGCACAGAACTCTTTGGTGAAGAAAATATCTTAGTGTTTTTCTTCAGTATATACGCCCCGATTACTGCAAAAATTACATGGGTTAATGCACGTAATACTACTACCGGTGGAAAGCCTGCAAACATAAAGCCAAAACCTGTGATAACAGCTACAGATGCTGCTACTACAGGGGATATGAACATTGCAATAAATACCGGCACATGACTTGCTAAAGTAAAGGATGCAGGTTCTATCATGATCTTTGGCGCATACATAGGAATTATAATTCCTATTGCACACAGTAAAGCAGAAATTGTCATAATTTGAATTTTACTTTGTTGTTTCATAGTGGTATCCTCCCTTTGATTACCCTTGTTTTAATTGTACTTTGTATTAAATACTTTGTATTAAATTCTTTGTATTAAATTCTTTGTGTTAAATACTTTGTGTTAAATACTTTGTGTTAAATACTTTGTATTACACATTTTGTTATAGGAATTTCTTCTTAAAAAGTTTGACTATACAATTATTTATCAGCTGTATTGTCAGCTGTATTGTCTTGTTTATCATAGCTTAAGATATTCTAAAAGTCAATACCAAAATGTGAAATTATCTTAGTTAGAAATATATTATTTTCCATAATATGATAGTATTTCTTTCTGAATCCTACTCTACTAGCGATATTCATCGAACAACATAAACTTGTCTTTTAACCCTCAAATCATATCAATAAAAAAATTTAAAATATCAATTGACAAATTTAAAATATGTGTTATAGTGTATATACAGTATATATACACTATAACGCTATTGCATTTATATTAATAAATGAATGCGTTGAAATTCCACCAGAAGGAGCGCGCGTACGTGGATATTATAATTAGCAATTCCAATGATAGTCCTATCTATGAACAAATTTATATACAGATAAAAAACCTGATTCTAAATGGTACTCTAAAAGAGGGAGAACCTCTTCCCTCTATGCGGGCATTAGCCAAAGATTTGCGAATCAGTGTAATTACTACAAAAAGAGCCTATGAAGAATTAGAGCGTGACGGCTTTATTGAAACAGTCACGGGCAAAGGAAGTTTTGTGGGAAGTAATAATCTTGAATTTATTAAAGAAGAACATTTTAAGGAAGTGGAAGAAAACTTATCACTTGCCGTAAAAGCGGCAAAACTCTGTGATTACAGCCTAACGCAGATGATAGAATTTTTAACGTTATTATACGAAGAGAACTAGAGCACGAATTAAATTTAAACAGGGAGGCATATTATGGAATATTGTTTACAGGTTAGTGATTTGACCAAACAATACAATGGGTTTTGTTTAGACCACGTAAGTTTTGATGTAAAACAAGGAAGTATTATGGGCTTTATCGGAGAAAATGGAGCCGGTAAGAGCACTACCATAAAAGCTATTTTAAATCTCATACATCCAGACGATGGTAAGATTCAGATTCTGGGTGAGGATAATACGTTGCAAAGTAGAGAATGCAAAGAACTGATTGGAGTAGTTTTTGATGAATGTCATTTTCATGATAATTTAAACGCGGAGGAGACCGGCTTATTCTTATCCAAGATTTATACCAACTGGGATGATATCCAATATAAGAATTATCTGAATAAATTTAATCTACCTCCAAAAAAACGCATCAAAGAATATTCCAGAGGAATGAAGATGAAATTATCTATTGCTGCTGCACTTTCCCATCATCCAAAATTATTACTGCTAGATGAAGCAACCAGCGGCCTTGATCCTGTTATTCGTAATGAGATTCTGGATGTATTTTATGATTTTATTCAAGATGAGGAACATTCTATTTTGATGTCATCCCATATAACCAGTGACTTAGAACATATTGCCGATTATGTTACCTTTATTCATAACGGAAAGATTATTCTGTCTGACTCAAAAGACAATATTCTTGAGAATTATGCCATAGTAAAATGTACAAAATCAGAATTTTCTCAGATTGATTCTTCTCATATCGTTGGTTTCCGTTCCAATGCATATTCCTGTGAAGTTTTAATTAATAATAGGAGTACCGCATTAAAGAATTATAGCAGAATGACAATCGACAGGGCAACTTTGGAAGATATTATGCTCTATTACGGAAAGGAAGGTATGTAAATTGTCTGGATTAATGTTAAAAGATATCTTGGTTAATAAAAAATACTTATATCAGGCCTTTGGAGTAATTGTATTATACATCATTATATTTGGATTTATGTCAAATAATTTTGGATTTGTTATCCCTTTTGTAATACTCTTTTTCACTATGTTTATCTTAACCACGTTTCAATCCGATGAAGCTGCTGATTGGGAGATGTATTGCATTACTTTACCAACTGCCAGAAAAGAGATCGTACAGGCAAAATATATGCTGGCGTTACTGTTAACTTTATTGGGCACTTTCATTACAATTTTAACGAGTTTACTGGAAGCAGTAATGAAGAAACAGAACATTACCGTTGATATTCTGTATCTTTCGATTGGCTTCCTAAGTGCTTCCCTGATTTATAACAGCATTCAGATTCCATTTACCATAAAGCTAGGGGCGGAAAAAGCTCGCTATGCAATCTTTTCTATTATATTCGTACCTGCATTACTCGTCCTGGGGCTTTATAACATGGGGCTCATAAATAATCTTGTTGAACTCCTTGAAACCTTGGAGAAGAACAAAAACCTGCTTATATTAGCTGTCTTTATAACCGGGCTTCTATCACTGATCGCATCTATGAGAATTTCAATTATGTTGTTTCAAAAGAAGGAATTTTAATTTAAGGGGAAGAACAAAGAATGTGCCTTGGTACATTCTTTGTTCTTCCCCTTAATTATGCATGCGCCAACTCCGGAAAACTTTCGATTTTCTTCATATCCATTGTAATGTTTTTACCCAAGAGGAAAAAAGCAGTATTTTCCTCTTGTACCTCATTTTTTGAAAGACCTTTGACATCTTTGGGTACAAAAGAAATGAATAAGCAGTTCGCCTATCTACTTATCTTCTCAATCTCCACCAACACCGAGTGCTGGGAATTACCCTTTGCCAGGGGGGTCGGCTTCTGACTTGTCAGTACATTGATACTCTTGCCAATATCCGTCCCCTCCTTGTTTGCGAGAAACCAGCCTCCTTGAGGAATTGCCACGACACCTCTTGCTATTTTATCTGTAAGGAATGCTTCAATCTGCAGCGTTCCCCTGTCATTCCACACCTTTACTACCTCAGAATCTTCAATTTTTCTTAACTTTGCATCTTCTGGATGAATCCATACCTGGGGTTTTGCAAATTTCTTTAACCAAGGGTTATTATCGTGAACGGAATGGCAACGGTTTTTTACATGCCAGCCAATCAGTTGCAACGGATAGATTGCTTTGTTTTTATCTTCAAATCCATCTTCGCAGCTTACATACTTAGGTATGGCAGGAATCTCCTGTGGGTTTTGTAAACGAAATAAATCCGGAGAGAATATTTCTATTTTGCCTGATTTTGTAGGAAATGGATTCCCATTAATGTCTGTAATTTGCTCTTTAAATGCGATATAAGGCGCCTTCCTGTTATATCGATAGCCTCCGTTTTCCCTAAATACTTCGTAGTCTGGCAGTTCATTTTCTTTCGTTCTTAACTCTTCATAGATTCCCTTTAAGAAATTATCATAATCGTGGTAACCCATGTTAAATTCTTCTTTTTTACCCAGTTTCTCCGCCACTTCACAAATCCACTCATAATCCGGTCTGCTTTCATAGATCGGCTCTATAATTTTTCTGCTATATAATAAGTAATCCCCCATCATCCAGGGTTCCGAAATATTATCCACTTCGAACATGGAAACACCCGGTAATAAAATGTCTGCAAACTTTGCACTGGAGGTCATAAAAATATCAGAACATAGGATAAACTCCACTTTGCTTTCATCCTGAAGCAGTTTAACCGTTCGGTTAATATCGCCATGTTGGTTAACTAAAGTATTTCCTGCAATACTTATGATTAATTTGATATTACTGTTCAGTTTTTCTTTTCCTCGCACTCCATCGCCCTTGACAGTCATATGGATTCCCTGTTCTGCTGCCATTGTCCATAAAAAACAGGGAATTGATACATTTGCAGGATTAGCAGGTATAGGAAAGGAAGGTAATGCATGACCCATTACTTCTCCGATTCCTGCCGCCGAACCTCCGGCAATCCCAATATTACCGGTTAAGCAGGTTAATAGAATCTGACTTCTTGTGGTCTGTTCCCCATTTCCCTGACGCTGGGCTCCATAGCCTGCTATAATTGCGGCTGGCTTCGTTGTAGCATAGTCTATGGCCAGCTTTGTAATTATTTTAGCCTTGATACCGGTAACCTTCTCACCCCATTCTGGTGTCTTTGGAATGCCATCTCTTTTACCAAGGACATAATCAAGATAACTTTCTTTGTCTTCGTAATCTTTTGGCATATGTTCTTTGTCAAAACCGATGCAAAACTGATCCAAGAACTCCTGGTTATGCAGTCCACGTGTAATTATGGCATAAGCCATACTATGGGCAAGAGCAGCATCGGTAGAAGGCCTTGGGGCAATCCAGTCAGCCTTTAATGCGAAAGCAGTATCATTATACCGAGGGTCAATTACCACAAATTTACATCCTGCCTGTTTTGCTTTCAATAAGTATTGTCTTGTTTCCGTTCCAAAAATCGTTTCAAACGGATTATGCCCCCACAGAATGATTAGCTTCGAATAAATATAATCCTCCGGGCTATTTCCGCTTAAAGTCGTTCCGTAAGTATATCTGGTTGCCGTCTTAGTACAGGCATTACTGTAATTATTATAATACCCAAGATAACCCCCATCCAGAGATAAGAGCCTCTTCATCATATGGTCGCCACGCATAACGGCACTTACTCCCGTAGAGTAATTGATATAACGGGAAGCGGCACCATATTGTTTTTTTATCCGGGTAAGTTCATTTGCAATAATATCTGTCGCTTCCTCCCAGGAGATACGTTCAAACTTCCCTTCTCCCCGCTTACCAACCCGTCTCATTGGATACTTAAGCCGGTCATAATTTAAAAATGTCTCTCTATATCCCTTACCCCTTAGACAAGAGGTAAGTTTCGTACCAAATCTGCTGTCACCACAGTCGCTGGATAGATTTACAATGCAACCATTATCAACCTCGGCCTTAATCACACATCTTCCGCCACAATTATTAACGCCACAGGTGTTGATCATTTTTCTTACTGCATCTTCCTCTGTTCGTATCTCTTCAAATATGTAGCTGATCGGGTTGCCCGTCATAATTTCGGCATTGGATACAGTCTTTTGAGCTAATAAGAATTCTTGCTCTAATACGGATTCTTGAGCTAATACGGATTCTTGAACTAATACGGATTCTTGAGCTAATACGGATTCTCGCTTTAATACAGAATCAAAAGCAGTTTCTGTTACTAATTCTGCTTCCACAAGTACTCCGGATTTTAATTTGGTTTCTGCCGTATCCGCCGTCATTTCTAATATAGACTTTAAATCTTGCACTTCTTCGCTGCTAGATATCTGTTCTTCAATGAATATCCCCATTACGTGAGCCAATCTGAGTAAAAATTTATTTTTGGTATTTTCCCTGATTTTATCTATGAATTCAGAAAGCGTCCGTATAAAATACTCCTTCAAAAATGAGCCTTTTTGTTTATCCCACTGTTCTTTTACGTCTGCTCTTAAAATACATTGATACTCCATATAGGCAAGAAAAGCAAATATGATTCCAAAATGATCCGGCGGCAATCGATGTGCTGATAAAACCTTTAAGTTCCAGAGTCTGTAATAGTCTGCAAACTTTTTCGTTTCAGTGCCATACATATATCCTTCTTCGGTGTAGCCGGAAGTACCCATAGGAATATTCTTTCTTATTCCACAAATTAAATCATTGTATTCCTGCCTAACAGAATCCCTTTCGTAGACATCCACCAACTCTTCCCATTTGTTGTGGTATCCTTTTAATAAATCTAATAAAGTTTCTATTGATTCATTGGGACCCTCTATGAGAAAACGTGCAAATAATTGATTTATTATAAGGTTTTGATTCAATGGTATTCTCCTTATTCTTATTCCATAGTTTTGATCAACCAAGTTTCTTAACAGGTACTATTTATTTCATCATAGCTAATCATAATTGAAAGCTATGTGTTCCAACAATTTTGATTAATAATTATTTAAAGATTCTTCCAGTTAAATTTTAACTGCTTTTTCCATCATAACTGTACATAAGCTATCATAACAGCTTTCCTAATGCATGGCAATCCTAGGTATATCGCATTCTTAATTTTCTGTATATCGCACTTTTGAATCCTATGCATATCACATTTTACAGTTGCATTTTTGGTACTTCTTAACTATAATACACTTAATTAAGAAATGGTTGCTACTGTGTATCCAATGATTTTACTGTAAGAATTGCACCTATTCAACTCTAGCGAATGAAAGGAAGGACTCATGAAACAGATTATATTTAAACCGGAATTACATAAATATTCAACTTGTGGAGAGTTTATTCAAGACTTTTCCCTTGGCAAAGGCGACCTAATTATCGCCAGTGAGTCAAGCTATAAGAACTACTTTGCGAAATATGTTACGGATGCGGATGTATTTTATCCAAGAAATTACGGAAGCGGCGAACCTACAGATCAAATGGTAGAAGCATTATATGCAGATATCGAGAAGACGGGTCCACACAAACGTATAATTGCAATCGGAGGCGGAACGGTTCTTGATATCGCCAAATTATTTGCCTTAAGGGACATGCATCCTGTTACTGATTTGTTTGATCGTAAGATACCTCTTATAAAAGACAAAAAACTCATATTAATTCCAACCACTTGCGGTACTGGTTCGGAAGTCACTAACATATCCATTCTGGCATTTATCCAGAGAGGTTCCAAAATGGGACTGGCGGATGAACAGCTTTTTGCTGATTATGCTGTACTTATTCCTGAACTGTTAGAGAATCTACCCTTTCACTTTTTTGCAACCAGCTCCATTGATGCCCTAATTCATGCAGTGGAATCTGCCCTTTCTCCAAAAGCGACCCCTTATACCAAACTATTTAGTTATAAGGCAATCGAAATGATTTTAAAGGGTTATCAAAAGATAGTAGAGAACGGAAAGGAATCCTTAAAGCTCTATATCGAAGACATTCTGATTGCCAGTAATTATGCGGGACTTGCCTTTGGTACTGCAGGATGTGCCGCAGTACACGCCACAAGTTATCCGTTAAGCGGAACCTTTCACGTTGCCCATGGAGAAGCAAATTATGCCATGTTTACAGGAGTTCTGAAGAATTATGCAAAGAAGAAAACGGATGGAGCACTAAATGAACTTAACCTCTTTATTTCTAACTTATTAAACTGCGATACTGCAGACGTAAATGAGGAAATAGAAAATCTGCTGAACCACATATTACCTAAGAAGTCACTTAGTGAGTATGGCGCCACTGAGGAAATTATAAAAAAGTGGAGCGAAAGTGTAATTAAAAATCAGACACGTTTGCTTTCCAATAATTTTGTTCCTCTCACTCAAGAAGAAATCTATATTATATATAAAGAATTGCTTTAATCCACGAAAGACAATCGGGTGTTCCCACTCTAGGGCAGGAGCACCCGATATTAATCTAAACTTCATATATTTTCGCCATGTAATATTCGTCTACATATTCCCCATCTACCAGCATGGAGTTCTTTTTTATTCCTTCAATAACAAAACCATTTTTCTCATATAAATGTTTTGCAATATTATTAGGACACATGACGGTTAATTCCAGCCTAGTTACAGTATTCTGCCTTGCCCACAAATCTAATTTATTAAAAAATATGTTGCCAATTCCTTTGCCTTGATAGGCCTTACGTATGCCAACTACAATATATGCTGTATGTTTCACCCTGTTGGGTTTTCCTCTTTGCGCAGAAAGAAATCCGACTATATTGTTGTCATTTTCGGCAACTAATAATAAATTACTATTATCTACTGCGGTCTGAATTAAATCACTAATCAAATTTAAATTCATTTTTCTCTCATATGGTTCATACATCATATATTTTGTTTCCTTATCTAACTCAAACTGCATTTGCCAAAAGGCATTTGCATCTTCTGTTCTAATTTCTCGTATAATCAATTTGTATCCCCCTTATTTCTTCTAAATTATTAAGTAATTCTGAAACAAAATACTCATCTGAATTATAATACAACTTATACCAATTCCTCCGTGGGGGTGCTCCTTTCGCTTAGATTTCCCTCTGGCAACTTTTTATTAATTCTGATCCGCAATTTTCCTTCTGCCAATTCATATACACAGAAAGAATTTTTTAATACGTCCATATTATGACTACATAGTAATATGATACTTTCATGAAAATAACTAAGAATTTCACTAACTACAGCTTTTTCCGTCTCTCTGTC
>JAQZAX010000112.1 GCA_029239455.1 Anaerocolumna sp.
AACTGCAGCCCCATATCCCATCTCATAGCGGATAAATGCATGCTCTTCCGCGTGGGTCACTAAGAGCTGGCCTGCATAACCAGGGGTGGGATTAGCACCAGATAACATAACCCCAATGGACCCATTCTGAAATGTACTTACGATGGCCATAACAGCACCAAACAACATATAGGGTTTTGCTGCCGGTATGGTTACATAAATAATTTCCTGGAACCGGTTGCTTACACCATCAATATAAGCAGCTTCATATAATTCCGGATTAATATTTAAAATACCTGACAGCATTGCCAAAAATCCAATTCCCATACTACTCCACAAAGTTACCAGAATCATTATGGTCATCAGATATTTTCCATCGGATAGCCATAAAATCGGTTTTTGTATGATATCTAATTTTAGGAGTAAAGAATTTAAATACCCTATTTTATCGCCGGAAAAGATTACCTGCCACACGGTGGATAGCATAATCCCCCCGGTCATAGATGGCAGATAAAGAATCACTGCCATAATTGTGCGGGGTATTGGGGTTACCTGTGCTAAGGTCCAGGCAAGAAAAAAGGAGAGAAAATATCCGCCAAAGCCTACAATAACTGCAAATTGAATTGTATTTGGCAAAGCATTTTCCATAAAAATTGTATCATTGGTTAAGATGTTAACATAATTATCCAATTCAACAAAGTTGGGAAATTCAATGGAATTAAAATCTGTAAAGGATAGTACGATTGCAATAAGGATGGGGATAATAATAAAGACTACAAAAAGTAAAATAAATGGTAGCTGCATCCAAAATACGGAGTGATGGTCCAGGTATCCTAAAAATCTCTGTATCAGGTTATCTGCCTTTTTATATTTTAATTTACTCACTTTCCATCCTCCTTCTCCTCTAATTTCTTCATTAGTTCATCGATGAGATGCACATTATATTCCTTTAATTTATTTCCTTCCTCATCATAATAGCCAAACTCTGTGAGTTTTCTCTTCATTTCCCGATTAGAAGCCAGGGTTGCTTCATAAATACGAGGCTGAAAACTTTCTCCTTTAGTAACAATATCAATCCATGCATTACTAACTTCTCTTTCTAAGATGTAACTTGCAGGGTGTCTTAAGGCTTCTTTCTGCCATTTCCACTGCTCTAAAATAATCTCTTTATGATTGCGTGGATAGGACATTTGTTCCATGGCGACATGATTTGCCGTATTCCAGATATAATCCGGACCATATTTCATCTGCAGGTCACTTGCATATTTTATCTGCGTTTCACTGGATAACCACCACTTTAAAAACTCATAAGCTTCGTCCTGCATCTTGGAGTTGGAGAATATCATGGCTGAAGTCATGTCTGCAGAATAGTACCTGGATACACTTCCATCTTCCATAACTGTCCCCGGTATAAGGGAAATATCCCATCTACCGGTTAACTCCGGTGCTCCAACCTGTAATTGCAAATAAGTTGCAAAGTTAGAGATTCCAATTGGCACGGTGCCGGAACGGAACGCATTAAAGAAATTCGGTATATTTTGTGCCAGCCCATACACTTGGAACAGGTCTACCATTTCCCGTAATCCTTTTAAAGTATTGGGATCATTAAAATTAGAACTAAATCCATCAGTTGAATAATAATTCCCTCCATTTTGAAAAATAAAGCTTCCCGTTGCTTCAAATGTTTTATAGCCAACATTATTTGCCAGAGATACGTTAAAATTCATTGCATTTCTATGTAGAATTGGCATCATTTTCTTAACATCATCCCAGGTATCCGGTGTCTTTAGATCCAGCATATCCATAATATCTGTCCGATAGAATAAAACATAGAAATCCTGAGTCTCACTGGCACCATAGATTCCATCTTCATATGCCATTGGCGCTAATGCCTGAATATTATATTCCTTACTATACCATTCAATAAAATCCTCATATTCTAATAAATTCTTTGCCATTCCTCTCATGGCAAATTCTGCAGGCCGATAGTAGGATAATCCTAGGGCTATATCCGGATTGGTTTTGGTGGAGTTAGCAAGTGTTATTTTTTTCTCATCGGGCATAATGGAATAAACCACATCGATTCCTGTTTTCATGGTAAAATCCTGTGCAGTTAATTCCCGTAGTGCCTCTACATATTGAGACGGTTTATTAATCCAGACGGTTAAGGTTCCCTCGGAATTACTTACATCCACACTTTCATTCATAACCGGGGAAAAGGAATACAGAAACTGTTTTATACTGGTGATGAAACCTTTTAGGATACTGGACTTTGGTGAAGGCAGATCATAGTCTTTCCCATGGAGGTAGAAGCGATCAATACTTAAGTTCTGTTCATATATTTTTGTCAGGGTAAGGGAAATAAGTTGTGCAGCGGAACTTGAGTCATCGCTTAATAAGGAGATACGATTGGGAATTTCTCGTGGTTCTGATGCAAGCCTGTTAAGGTTTTGTGCTGCTAACATTAAATCACTGGCAAAGGAAGGCGCTGTTCCACCTATTTTTTCCAACTCATTATATACGGCAGTGATTCGTTCTTGCCATCCTTCCAGTTTACTTAGAATATCTGGCATGTACTGAAGAATATCCCATGTCCGGTTGGTATCTACTTTTGCTGTATCATCTGAATTACTTCCCTTAATCTTTTTAAGAATGATACCCGTATCGTTGATTTCTTTTACTATCTCTAATAAATCTCTGTACAGTTGATCAATATGTCCTGCAGTAACCTTAAGTGCAATGGTATGTACTCCTTTTGATAAATAAATACCCATGGGTTCTTCTCCACCCAAGGTACTATTTTGATATTTATTCATCCCAGTATGAGGAAATCCTACATCTCTTGCTTCTGCAAAAGGCACTTTGCCATCAATTTCAATGGTTCGAAAAACCAATCCACCTGATTTTAACGGTTGACTATATTTAAAGGTAAGATAATAGATTCCATCGGCAGGAACATTAATTTCATAAATTACTTTCTGTCCCATTGCTTTGTTGGACTTATCATCGGTTGTGTTGATAAGCTTAATATAAGGATCACTTGGAACCACACTTGTATTAGAAGAATTCCGACCTCTAATAAAAGAATCTGACTTTGCCCTATAATCTTCACCTTCCACTATCATCATATCCTGAAATTCCTGGGTCTCCTTATAAGTATTCTGATATTCTGTATAAGTAATATCTTCCGTAGGATGGAGTACGCGAATCTTAGTAAAGATCATATCCTGATTTTGAGGTGAAAATGATATAACATTCTCCCCGGCTGAAAGGGAAAAGAGGATAGGGGTTCTATAAAAATGCTCATAGTCTTCCAAATAGGAAAGGGAGGGTTCCTCAAGCTGGTACTGTTCGGATACGATCTCATTGCCATATCTGTCCGTACTTATTTCTGTTATTTCATCCGCCCAAAAAAATGGAAGTGAGCACACGATATCTTGATTATTTACAGAGACATTCACAGGATTTTCAAACAGGTTTCTGCCTGTTGATTTATATTCAACCATAATATAATATTCCCCGGTTACAGGAACATCAAATGTGACATTACAGTTTCCGTAGGCAGGAACAAATACCCCATTACTCTGTTGTTCTATACCATCTCCGGAAACCTTCTCTTCCGAAAGATCAACTTCACTTACTACATTTTCAGCATCAAAACTAAGCTGCAGCTTTGCAACTTCTTCATCACTTAGTAAATACCTGCGTTCTAAATCATCGGACGCTTCAAAGTTCTTTTTCTCCCCTATATTGATAAATCCCAAGGTCAAAGAAAGAATTATTATAAAAACTATAAAATACATAGGTTTCCAGAAAAGTAACTTCTTTTTCATAAAAAACCCTCCTTCATTGAAGGTATTTGATATACCCTCTCCCGGTGTATGCCGGGAGAGGAATAACTGTGAAATCAATGATTATTTTCCAACTTTTTCATTAAATATCTTTAATTGTTCTGTTAATGCAGCATTTACTTTGGCATCTATCTGTGGTGCTACGTCTGCTGCATTGGCACGGCCTTCCCTTACATCTCTTAGTAACTGATTTACTTCATCATCAAAGATTACGTTATAGCCTGGTAAAATCTTATTAATATCACCGCGGATGGAATTGGCAGTACTCTTATATAATGCCTTAAATCCATCTGTTAAATGAGGATTCTCTTCAAACTTAGCAACTACATCCGGATGTTGTGTACAAGGAATAAACCAGGTTTTTAGTAACTTAGTATCACCTTCCACCACATCAGCATCACCACGTGCTGCAAAAATGTCAAGTCTTTGTAAATTACCTTCTACTCCATATGTTAACCATTTTAATAATTCAAATGCTGCTTCTGGTTCTTTTGCTGTACTTGTTAAATAAGCTGCATCTACATGAATTGGTGTTTTAACCGGTGTATTTGCATCTAAACGAGGATATGGCCAGTAATCCCATTCAACCTGGGTTTCTTGACGCATCCAGTTATCATTCCAGGTTGCATTGGTACAAAGTAAAGCCATGCCGTTTTTAAAAGTATAATGGTTATCATCTTTTCCAGCTTCGCCGAACTTACTTACATAATCACTGTCCATGGAAGTTGTTCCGTCTTCCGCCTTTGGATACTTCATTGCCCATGCATCCAAGCCAGGAATTGCACGTAACTCAGCTAAGCGGTTCATGGCAGGTACCCATTTATTTGTAAAGTCAAATTTTTGATTTACATAATCATATGCCGGATAAAAATATCCATCTTCCTGTGCAGAATATACCTGATCCAAATCTTCCAGTGTCGCTGCACCTACTGTTTCGCTTGATATTGCTTTCTTCAATAATTCGGTAAATTCATCTATGGTCCAGTCATAGCTTGGTTTATCAATATTCATCTCTTCCAACATATCAAGATTAATTGCGATACCCATTGCATTCATCTGACAAGGAAGGGCATATAATTTACCACCAAAAGTGTAAGGATCTGTCATACCGGCAGGAACGTATTCCGCTTCCGGATCACTTGCCATAAACTCATCCAAAGGCATTACAAAACCGCTGGCAACCTGTGGAGCAAAATCATTCCAGTCAAGCCACATAACGTCTGGCATCTGATTAGCTGCGGCTCTCTGCGTCAGGTATTCATTAAAAGCACCACCTGTACTTCCTGGAAATGGTTCATCAATAACCTCAATATTAGGATACATTGCACGAAATGCGTCTAATACCGGAACAATTTCTGCTGTTTCTGCTTCCGGATAAGCAATAGTTACCTTTCCTTCTATTTCGTAAGGATTCGCTTTTGTTTCACCCTCTGTTGCTGCAGCTGATGTCTCTGCTGCTTTCTCTGTAGTTGCCTGGGTTGTAGCTGTGGTGTCCTTATCTCCACCTTTCGCACAACCAGCCAGCATAGTCAATGTCATTGCCAAGATGCATACCAGTGATAGCATTTTTTTCATAGTTGCTTTCATAATAAACCTCCTCAACATAAAATATTTTTTATTTTTCTGGGAAAAATTACCCCAAGAAACAAATTAATAATACATTTATAGCTCCTTCTCCTGAGTATTATGTAATTGTATGACTGCCTCCTTCTCCTGCGTGTTATGTAATTGTATGACTGCATCTTTCTCCTGCTCAATCATAACCTTATAAATATTACCTTGATACTGAAAAGAAAACTCCATCTTCCTTATTGCTTCCGGTAGATGTGGCTTGCAGGTAAGTCCGCCAGCACTGACCCATATTCCGGCATATCCAAATATTAAAGCCTGCCAGGAGGCTCCTAACGCCGCTGTATGGATACCCTCTCTTGCTGTATTTTTCATAATATCTTTTAGATCTAAATATACGGATTTATTAAAATATTTCTCAGCCTCATTCATTAACCCTAACTTTGCAGCTAACATTCCATGAATGCCAAAACTTAAAGTGGAATCATGCAGCGTCTTGGACTCGTAGTAATCCCATGCCGCCTGCTGTTCTTGCAAGGTAAAATCTTCTCCAAAAAGAGCCATTAGCATAAGAACATCCGGTTGTTTTAATACCTGATACCTTTGTAACCGGTCAAAACTAAACTTATGGTAGAGCGGAATATCCTCATCCTTATGTAGTGCTATATCAAGTGGTTCCAGCTTTTCAAAAGTATCATCCTGAATCCAAAGCCCCCGGTTATCATCATACCTGGTTACTGCCTTTTCCGTTATTTCCTTCCATTTATCTGGTTCTAAATTATCAAAGTTAAGTTTTGATTTCAGTAATTCCCACTCTTTCTTATAGGTCTCATCCATAAATTTTACTGCATTTAGCGCAAGCTTAAGATTATGTACTGCCATTCGTACCGTATATAAATTATTCGAAGTAACTCCACAATATTCATCGGGGCCTTTTACAAATAATAAATTGAACCGGTCAGTGGCTGCATCGTAGGTAAATCTGCTGGCCCAGTAACGGGCAGTTTGAAGATAAACTTCAGCAGCATAATCTTTCAGAAACTGGGTATCCCCGGTTACCTCTATGTATCTTCCCATGGAATAGGCAATATCTGCCGTGATATGAATTTCACAACAGCCCGTGTCCCAGGTTTCACACTGCTCGAATCCGGTATCGGATGCCATCCAGGAATATCTTGCCCCTTCTAATGAGAAGTTTCTGGCACTTTTTACTGCATCCTCTAAGGTATGATAGCGGTACAACAATAGATTTTTTGCTGCTTCCGGGTTGCTATGGAGGAAAAATGGTAACATAAAGATTTCCGTATCCCAGAAATAACAGCCTTTATAACGCCCGTGCATCAATCCTCTGGCCCCAATACTTGCTTTTGGATCCTTTGCCGGATCACTCTGAATCAACTGGAGGATATTATATCTGACTGCTCCCTGTAGTTCTTCCGAGGTTTCCAGTTTAACATCTGCCATGGTCCAAATCTTCTTCCAGGCATTTTGGTTTCTTAACAGCATATTATCAAATCCTAAGGAAAAGTACCTTTCTGCCTCCTCTGCTGCTAATTTACCAGGATGATCCGAGTCTCTGAAACTAGAAACAGCGATAAACTTATCAATGATATATGTATTTCCTTGTTTCACCGGCGTCTCAATGATTGAACCTGCGTAATCTGCCTTGGTTACTCCTTTTATATTCCAGGCTGGTGATGTATGAATACCTGAAAACTGATTTCTACCTGGTATACTATTAACTTCTGATATTACATCAACTTCTGGTATTCCATCAACTTTTGATACTCCATTAACTTTTGATACATTATTAACATCTTGATTACCATTAACACCAGGCATTTCATATGTTGCTAACCGGTACTCCATAGCTGTAACTCTTTCCTGTACTCTGGTTCCACACATTAACCCTCCTGAGGTTCCATCCGAATGGGTACGAATATTACCCCAGATTTGTAAAAGTTCAATGTTATCGCTTAACTGATTGTCAGAAATAGGAAGATTTTGAACACCTCCATCAATTCCTGTTTCCAGAATTATAGTTCCATCATAATTTATTGGTGTAATGGTAAAACGAATAACTGCTCCCTGAATATCAGCCATACTTAAAAATCGTAGTATCTCAACCTTAGTTTTACGTCCTTCTCCATCGGTAACTGTGTATTTCCAGGTTAAAGTACCGTCCTGCATGTTCAGAAGTTCCTGATATTCATCTTTCTCCAGGGACTCTACCTCATACCCATTGAGCACCAAATGGGAAGAAGAAAAATCTGGCTGATTTACCATATCCGTAATTCCCGGACGGATATATTCAAAGAATCCGGCAAAAAAGGTGGAACGTTCTGCAGCATTTTTTTTACTGCCTTCCGGTGCGTATCCTCTCACCCCCATGTAACCATTTCCTTGGGAGAAAATACTCTCATAATAGTCTTTAGCTTCTGGAGAATTATCCTTCGTTTCAATCTCCCAAGAGCGGATTGCCACTCCCATCATCTACATCACCTCCTAAAATTATAGAATACTTCCTGTGTCATAAGTCACATAAAACAGACTTATGACACTCTAATTATTGTTTTCCAAATACATAATTAATTGCAAAGGCCAGAAAACCTGCGCAAGTTGCAAATGCATCCCCAGTCCTGCTCTCACCTGTGTTTTCATCTATACTCTCACAAGCAATTCCATTGTCCATTTGGCATAATAGTAAATGCTTTCTTGCCGTTTCTGCATTTCCACTTAATAAACTATTAGCGATACTTAACACCCATGGATGTGGTGCATGGGGACAGCCAATTTCTGAAATTGGATATCCTGCAAAAGAATAAGGATAATCTTCCCTGCGTATAAATTCCATTGTGTTTTTCCAGGTTTCATCCTCCTGACTACAAAAACCGTAATAAGGAAACAACATAATACTTCCAGGTGGTTCATCATAAATATCCCATTTGCCAGTAAGGTCTACAGACCATGCATAGATTGGTTTGCCTTCCTTCTCCTTGATGCAGTGGGTAGATATGGCAGTTTTCACAGCTTCCGCTGCCTTACTTAAATTTGTAAGTTTATGTTGCTCCCAAATGCCAGCATAAAGTTCTGAAAGGTTTGTTAACATTCTCCAAACCAGTACATTATCATAGGTTATATAGCGATATACATGCATATCATCCGTTGGTTGCAGCATGGTTTCATAAAGATCTGCCGAATCATGTTTTTTCGTATCAAGTACATGCAGGATGCGTTCCACACCGGATATAATATCTGGATTCGTCAGGATGGAACGATCCCCTGTTTTGGTTACATATTGGCTTAAAGCAAGAACCGGTGCACATAGTTCATCCAGCTCAAAACCAGGTTCTAGTACTGTTCCATCAA
>JAQZAX010000113.1 GCA_029239455.1 Anaerocolumna sp.
CTTTAGTGAAGCCATGGACTTTACCAATATGTTAGTGGCTGATGCAAAGACAACCGCGTCCGGGCAGACTCTTCAGTCGGCAACCTTGGCTCTGCTCTTGACAAAAGCTAATTATGTGCCATCAGCGGATAAGAAGTCTTTAACAATGAATCTTACTAATATATCTACAGCAGATCTGAATAAAGAAATGTCAGTGAAGCTATATAATATTAAGGATTTGGCCGGTAACAATATTGTAAATGATCCGATTACCGTAGTATTTAAGACAGACAACACATTAAAACCCCAAGCGAAATTACTCTCTTTAGAGCGTATAGAATATAACAAATTAACAGCTACCTTTGACAAACCGATTAAGACACCAGGGCTTATTGTGGTTAATAATGAATCTGTTGCCGGTGTAATAAGTCCAAGTGATTTAACAAAAGTAAACTATACTTTAAGTGCGGCGTCCGCACAACTTACCGGATATCAGAAAGTATATATCGGTTTCTGGGAAGGGTATAATGTATTACCAAATGATACAACTGCAGATGTATTAATAGAAAAATACGTGAACTTCTCAGTAAATAATCTACTTCCGTTACCAGCACCGGTTTCGGTAACTCAGGCACCAAATGATAATAATGTATTACTGGTACAATTTAATCAAAAACTTGATGAAACCACGGCAGAGAATAAATCTAATTATTCCATTTCCGGTGCAGTGATAGCTGCGGCAGAATTAACCAATACAACATCTGGTGGAACTGTAAAACTAACATTACAGCAGGGTTCTCTTTCCGCTACGAAAACCTATACCCTAACAATTTCTGGTGTAAAAGGTTATAATAATAGTTACCAGGAGATGAATCCTTATCAGCTTTCACTTTATTTAAAAGAAAATGCAGCACCAGAATTAGCAAGTTTTTATTATGTATATCCCAACAGTATTGTATTGGCATTTAATGAAGCTTTAGCTGGAACACCTAGTTTCACTGTGATACAAAACAATGTAAACATAGCATCCTACAGCTACATTAATGGAACAACAGTTGTAATCATACTAAGCAATACACCGGAAGCAGGAAAGAGTATGCAGCTCTTACCAAACAGCTCCAATGTAATTCAAGATTTATCAGGAAATAAAACAAATTCAGTATTAAGTAGGACCGTTAATTAAAAAAGGTGTCAGGCACCCTTACGAAATTCTTACGAAGTAATTCATTTCGTAAGAATTTCGTAAGGGTGCCTGACACCTTTTTTACCCCTTTACGTATGAATCGCTATGTTATATAATTAAATCTAATGGATTGTAGGTAGAGGAGAAAGACATTGAAAGCAAGACAAAGTACGAAGATTATAGCATTTTGCAGGATGCTGTTTATCATATATATCATATTATTGGCATATTTTTTATTTTTTAGTGAACGTTATGGGAGAACCATAAGTATGGAGGAATACAGGTATAATTTGACACTCTTTAAAGAGGTGAAACGCTTTATTATGTACCGGGAAGTAATAGGACTGGAAAGCTTTCTTGTCAATATTATTGGGAATGTTTTTGCATTTGCTCCATTTGGTTTTGTTTTACCAATTATTAGCCCACAAAACAGAAAGTTTCTGAATGTAATCTTGTTAAGTTTTGAATTTAGCTTAACGATTGAATTAATTCAGTTGTTATTTAAGGTGGGTATATTTGATGTGGATGACATATTAATGAATACAGTGGGTGGATTCATTGGCTACCTCTGTTTTTCTTTATGTAAATATATATACGGTTTATTTAGAAAACCATAGAGGGGAGTTGCCATGCTAAAATGGAAAAAGAAAAACTATAAATTTACAGATATAGAACATTCCGTGAAGGGACTAATCTCCTTTATTCTTGGAATAGTGTCTATGATTGCTTTTTTAGTTGTCAGCTATTTATCTAGTTTATCCGGTGGCAACGGTGGTTTTGGTTATGGAGTAACAGGAATTATTTTATTCATCGTAGCAATTGGCGGTTTGATTCTGGGAGTCCAAAGTTTTAAAGAAAAAGACATCTATTATAATGCACCAATCGCCGGAGTGGTGATGAATGGATTCTTTGTATGTGTATATTTTATTTTGTACATCATGGGCTTTAGCCTATGAAAAAGAACTGAACAAGAACTAAAAAAAGAAGGGAAAAAGATAGTATGAAATATATTGAATTATGGAAAGAAGACAATCAATTAATTAGGGAACGCTATGATTTATCCATGGAAAGGATAGAAGCTATAGCTACGGAACAGGGAATGAAGGAACCGTATCAGGATTATTTTATAAAAGTCGCGTCCTTTATTCAAAAAATTAAAAATACAGTTTCCTTAGTTGAAGAGGAAGCCTTAGAAAAATTATCTATGGAAGAGCTGGTAACTATCAACCGTGACTTATACCATGATATTTTGGGGGAAAATTATAGTACAAGCTATGCTAATCCACAATATGCAGTAAAAAAACTTGGGAAAAAATACGGAAAGCAGTTAACTTTTTTATATACCGAAATCCGAGGTATGATTGCCTATGGGTTTGAGTTCCGTTTGGTTGACATAACAATTCTGCTAGAGTTATTTATCGAAATATATAACTATTTTGAAGAAGAGGATGCCTATACGCAGAAAGATGTAAAAAGGGCTATTTATGACTTTATCAGTGATTATTCTTCTGATATGATGGAACACAGAGTAAGAGAACAGCTTGATCCAAACCTTTCATTTGCAACAGATATTATTATGAACCAGGATCTATCTGATATACGATATCTCTATCAATTCGGTGAGTATGTTGGTGATAATGAGCGCCAGATTGCTGAGTTTTTGAACCAGTTATCCGAAGAAGAAATTAGAGCCATGGCTTTTACTTTTACTGAGGGCTACCGTAGAGGATTTGAAGAAGCCGGAGTAGACTTAAGTAAAAAGGAAACGGTAAATATTAGGTATACCATTGGTTTTGAAAGAATGGTTCGATATGCGATTGAATACTTTGGGCAACTGGGACTAAAACCTATCATATATCGTGCCGCTGTTAACAGTGTAACAAGATATCAGCATTTACGAATAGGTTATCATTCCACCGGACCAAACAGACAATATGATTATGATCATAGACTGGATAATGGAATCTATCTGGATAAGGCTTTTTATGAAAGAAAACTGGAGGGCCTAAGAAATGCTTATGAAAAATATAAAGAACAAGCAAGAAAATTTGCAGGGCCAGCATTAATTGAAGTATTCGGCGAAAAGAATTTTGTTCCTGAAATTAAGGCAGAGACTATTAAACTGGACAAGAGACAGGAAAAACTTGACGTTGCCTATCGCCTTGAATCCAATCTTATTGCAAATGAATATATTAAACGCGAAGAGTGGAGTTTTGCAATTATAGCCTATCCAATCCCAGAAATTGGGGAACAGTTTCATGAAATTTTTTCAGAAACTGTAAAAGTAAATAACTTAGATAATCAGACTTACAAAGACATTCAACAAAAGATCATTGATGTTCTGGATCAGGGTGAATATGTTCGTGTATCTGGCACCGGTAAGAATAGAACAGATTTAAAGGTTATGCTTTGTGAATTAAGTGATCCTGAGAAAGAGACATTATTTGAAAACTGCACCGCAGATGTTAATATTCCGGTAGGGGAAGTATTTACAACACCAAAACTTACAGGAACAGATGGCGTATTACATCTTACAAAAGTATATTTATACGATTTGGAATATAACGATTTGCAGCTTACCTTTAAGGACGGCATGATTAAGGAATATACCTGCAAGAACTTTGCATCGGAAGAAGAAAATAAGAGATTTGTGAAAGAGAACCTTATGTATAGCAGGGAAACTCTTCCGATTGGAGAATTTGCAATCGGAACAAACACAACCGCTTATGTAATGGCAGATAAATACAAGATAGCTGAAAAACTTCCTATTCTGATAGCTGAAAAAACAGGACCTCATTTTGCTGTTGGTGATACCTGCTACTTTATGAGTGAAGAGAGAAAATTATATAATCCAGACGGCAAGGAAATTATTGCAAAAGATAATGAAATCTCAATTCTTAGAAAAACGGAGATTGACAAAGCATACCTTAACTGCCATACTGATATCACCATTCCCTATGATGAATTAGGTGAGATATCCGTATATAAGAAGAATGGAGAGAAGATTGTTATAATAAAAGACGGACGATTTGTTCTTGAAGGAACCGAACTGTTAAATGAAGCTTTTAAATAAGTTTTTAAATTTAGCTTCAAAATAAAAATCTAATTAGATATTTATAAAGCACCCAATAAAAAATCCAAGTTTTACCATTATAAATCAACTGAAACAAAGGAAAACTAGGTACTAAATTAATTGTTCAAAAGAAAGTGAGGATTTTACATGGCAGCAAAAGTAGGAATAGTAATGGGAAGTGATTCTGATCTACCGATCATGAGCAAAGCAGCAGAGATACTTGATATTCTAAAAATTGAATATGATATTACAGTAATTTCTGCACACAGAATGCCCGATGTATTCTTTGATTATGCTAAATCAGCAGAGCAAAAAGGGTATAAAGTCATTATAGCAGGAGCAGGCGGCGCAGCCCATCTTCCAGGAATGTCAGCAGCAATATTCCCTATGCCCGTTATCGGTGTTCCTATTATGACAAAAGGACTTGGCGGTGTGGATTCTTTATATTCTATCGTACAAATGCCGGGTGGTATACCAGTAGCAACCGTAGCAATAAACGGTGGTTTAAATGCCGGTTTACTGGCTGCTAAAATACTTGCTACTTCAGACCCTGAGTTATTAACACGTATTAAAACCTATGCAGATGGACTAAGAGATGGTGTTTTAGCAAAGGCAGATAAACTAGATAAGCTTGGGATAGAAGCGTATATGAAAGAAATGTTATAGTGATTAAACTGGAACCGGTTAAAACAAGAATTTTTTGTTTTGACCGGTTCTTTTTCGTATATACTATAGGTAGCAATTAAACTTATCTTAATTTCTTATAATAAATGGCTTAATATTAGACAAACTAATATTAAACATAAGAAATTAATGAAATGAAAATATAAGACAAACTGGGCGGTTTATGATAAAATAGGGATAATCAAAGTAATAAAATATAAAAATATCTCGTAACATTTTACCCATATATTTAAGGAGGAATTTTCAATGGATTACAAAAAGGCAGGCGTCGATATTGAAGCTGGTTATAAAGCGGTGGAGCTAATGAAGAAGCATGTACAGGGAACTATGAGAAGCGAAGTGTTAACTGGAATTGGTGGTTTCTCTGGAGCGTTCTCCCTCGAAAGTTTCAAACACATGGAAAAGCCTACATTAGTTTCTGGAACGGATGGTGTTGGAACCAAGTTAAAACTGGCATTTATTTTAGACAAGCATGATACCATAGGAATTGACTGTGTAGCAATGTGTGTAAATGATATCGCTTGTGCCGGCGGTGAACCATTATTTTTCTTAGATTATATTGCCTGTGGTAAAAATGAACCGGAAAAGATTGCAACAATCGTAAGTGGTGTTGCGGAAGGCTGTAAACAGGCAGGTGCTGCATTAATTGGTGGCGAAACGGCAGAAATGCCAGGCTTTTATCCGGTGGATGAATATGATCTTGCAGGATTTGCTGTAGGAATTGTTGATCAAAAAGATCTTATTACCGGAGCAAGTTTAAAAGAAGGAGATACAATTATTGGTATCGCATCCTCTGGAATTCATAGTAATGGATATTCCCTTGTAAGAAAAGTATTTAGCATGAAACAGGAAGCGTTGGATACTTATTATGAGGCACTTGGAGCAACCTTAGGTGAAACTTTACTTACTCCTACAAAAATATATGTGAATGCCCTGAAATCTTTAAAAGCCGGAGCAGTTACCATAAAAGCCTGCAGTCACATTACCGGTGGTGGTTTCTATGAGAATATTCCAAGAATGTTAAGCGATAATACCCATGGGGTAATTCATAAAAATAGTTATGTTGTGCCACCAATCTTTGGTATGCTTTCTACAGATGGAGCCATTGAAGAGAATATGATGTATAATACCTACAACATGGGAATTGGTATGATGGTAGCAGTGGATAGCGCGGATGCAGATAAAGCAGTAAGATTACTAAAAGCAGCCGGAGAGACAGCGTATATTGTGGGTGAGATAAAAGCCGGTGAGAAAGGCGTGACGATATGCTAAGGATTGCAGTTCTTGTATCCGGTGGAGGCACGAATCTGCAGGCAATTATTGATAGCATAGCGGATGGTAGAATAACCAATGCTATGATTGCGGTAGTTATCAGTAATAAGAAAGATGTTTATGCCTTAGAGAGAGCAAAACAAAACGGCATACCAAGCTGCGTTGTAACTCCCAAGGATTACAATACCAGGGAAGAGTTTAGTCAGGTATTACTTGATACAATTGATAGTTACAAAACTGATTTGATTGTACTGGCAGGTTATCTGGTAATTATTCCTGAGCTATTGATACAAAAATACAGAAATAAAATTATTAATGTACACCCATCTTTGATCCCATCCTTTTGTGGCCCAGGATACTATGGACTTAAGGTACATGAAGGGGTATTAGCCAGAGGAAATAAGATTACAGGTGCAACGGTTCATTTTGTAGATGAGGGCACGGATACCGGACCAATTATTTTGCAGAAAGCTGTCCAGGTGGAAGAAGATGATACACCGGAGATTCTTCAGAGAAGAGTTATGGAAGAAGCAGAATGGAAGATACTCCCGGAGGCAATCGACTTAATTGCAAATAATAAATTATTAATTAAGAATAACTATGTTGGTATTAAAAAAAGTTCTGTATTTTAAAGTATGAATTTATAAATAATAATTAAAAATATTAAAATAAGTGGTAGTCTAAGGCTCTGCCTAAGAGCCACTTTATTTTATAAGGAGGATTTTCATGAAAATACTAATTATTGGAAGTGGCGGTAGAGAACATGCAATTGCATGGAAGGTAGCGCAGAGCCCACTGGCAGATAAAATATATTGTGCTCCCGGCAATGCTGGAATTGAAGAATTTGCAGAATGTGTTCCCATTGGCGCAACCAAACTGGAAGAACTGGCTGCGTTTGCGGAAAACGAAAAGATAGATCTTACCATTGTAGGTATGGACGATCCTCTGGTAGCAGGAATTGTTGATGTTTTTGAGGCAAAAGGACTTCGTATCTTTGGACCAAGAAAAAATGCAGCGATCATAGAAGGTTCCAAAGCATTTTCCAAAGATCTGATGAAAAAATATAACATTCCGTCTGCAGCTTATGAAACATTTGAAGCAGCAGAAGAAGCAATTACTTACCTGAAAACTGCAGAATATCCGATCGTATTAAAAGCAGATGGACTTGCACTTGGTAAGGGCGTATTAATCTGCCAAAACTCCTGGGAAGCAGAAGCTGGAGTAAAGTCCATCATGTTAGATAAACAGTTTGGTTCTGCCGGTGACCGTCTCGTTGTAGAGGAATTTATGACTGGAAGAGAAGTATCTGTACTAGCTTTCTGCGATGGCACCAATGTTGCTACAATGACCAGTGCACAAGATCATAAGCGAGCAAAAGATGGTGATCAGGGGCTTAATACTGGGGGCATGGGAACCTTTTCCCCAAGTCCTTTTTATACCAGGGAGATAGATGAGTACTGTCAGCAATACATTTACCGACCAACGATGGATGCCATGAAGTCAGAGGGAAGGGATTTCGTGGGAATCTTATTCTTTGGACTGATGCTAACGCAGAATGGTCCTAAAGTATTAGAATATAATGCTAGATTTGGTGATCCTGAAACTCAGGTAGTACTTCCTCGTATGAAGAATGATATCGTAGAAGTTTTTGAGGCTTGTATTGACGGTAAGCTAAATGATATTACTTTGGATTTTATGGACAATGCTGCTGTCTGTGTTGTGCTCTCGTCAGCCGGATACCCAGAACAGTATGAGAAAGGATTCTTAATCGATGGCCTGGATACCTTTAAAGAGAAGGATGGATTTTATGTATTCCATGCAGGAACAAAGAAAACAGAGGCCGGTATTGTAACTAACGGCGGACGTGTTCTTGGAGTTACTGCTACCGGTAAGGATTTAAAGGAAGCAAGAAAGAATGCTTATGCTGCCACGGAATGGATTCAGTTTGAGAATAAATATATGCGTTCTGATATTGGAAAGGCTATTGAAGAAGCATAGTTAGAAAATAAGGAGTTTGCCAAAGGGCAAACTCCTTATTTTTTATTAACATTTATATAATATTAAAAAATTTTACATAGATACTTAATAAATTATTATATGGATGTTGTTAAATAATTACAACTCGTGTATAATGCATTTATGGAAAATAATAGTCTAAGGAGTTAAAACATATGGAGTTTTTAGCATTTGCGATTGTAGGCGGATTTATACTATTTCTAATTATTACATGGGCAGTTAAAATTGCAGTAAAAGAAGCACTTACTGAAGTAAAAGAAGAAATAATTGAGGAATTTAATCTTAGAAAAGAGAAGGAAAACAGTGATGATAGCCCCCAAAAGGAGAAGTAAACTTAGGATCTTCCTTGGTAAATCCTATTATACATTGCGCAGAAGATTG
>JAQZAX010000114.1 GCA_029239455.1 Anaerocolumna sp.
GCTAGACAGTTCTAATATCATTGATTTCGTCTGATGACTGTGAGCTGTTGTGCAATGCTATTGTACAACAGCTGTATTCTATTTTACAGAGATTAAGTTTCCTAATATGCAGTAGTTTCATAAAAATATTTAAATGTCAAAAGTCTAGTAAAATCATAGAGGTAATAAGGAGGTAAGAAAAGTGAAAGACCAATTAATATCTAAGTTTACTGCAATCTTTGGGGAACAGGAAACTAAGAATATAAGAACATATTTTGCACCGGGACGGGTAAATCTTATTGGTGAACACACCGATTATAACGGTGGTCACGTGTTCCCTTGTGCATTGACGCTGGGTACTTATGCGGTTGTGAGAAAAAGAGATGACAAGAAGATTAGATTCTATTCCATGAATTTTGAGGAAATGGGGATGATTGAATCTTTCCTAAATGATTTTGTATATAGGGAATCAGCCTCTTGGACCAATTATTTAAAAGGTGTCATTTGGACTTTTGAAAAAAGAGGTTACAAGATTCCTACCGGGTTTGATGTTTTAATTTATGGCGACATTCCAAATGGTGCTGGTTTATCTTCTTCTGCATCGCTTGAGGTAGTGACGGGGCTTATGTTAAAGGATTTATTTGGTTTTCAGGATTTATCCATGTTAGAAATTGCTCTGATTGGTCAATATTCTGAGAATAATTTTAACGGTATGAACTGTGGCATTATGGATCAATTCGCCAGTGCCCTTGGGAAAAAGGATCATGCTATTTTCTTAGATACCAATACTTTAATTTATGAATATGTTCCCATTAAATTAAAAAATGCAAAAATAGTGATTACCAACAGCAAGGTAAAACACAGTTTGGTAGATACCAAATATAATGAGCGCAGAAGAGAATGTGAAGCAGCAGTAAAGGAACTTCAATCTGTAACAGAGATAGAATCTCTTGGGGAATTAACCGAGGAACAATATCAGCAATTTGAGAGTGCCATTAGTGATACTGTTCTAAAAAAGCGTGCGAATCATGCAGTATATGAAAACCAAAGAACCCTAAGGGCAGTGCAGGCCTTAAAAAACAAAGATATTACTTTGTTTGGACAGTTAATGAATGCATCCCATGAGTCTTTAAAATATAATTATGAGGTATCCTGTGAAGAAATTGATCTACTGGTTGAATTGGCACAAAGTATAGATGGTGTATTAGGTTCCAGAATAACTGGTGGTGGATTTGGAGGATGTACTGTAAGTATTGTAAAAGAAGAAGCGATTTATAAATTTAAACAGCTGATAGGGGAGCAATATGAGAAGAGAACAGGGCATATTGCAGAATTTTATGTAGTTGATATAGGGGATGGAGCTCATGCCATATAAGCAAATAAAGAAATTAGTTCAATATGGATTACAGACAGAATTAATAACACAAGAGGACGTAATCTATGTGACAAATCTGTTGTTAGCTACCTTAGAACTGGATGACTATCAAGATACTAACATAGATAATGAGATAATCCAGTTAGAAGATGTCCTGAATGAATTACTCTGCTATGCCATAGAAAAAGGAATGATTAGTGACTCCACTGTACAGAGAGATTTATTTGACACAAAACTTATGAACTGTCTGGTGCCACCTCCCAGGGAAGTGATTAGTAAATTCTATAAGCATTATAAGAAATCACCGGAAGCCGCTACCACCTATTTCTATGAATATTGTCATAACTCCGATTACATTCGCAGGTATCGGGTCAAAAAAGATATGAAATGGGTTACAGCAAGTCCTTATGGTGATATGAATATTACAATCAATTTGTCGAAACCTGAGAAGGATCCTAAAGTAATTGCAGAGCAGCGATTAATAAAGCAGATAGGATATCCAAAGTGTCAATTGTGCCTGGAAAATGTGGGATATGCAGGACGGGTTGACCATCCGGCGAGGCAAAATCTTAGAGTGATCCCAATTACTTTACATAATAGTGGGTGGGGATTTCAATATTCACCCTATACCTACTATAAGGAACACTGTATTGTAATTAATGAAGAGCATATTCCCATGGTGATAGAGAAGGAAACATTAATTAAACTGTTTGATTTTATCAAATTGTTTCCTCACTATTTCATTGGCTCCAATGCAGATTTGCCAATTGTAGGGGGATCTATCTTAAGTCACGAACATTTTCAAGGAGGAAATTATCAATTCCCCATGGCAGTGGCACCAATGGAACAAACCTTTTGTATTCCAGGGTTTTCTGATGTAGAAGCTGGTATTGTAAAATGGCCGTTGTCAGTGATTCGAATCAGTTGTAACGATGCAAAACGTTTAATAGATTTGGGTGCACATATTTTGGAGAACTGGCGGGGATATACGGATGAAGAATCCTTCCTATATGCAACCACCAATGGGCAGACCCATAATACCATTACACCCATTGCGCGAAAAGTTAAAAATCTATTTCAACTGGATTTAGTTCTTCGAAATAACATCACTACGAAAGAGCATCCTTTGGGTGTATTTCACCCTCATGCAGAATTACATCACATTAAGAAAGAAAACATTGGGCTAATAGAGGTAATGGGTTTAGCCGTTTTACCGCCCAGGCTAAAAGAAGAGATGCAGCAGCTGGCCCAGTATATTCTAAATGGAAAAGATGTTAGCAGCAATGAAATGATTAGGAAACATGCCCTCTGGGTGGAGCAGTTTCTTCCAAAATATACTGAGATTACAGCAGAGAATATAATGAATATATTACAGGAAGAGATTGGGCAGGTTTTTGTTAAAGTATTAGAGGATGCGGGAGTATTTAAGTGTAATAAAGAAGGCAGAAATGCTTTTATGAAATTTATACGTAAACTGTAATATTTGTAATCACCTAACAGAAAGAAAGGAGAAACCATATGCTTGAAATAGAAAAATACTGGGAAGATCCTGAGGTTCTTCATGTAAATTGTGAACAGCCCCATGCTTATTTTATACCCTATGTAGATGAGCAGAAAGCCCGTAAGGGTATCCGAGGCCAGTCAAAATACTATAAAAGTATGAACGGCGCATGGAAGTTTCGATATTATGATTCTGTTTCAAAGGTTTTGGAAGACTTCTATAAAGAGGATTATGATGTAAGAGGGTGGGATGAACTTTTGGTACCCTCATGCTGGCAACTAAATGGATATGATATACCTAATTATACGAATCTAGCGTATCCATTTCCTTGTGATCCGCCCTATGTGCCCAATGATAATCCAGCAGGACTGTATATCAGGGATTTTAGGCTAGAGAGTGATATAGAATTTAATAAAGAGAAATGTAAAGAAGAAAATATAGAAAAGAGTAATGAAAAAGATATAAAGAAGAGTAATGAAAAAGATATCGATAACATTCAGGGAAGAGACCAGTATCTGGTTTTTGAAGGAGTGGCTTCCTGCTTTTATTTATGGGTAAATGGCATATTTGTAGGTTATAGTCAGGTAAGCCATATGACATCAGAGTTTCTGATTTCGCCTTACTTAAAACATGGTGATAACCGTATCGCTGTCATGGTGTTAAAGTGGTGTGACGGAAGCTATCTGGAAGACCAGGATATGTGGAGACTGTCCGGAATCTTTCGGGATGTATATTTGATATCAAGAGAAAAGAACCATATAACAGATGCATTTATTAAAACGGAGATAAGCGAAGAGTTTACAAAGGGAATCATAAAGTGGGAGCTTCAAACATCAAAGAAAATGATACCCTATCAGGCAGTATTAAAGGATAAGAGGGGAAGTATTCTATATCATAATATTCTTAAATGGTCTGATAACTTTGAAATACACGTTGCAGACTTAAAACTATGGTCTGCCGAATCTCCTTATCTTTATGATCTCATATTCTATTATGGAGATGAAGTAATCCTCTTTCAGGTGGGATTTCGAAAGTTGGAAATCAAAGACTCTGTATTGTTAATCAATGGTATACCAGTAAAACTAAAGGGTGTAAATCGCCACGATTCCCATCCACAGCTTGGGTACACCATACCAATGGATCACATGTTAAATGACCTTTATATGATGAAACGTCATAACATAAATGCCATAAGAACCTCCCATTATCCCAATGATCCAAGGTTCTTATCCCTATGTGACCAGTTAGGCTTCTATCTGATTGAGGAAGCAGATTTGGAATGTCATGGCCTCGGTGTCGTAAAAGAAGAGAAAGACTGGCTGGCTAATTCAATACTCTATCAAGAAGCATTTATGGACCGGATGAAGCGAATGGTGGAGCGGGATAAGAACCATGCCTGTATTATTATGTGGTCTCTTGGAAATGAATCTGGATTTGGGGAAAATCTGATACGTATGGCAAAATGGACGAAAAGCAGGGATGACAGCCGATTCCTACATTACGAAGGTGCATGCTGGCTAGAGGAGATTGATAAAAATGACAACTCCTGTCTTGATGTATTTAGTAACATGTATCCATCAACAACGGTTATTACGGATGAAATCTTAAGTAATCCCAAGGAAAAACGCCCGATTATCCTTTGTGAATATGCCCATGCCATGGGAAACGGACCGGGAGATCTAAAGGAATATTGGGATTTGTTTTACAAATATCCAAGATTAGCCGGTGGATTCGTTTGGGAATGGTGCGACCATGCCATAAAAACAACAACCTCAGAAGGAATAGAATATTATGCCTATGGTGGTGATTTTAATGATAAGCCAAATGACGGTAATTTCTGTCTGGATGGGCTTGTTTATCCTGACAGAACACCTCATACTGGTTTGTATGAATTAAAGAATTTGATTGCACCTGTTAGAACCGAAAGAATAGATATCACTACCGGTGAGATTAAAATTACAAATCTATATGATTTTACAAACCTTTCTAAGCTAATTCTTCATTGGAAGATAGAAAGAGATGGGAATGTAATTGAGGGAGGTACCCTACAGGATATTGATCTGAATCCTCATTGTTCCAGGTCTGTCACCCTGGACTATAGCATGCCAAAAGAGGCTGACGGCAGGTATTTTCTTTTAGTATACTATACCCAAAAAGAAGACACTCCATGGGCAAGGAAAGGTCACCAAGTAGCATTTCATCAGTTTGAACTTCCTGTTGGTGGGGTTACAAAAACTAAAATTAAAACCTCTCAGATGTCAGTGCTTCAATATGTAAAAGCAGAAAATGAAATTATCATTACCGGATCTGATTTTCAATATACCTTCAATCAAAAGGAAGGCACCTTTACCTCAATTCAGCTGAATGGAGTAGAATTACTTCATTCTTTCCCTAAATTTAATATTTGGAGAGCTCCGGTAGATAATGACATGTACATTAAAAATGAGTGGTTGAGCGCAGGTTATGATCGTTTAAAAATGCATATATATGCAGTAGAGGTAAAAGAGCAAGAGGTAAAAGAGCAAGAGAATAAACTTATGGTGATTAGCACCGATTTTTACATGGGAAGCTATAGCCTGAAACCAATGCTAAGAGCCAAAGCTATTTGGACAGTCTATGGTAGTGGAGATATCCTTCTTGAATTTCACGGAGAAGTAAGAGAGGATGTTCCATTTTTGCCTCGGTTTGGCTTACAGATTCCTATGCCAAAAGGAAATGAGCTGGTTGAATATTTTGGGTATGGACCACATGAAAGCTACATAGATAAACATCACAGCACCTGGAAAAGCCGGTTTACAGCTACGGTTACTGCTATGCATGAGGACTACTTAATGCCACAGGAGAATGGCAGCCACTTCGCAACAGAGTGGGCAGCAGTGACCAATTCTCTTGGAATGGGATTACTATTTATCGGAATGGATGAATTCTCATTTCAGGCCTCTCATTTTACGCCGGAAGATCTCACCCAAGGCATGCATCCATACGAGTTAAAAATGAGGGAGGAAACTATTATTAATATCGACTATGGTATGAGCGGTGTTGGATCCAACAGCTGCGGACCAAAATTGTTGCCAAGGTATCAATTGTTAGAGAGAAATATTGAATTTAAGCTTAGAATAAAACCTATATTTAAAGAGGAAATCTCAGTAATTGATGTAGTAAATTCGGTGCTATAAATTTTTATCTAAAGGCTTGCAAGAATACTCCCACTTCTAAAGTGGTGGGAGCATGTCATTAAGAGCCGAGAAGTAAAAACAATAAGGAGAAGTAATATGTCACAATTTTTTGAAACCCTGATGGTAATATGTTTTGGTATTTCCTGGCCGACGTCAATTCTAAAGTCTTATACGGCAAAGACTGCAAAAGGAAAAAGTCCATTATTTTTATCTTTTATTATGGTTGGTTATCTATGTGGAATTATTTCTAAAATTGCAGCAGATAAAATCACCTATGTATTTATCTTTTATGTAATAAATTTACTTATGGTATCCATAGATTTTGGCCTGTATTTTCGAAATAAAAAACTAGATGCAAGATCCAAAGCGGTATAAAAAAATAAAATAACAAAGGTTTTGTTCTGTATCAGCAGAATAGAGACAGTTGATAACAAAGACAGGTTAATATTAATAGTAACCAATCAAATTACAACTGTCTCATTTTGGGTTTTACATAAGAATAACAAAGGATTTACCGAAACATGAAACTTTTTTAACATCTTTCTTTTATAGTAAAGTTGTCTAACAGAGACCAATATTATTATAAGGGAGAGAGAAAATGAAGAAGCATTGGAAAAAAGTGATAGCCTCATTATTAGCATTAGCATTGTTAGTACCTACTTTAGCTGCATTGGATAATAGTGAAAATCAAGTACAGGCATCTGCAACAAAACTCGATGTAACAATTAATAAGGTAGTGGAAGAACGCGGAGCAAAAGCACCAAAATATATCTTCTTATTTATCGGAGATGGTATGAGTTATCCACAAGTACAAGCCACATCCTACTATTTAGGAACTACTGCAAATGATGGTAAAGTAGTAGCAGAGGAACTTAACTTTATGAATTTCCCTGTTGCAGGTTCTGCCCAAACATTTGATAGTACATCATTTTGTCCGGATTCTGCTTCCACCGCAACTTCTATTTCAACCGGATATAAAACATATAGCGGTACCATTAATATGGACACAACTTTTACAAAAGAATATGAAACAATTGCTGAAAAATTAAAGAAGCAACTGGGGTATAAAATTGGGGTAATTTCTTCTGTAAACATAAACCATGCAACTCCTGCTGCATTTTATGCACATCAGGCTTCTAGAAATAATTATTATGAAATAGGCTTAGAAATGATAGAAAGTAATTTTGACTATTTTGCAGGTGGAGCGTTAAAGAGCCCTACTGGAAGTAAGAAAGACCAAAAGGATCTCTATGTACTTGCAGAAGAAGCTGGATATGATGTAATTAAAACACAAAAAGATGCAGAAAAACTTACTGCAAAAGATGGAAAAGCAATTGTAATCGCAGAAACTTTAGCAGATTCCGATGCAATGTCTTATGAAATCGATGCAAAAGCAAGCGAGTGGAAACTTGCAGACTATGTAGACAAGGGAATTGAAGTTCTAAGTACAAATAAAGAAGGTTTCTTTATGATGGTAGAAGGTGGTAAAATTGACTGGGCATGTCATGCAAATGATGCTGCTTCCACAATTCAGGATACGGTTGCATTAAGTAATGCAGTTGATGTTGCAATTGAGTTTTACAATAAACATCCTAAAGAAACTTTGATTTTAGTAACGGGTGATCATGAAACTGGTGGTTTAACTATAGGATTTGCTGGGACTAATTATGATACCTACCTTACTAATATAGAAAATCAGAAAATATCTTATGCAAAATATGATTCTGAATATGTTACAAAATACAAGGAAAATAACACCAATTTTGTTCAGGTTTTGTTTGATATTGAGAAAAATTTTGGCTTAGTACCAGAATCTAAGGCTTCTTCAGCAAAAGCTTCCACTTTAGTATTAACAGATTATGAATACAACCGATTGTATGACGCTTACAAAATGACAATGGACAATACTGGTGAATTGACGGAAGAAGAATATGTGTTATACGGATCTTATGAACCGTTAACAGTTACAATCACACATATTTTAAATAATAAATCTGGTATAGACTTTAGTTCTTATTCCCATACAGGTATTCCAGTTCCTGTATTTGCAATCGGCAATGGCGCTGAGTTGTTTGATGGATATTATGATAATACGGATATCTATAAAAATGTGGCGGATTTGACTAAAGTGAAATAAATAAGATGATTTGAGTGTCAAAAGTCAAATATAGTTTACTGAATGAATTGCACTGCATATACATGCTATTTAGCTGCCTTACCCTCGTGACGGTATATTTATTACAAGC
>JAQZAX010000115.1 GCA_029239455.1 Anaerocolumna sp.
AAATGCTAAGAGCGAAGTAGAAGAGACGGCATAAATAGTATAGATAAGTAATGGGAAGATAATCGAAAGTTTAGTTTATAGTAGAATCATGGTAAGAATATAAAAGAGGGCGTATCGCAAATAACAGAAAGTTAGGATGCGATATGCCCTTTGATGTATCTTATACTCCTATAATAAATCCAGATGCTCTAATAATTCCTGAAGAACAGCAAAAATTTGTTGTTTTTAAAGTCCTTAAATCTGGGGAATTTAATAACACTTGCATAAAATTATGACCCAAGCTATAATGGAACAAGTCGGAAATGTAAAGCTGTTATTTGAAAGGAGAAGTTTACTTCGCAAGTAGACGAACATTAATATAAATGATAAAAGATTTTTTACCAATTAATAGAGAAGATATGGAGAAAAGAGGGTGGGAGCAGTGTGACTTCGTATTTGTCAGCGGAGATGCCTATGTTGACCATCATTCTTTTGGACCGGCAATTATCAGCAGGGTATTAGAAAGCTTTGGATATAAAGTGGGAATTATTGCTCAGCCGGATTGGAAGGATAGGAATAGTATTACTATCCTTGGCACACCACGATTAGGGTTTTTAGTTAGTGGGGGCAATATGGATACAATGGTGAATCATTATACCGTAGCCAAGAAGAAAAGACACAATGACGCTTATTCTCCAGGTGGTGTAATGGGTATGAGACCGGATAGAGCAACCATTGTTTATTGTAATCTGATACGTAAAGTTTATAAGGATGTACCAATTATTGCAGGTGGAATTGAAGGCAGCTTAAGAAGATTAGGGCATTACGATTATTGGAGTGATAAGGTGAAGCGTTCCATTCTTCTGGATTCTCAGGCAGATATTATATCCTATGGTATGGGAGAACGCTCTATCGTAGAGATTGCAGATGCATTAAATAGTGGGATAGAAATAAAAGATATTACCTTTGTTCCGGGAACGGTTTATAAGGCAAAGGACTTATCGTCTGTTTATGATGCTGTTATGCTCCCTGATTACCAGGCAATTGTAGATAAGAAAGAAGAGTTTGCTAAAAGCTTTTACATCCAGTATAGTAATACAGACCCGTATTCGGGAAAACGTTTGGTGGAAAAGTATAGTGATCATGAATATGTAGTGCAGAATCCACCGGCCAGACCACTAACTCAGGCTGAACTTGACCGGGTATATTCACTTCCCTATATGAGAGAATTTCATCCATCTTATATGGAACAAGGTGGGATTCCAGCCATTGAAGAATTAAAATTCAGTTTAATAAGCAATCGTGGTTGTTTTGGCGGCTGCAGTTTCTGTGCTTTAACATTTCATCAGGGACGAATTGTGCAGTCAAGAAGTCATGAATCCATACTGGCAGAAGCAAACCATTTAATATGGGATAAAGAATTTAAAGGATATATTAACGACGTTGGTGGACCAACAGCTAATTTTAGATATGCGGCCTGTGAGAAACAAAATACAAAGGGAGCATGTATAAATAAACAATGTTTGTTCCCCACACCATGTAAGAGCCTAAAGATTGACCATTCGGATTATTTATCTCTATTACGTAAGTTAAGAGCTTTGCCAAATGTGAAAAAAGTGTTTATTCGCTCCGGTATCCGATTTGATTATTTAATCAATGATAAGGATGATACCTTTATTCATGAGTTATGTGAACACCATGTCAGCGGACAGCTTAAAGTAGCGCCAGAACACATTAGTGATAAAGTGTTAAACCTTATGGGCAAACCTGAAAATGCAGTCTATGAGAGATTTATTAAGAAATATAAGAAGACCAATGAAGAAGTAGGTAAAAAGCAGTTTGTAGTTCCTTACCTAATGTCTTCCCACCCGGGATCCACCTTAAAGGAAGCAATTGAATTAGCGGAATACTTAAGAGACTTAGGCTACATGCCAGAACAGGTACAGGATTTTTATCCCACGCCTTCTACTATTTCCACTTGCATGTATTATACAGGGTTAGACCCAAGAACCATGCAGCCAGTCTATGTTCCAAAAACTCCTCATGATAAGGCAATGCAGCGTGCATTAATTCAATATCGGAATCCTAAGAATTACGACTTGGTGGTGGAAGCTCTTACTTTGGCGCACCGCACGGATTTAATCGGTTTCGATAAAAAGTGTTTAATTCGTCCGAAGCGTAATAATGATAAAAATTATGGCAGTCATTATAAGGATGATAAAAAGGACAGTAATAATTATAGAGATGATAGGAAAGAAAACAGAAATTACAAAGATGATAAGAAGGATAAGAAAGACAGCAGAAGCAGTGGCAAGAAGAATACTAGCAACATAGGTAAGAAAAGCGGAGCCAGAAAGCATAGTGATAGTAATAAGATTACTGATAGTAATAAGATTACCGATAATGACAAGGGCAGAAGTGCTGGTAAGTCTACAAGTATTAGAAGTGCTGGTAAATCCACAAGCAATAGAAGTGCTGGAAAATCTACAGGCGTCAGAAATACAGGCAGCGCTATGAAGTCGAGGCAGTCTGTACCAGGAAAAAGTTCAGTAAAGTCAGGAAGCAAAAATTCTAAAAGGAAATAGTAATTCCCATGGTAAGAATTAAAAAGCTGCAGTTCTCTAACTTTAAGTTAGTGGAGCTACAGCTTTTTTTTTAAACAGATTCTTTCATATCCTTTGCTTCATATGCAATTAAGACAATGTTTTTATTTGATTTATTGCTGATTGATTTCTCCAGATTTGATATTTCAGTCTCTTCCGTGGTAGATATATCTGCAATTTTATAGTCGCTAAACACTTTATTTTCCATTGATACACTCCTTTTGTAATGGTTTTTCTTATTAAACCACTATAATTTACTCATCGTCTCGTACTCTGTTCACAAAAGCCATTAGATCATCTCGTGAAGTAAATTCGCTGGGATTACTAATAACATATTCTCTGATATCAGAATCCAAAGAGGATAAGAAATCATTTTCAATTTCCATTGTTTCAAAGAGACCTGGATACAAAATTGGAGTTATTGGCAGTGCTGTTGGTAATTGAACCGGATCCATAATTATCACCTCCATTAAGATATAGTTATTATCTTTCATAGCAGTGATAATATTCAAATATGAATGAAAAAGTTTAGATTATTAAAGAAAAGTGTTGATAATATACTACAAATTAGGATGACTCATTAAAAGTTCCACTAATATACATTTATAGAATATCCATTGGGTTAATGCTTAAAACTTTATATGAATAGTTCAATTAACATATCAAAATTACAAAAAATGTATTGACAGTATAAGTAATTAAGAATACTATTATTATATACATTAATATCGATAATCGATATTAATTGAAGAGAGGTGAGTTGTACGGCGAGAGAACAATTACAAAGCCTAACAGAGCAAATGTACTATATATTGCTGGCGTTGCTTAAACCCGTTTGTGGAGTGGAGATATCTCAAAAAGCAATGGAGATATCAGAAAATCGCATACAGATAGGTCCAGGTACACTATACGCATTACTAGGCAAATTTGAGAAGGAGCAGATTATTCGAGAAGTGGAAACTGTAGGGCGTAAACGATATTATCAGATTACAGAGAAAGGCTATAAGATTCTATTAGATGAATACAGACGGCTGCAACATTTAGTAAGAGAAGGTAAACCATTCTTAGACCAGGGGGTATAAAAATTGAAGAAAAGGATTTGGAACAGTTTTGAGATATATGAGGCGGATGCACTGGCAGAACACCTTGAAACTATGGCAGAGCGCGGATGGATGTTAGATTCCATTAAAAGGACATTGGTTTTTAAAAGGATAGAACCGCAAAAAATTAAATTTTCTGTAGATATTATGGAAAATGCATCTGTCTTTGATTCATTTCACAATAAGAAGACAATGGAATATAGAGAATTTTGTACGGATACAGGGTGGGAGCATCTCAGTACCAACGGTATTTTTCATATATTTTATAGTAAAGATGTAAACGTAATCCCAATTCATACCGATCAAGAGGTGCAATTTAATGTGATTTCAAAGAATATGCTAGGTAAAACCATACCATCCTATCTATATCCATTGTTAATGACAATATTTTTTTTGTTTATAAATGCAAATCAAAGTATAACTTCACTTACAATGAATTTAACTCTGATTAGTCCGGTTGCATTTCTGTTTGCAGATATTATTTCTATCATCATGCTTTTATCAGCTCTTGTTTGGTATTTAAGAGGAAAGAGTGCAATAAAGAATAAAACTTTAATGCCAAAACACAGCATAAAACATATAAGGATCCGAAGTTTTATAATTATGTTAATGGCGTTTATGATATTATTTGCTACGGCGTTTTTCTTACTGATAGAAATTGTAAAGGAACCGATTATTGCACGTATTATTTTACCGCTCATTCTTATGAATATAGTTACTTTTATTGTTGTAGTAAAGGTCTTAACAATATTGCAGGAAAAGTATAATTTTACCAGAAATATTAACCGTAGTATTTATGTAGTAACCGGGATTGTATTAACAGTTGTAACAATGGTAGCAGTTATGTATAGTGTATTCTCGGGCATTGGACATAATAGCAGTGTAGATAATATAAACACAAGTATGATTAATCCTAAAATAACTTCTGAGGATTTCGGATATGTTAACAACAAAGACATAGATTGGGACTATACAAAGAGCATCATCGCAAGTATTGAAACCTATCTGGAAATACCAACTTCAAGAGATACAATATTTTCACTGGATTATGAATTCTTCCAATGCAAGTTCCAGTTTGGTGTAGATAAATTCATCAAGGAGAAGGCAGAGCAATTGCAGCAGATGAATTATATTCTAAAAAAAGAAATTGCATATGATAAGGAGGAAGTAGATTCTATTTTTTTATATTCCACGCAATATGCCAACTCTAATAATAGATATATCTTTGTCAAGGATAAAGAAGTATTATTTTTGGAAGTTACTAATATTTTAGATAAAGAACAATTGGCTACGGTAATTGCTAATTTCTTTGGTAATAATGAAATATAGATAAAAGATGCTTTCGCCTAGAATAAAAATGAATGTGATTTAGTAATATTCTCAAAACCGCACCAACTACAGTATCTATTACTGCCTACAAGGAAAATGTTAATAAATCACATTCATTATTTTTTATTAGGATTTGAGGGTAAGGCAGCCAAATGAATATATATACAGCAGTATTCATTGAACAACAAAAATTTGGCTTTTGACCCTCAAATCTTATTAGTTTATTAATATATATTCGAGAACAACTACTTATTTAACTTTCAGAACAAGCATCTACAAATGCTTCAAAAATTTTAAGTGCATCTTCATTCTTACGATACAGGTGCTCTGGATGCCATTGAACACCTAAGAAGAAAGATTTATCAGGACGATAAACTGCTTCAATTAAAGAGTCAGGTGATACCGCTGCGATTTCTAATGTTGGAGCCAAGTCTTTTATTGCCTGATGATGAAAACTATTCACCGGCATATATTCTTTCCCGACAATATCACATAATAACGTATCCTTTTCTACGATCACATTATGGGACAGAACAGCATTTCCAGATTTCTGATAATGTGCAAGCATAACAGAGGAGTCAAACTGTGTACTAATATCCTGATATAGAGTACCGCCAAGAAACACATTTAGTATCTGTATGCCACGGCAGATTCCAAGAATCGGCTTATCACTTTCCATAGCAATAGAAAATAGATCTTCTTCCATAAGATCGCGTTCCGGTTGGACAACCCCGCACTGCTGGATAGTCTCTTCGCCAAAGCGAAAAGGACTGATATCAGAACCACCGGTAAACAAAAAGCCGTCACACATCTCTGCAGCCACAACCAAATCTTCTTTTTTTACATGCAAAGGCAGCAGAATAGGAATACCTCCGGCAGCTCTAATGGCATTCATGTAGTTTGGACCAATCCAAATACGGTCCCGTTCAGAATCATATTGGGGTGTAAGGCCTATGATAGGTTTTTTCATCTAAATTCCCTCTTTCTATTATATTCTACACTATATGAATTAAAAAAATGTTTGTTCGTAATGAAGAATTGTTACATTATTCCTTCGCAGTCATCATTAAGAAACGATAGATAAATAGTAAGATTTATACGTAATATTATAACATGGTAGCGTGAAATTTTCTAGCTGTCAACTACGCCAAAATTATATTTTAAAGAAAAGAGGATTCTCCACATCAAGTAATAATCCCACCGAATTGGAACATAATACACTTAGGAAATTACTTGTCAATACATGCTATAGTCTGCTATAATAGGAACGAACTGGATTATATTGGACGAAGCCGGAGGGAACGAATGTTTAAAAAATTTTATCCAAAAGAATGTGCAGAGTCATCCTACGATATTAATTACAAGAGAATATATGAAAGAGGATATCGAGGTATTCTTTTTGATATTGATAATACTTTAGTAAAGCATGATGCACCTGCGGATGAAAAAGCGATAAGACTAATCAATGATTTGAAACAGATGGGTTTTCAGATTTGCCTGATATCCAATAACGGAGAAGAACGGGTGAAATTATTTAATAAAGAAGTAAAGCTTAAATTTATTTTTGATGCAGGGAAACCAATGGTAAAGAATTATAATAAAGCAATGAAATTAATGGGCACAAATACATCGAATACTATTTTTGTGGGAGATCAATTATTTACAGATATCTATGGCGCCAATCGAGCAGGATTAAGGAGTTATTTTGTCAAACCAATTGGTCCTGAAATAGAAGTTCAGATTAAAATAAAACGAAAACTTGAGAAAATTGTGATTTTCTTCTATAATAAGCAGAACCGTAGAAATAAAATTTAAATGAGATAATTTTGCAGGTAAACCTGCCATATGCAATGGGTGTAAGGAATGGGTGTAAAGGATGAATGAAAAAACGAATATCATACTAATAGGATTTATGGGCAGTGGGAAAACCAGTGTCGGTAAGTACCTGGCGAAAAAAACGGGGTATGATTTTAAAGATACAGACGAAATGATTGAAGATAAGCAAAAGAGCAGTATACAAAGTATATTTGCATCAAAGGGTGAGAAATATTTTCGTAAGTTAGAAACTAAAACTTTAGAAAATCTTAACGGCAAACTAAATCATACCATTCTCTCTACCGGTGGTGGACTTCCTATTACAGAAGGAAATGGTGCGCTACTTAGGCAATTAGGACAAGTTATATTCCTGCGGGCAGAAAAAGCAACCATTAAAAATCGTCTTGCAGGAGATAAATCAAGACCTCTACTTGCAGGAGATGACCAGGATGATAAAATGGAAGCCCTATTAAAGTTTCGTACTCCAATCTATGAGACTGTTGCCAATATTATCATTCATACGGACCAAAAGTCACTGAATGAAATAGCTCAGGAAATAATCGATAAACTTTAATATTATAACGATTTAATTGCAACGATTGATTTTATAGCATGGAATACATTACAATCAAGGAATACATTGCCTTCAAGAAATACATTACAATCAAGGAATATATTGCCTTCAAGAAATACATTGCCTTCAAGAAATACATTACAATCATGTAATACATTACAATCATGTAATACATTACAATCATGAAATTGGTATCTAAATACCAGAATAGGAGCCAAAATGAAGCTACTTGTGATTAACGGTCCCAATATTAATTTTTTAGGCATTCGGGACACATCTATTTATGGCAAACAAGATTATAATTATTTACTAAGTATAATAAGGGAAAAAGCAGAAAAAGAAAACATCACAATTGACACCTATCAGAATAACAGTGAAGGTGAGATTATTAATCGTATCCAGGAGGCATATAATGATGGCACTCAAGGCATTATTATTAACCCCGGAGCGTATACTCATTATAGTTATGCAATCAGAGATGCGTTAGAAACCATGGATATACCTAAAATTGAAGTGCATATATCCAATGTACATAAGAGAGAAGAGTTTCGCCACGTATCAGTAACCGCTCCCGTATGTACCGGTCAGATTGTGGGTCTTGGATTACAAGGATATCTTTTAGCAATCGATGCAATTGTAAATATATTAAGTAAATAGTTATTATGAACATATTTTACAAATCTATAGGATGTTTCATGCTAGAAATTAAACAAACGCAGGATAAGAAATCAATATTTATATATAAGTTAAGTAAAAAATAGTTGAAAAAATATGTCGGATAAGATAAACTATAGAATAGTTAATTTAAGGAGGAATATCTAAATGGTATCAGCAGGCGATTTTAGAA
>JAQZAX010000116.1 GCA_029239455.1 Anaerocolumna sp.
AGCCTCGGCGTAGCACCACTACGCCTGTGTTTTTTGGATGTTACCTCTGTACGTTTATCCTGCGTACTCAGTCTAGTTATTTGCAAAACGATGTACTAGATATATACGCTTTCTGTTCTTGGTAAATACATTCCTGTTTTTTCTTTTATTACTCTGCCTTGATAAACTACTTCATTCCCTCTTAAAAAAACTCTTTCCGCACGCCCTTTCACCGGCATACCTTCATAGGGAGTATAATCCACATTCTGCATCTGGTGGGCTGCCAAAATGGTTCCTTCATAATTGGGGTTCCACACTACAATATCAGCATCACTTCCAACTTGTAAGCATCCCTTTTTTGGATATAGACCAAAGAGTTTAGAGGTGTTCTCAGACAGAAGCTTACACATCTGTTCCACCGTAATCCTGTTATTTAATACTCCATAAGTATATAATAATGCCGCTCTGTGCTCCACCCCTGGGATTCCATTGGGTATCATACTAAAATCCTGTCTTCCCAGTTCCTTTTGCCCTTTAAAATTAAAACTACAGTGGTCGGTTCCTATGGTATCTATGTTATCTTCACTCAGGGCTTTCCATAAACAATCGATATCTTCCTGTTTACGGGCGGGTGGTGAAAATACATATTTTGCACCTTCAAAATCAGCTTTTTCATAGCAGCAATCGTCAAGTAAAAGATATTGGGGACAGGTTTCAATATATATCTTTTGACCCCTCGCTCTCCCCTTTAGTGCCTCATAATATCCTTCTTTCGTACTTAGATGAACAATATTAACGGGGGTCTTGGTAAGGTAAGCCAGACTGATATATCGATTCACTGCTTCGGCCTCTACGATGGGTGGTCTTGATAACGGGTGAGCTGCTGGTGTCAATTTACCTTCTGCCTTTAGTTCCTGAGTCCTTTCCTTGACCATATCTCCATTTTCACAATGCATACCTATTAATCCACCGATTTCATTCATTCTTTTTAAAACCTGGTAGATCTCTCCATCCGTTACTCTTAGGCTTTCATAAGCCATGTATAATTTATAGGAAGTAATGCCTTCTTCTTTCATTTTATCCATTTCTTCCGATACGGCATTGTTCCAGTCGGTAATAGCCATATGAAATCCATAATCGCAGGAAGATACTCCTCTGGCTTTTTTATGCCATTGATTTAGTGCCTCGGATAAAGTCTCTCCTTTGTTTTGTGTGGCAAAGTCAAGAATTGTGGTAGTTCCACCGGCAATGGCCGCTTTGGTGCCTGTCATAAAATCGTCCGCCGTTTTTGTTGTTCCTGTATCTAAATCAAAATGCGTATGGGAATCAATAAACCCAGGAAATACATAATTACCGCTTATATCAATTATGAAAGCACCTGTTTCATCTAGATTTCTGCCAATCTCACTGATTTTTTCTCCCAAGACGCGTATGTCTGCCACAAAAGATTCTTTCGATGTAACAATCATACCTCCCTTTAAGATCAAATCCATTGAACCACCTCTTTATCCATCCAATTTACTATCTTGATATTTGCTACTTAATATTTGCTATCTTAATATTTGCTACTTAATATTTGCTACTTAATATTTGCTATCTTAATATTTGCTATCTCAATATTTGCTATCTCAATATTTACTATCTCAATATTTACTATCTTAACAAGTAACTATAATTTTCTTTAATTTGTAAAATCAGCTCGGCAATTTCTGCTGGAATATCCTTCATATCCAAAAGTCCAGTCTGATGAACCTGTTCTCCCAATCTAACTTTTAGTAAACTGCTTATATCGCCAGACTCATTCTCCGTCGATTCCAAGACAATAAAGCCATCATTCCTGCTATCTTCAAAGTCTTGCAAAGAATGGAATAAAGTAAATTTCTCTCGATACGGTGCACTGTCATAAGGACAAAAGCTTTCACAGTTACCACATTCATTACACATACTATCGATATGTATAATCTGCGGCATTTTAATGCTTTGGCTCTTTATTACCAGGTTTGCACGATTTGGACATACATCAGTGCAGCATTCACATATAGTAGAACATTCCAAGCATCTGTCTATTTCCGCTTTGGCATCTTTGGAATGAATCAGAATTCCTTTTTTCAAAATGGCTCCAGCTGCTCTGTTACTTTTATAACTATCTGCTGGATTAGTATAATTTTCTGCTGGATCAATCTCACTATAATTATTTATAATATCTCCGGCTGCTTTTCTGGCATCCCTGATAGCTTCTACAACAGTTGCCGGTCCATAGGCAGCATCTCCGATTACATACACATGTTTACGACTGGTTTCCTGGGTCCCATAATTAAAAGTAACATAACCTTTTTCAGTAACCCTAATGTCATTTTTCGTAAATAAAGTGGTATCCACCTGTTCACCTACAGCAGCAATGACTAAATCTGCCGGGACATTCACAAACTCTGTGGTTTCTACCGGTCTCTTTCTTCCTTTTTCATCCGGTTCTGAAAGAACCATCTTAACACACTGTAATGTTCCCTTCTCATAAGAAACCGGAGATAATAATTCCATAAATGTTATGCCTTCTTTTCTTGCTAAAACTAATTCCTCTTCGGCAGCAGGCATAAACCTCTTAGTTCTACGGTACACAACAGATACATTTTCCACGCCGTCCATACGTTTTGCCGCTCTAGCAGCATCCATGGCCGTATTGCCACCACCAATAATTACAATATTCTTACCCGGCTTATATTCTGTTACTCCTAACTCAGCCTGTTTACACTGATATAGGAAATCCAATGCATTCATAGAGACTCCGGATTTTAGATTTAATACACCAGATTTAGCAGCACCTACTGCAATAATAATGGATTCAAACCCTCTCTTCGTTAATTCCTCCATTGAATTAATTTCAGTATTTAGTTCGATATTTACTCCATAGGTTTTTAATAGCGCGATGTCTTTATCCAGGGATTTAGAAGAAATTCTAAATTCAGGAATCACATGACGTATTACTCCGCCAAGAGAACTGCTCTTTTCAAATATGGTTACAGAGATGCCAGCTCTAGCCAGGAAACTGGCAGCTGCAATACCTGCAGGACCACCGCCAATAATTGCAGTTTTGCCTCTTTCTAAAGTTCTTTGATTTTCACTGTTTTCTCTTAACTTATGAATGATAGCTTCATAACCCTGTGTTGCCGCTTCTAACTTAACATCTCGTATCTGTACGGATTCTTCATAATAGTTTCTGGTACACTTTTCCATGCATCTGTGACTGCAGATGGTACCAGTAATAAATGGCAATGGATTATCTTCCAAAATAACCTGCAATGCCTCTTCATATCTTCCCTCACCGGCAAGCAAAACATAAGTTGTAATATCCTGATGAATCGGGCATCCTTCGCTGCAAGGTGCCACAAAACAGTCAAACAGAGGAACTTTTTTCTTCATTTTACGTTCCTGCAATGGCTTTTCTGATTTGACATGGTGCAGATCCATTATCGACTCTTTTGCTAACTGTTCTAACCCTGCGACGTCAATACCCTGACTCATATCCCAGGATGCGGCATCTAGTTCCTTTGCAATCTGCCACATACGGTTATACCCGCCGGGCTTTAACAGAGTGGTTGCTAAGGTGATAGGACGAATGCCAAGTTCGAATAACTTCTTTATATTAAATACATCTGCGCCTCCGGAATATGAAATAGGAAGCTTTCCGTTAAATGCTTTTGATAAACGTAAGCAAAGTTCTACCGTTAATGGATAGAGGGAGCGCCCTGACATGTACATTTCTTCCCCAGGCAGTTCTTTTTCCGTAATCTGAACCGGGAAAGTATTTGTTAATTTCACGCCAAAGGATAAGCCAAGAACCTTACCTGTATCCAGTAATCTATGTATCATAGGTACGGCATCTTCAAATTGAAGGTCATTTTTAAAATGATGTTCATCAAATGAAAGATAATCATACCCCATACTATCTAATGTTTTTCTTGCAAATTCATAACCTAAAAGAGTTGGATTACACTTAATAAAAGTATTTAAATGCTTTTCCTTCATTAAATAGGAAGCAATACGTTCAATTTCCTGAGGAGGACATCCATGAAGTGTTGATAATGTAATGGATGTACATATTACCGGTGAGATGCTTTCTACATAAGCTTCATCTATCCGCTTAAATAAGTGCAAATTCTGATTTACATAGGATTTGCATTCTTTCCATATATCAGTTTCTTTCGCATTCTTTAATCCTTCTATAAATGTATCAATCTTCGGTGATTTAATTCCTTCCAAATCATATCCTACACTCATATTAAAGATAAATCCATTTTCACTGCCAAGACCGAATTCCTTTGCCATAAGCTTTAATGCAAACCAGGCTTTCACATACTCTGCAAATGCATCCGGTACCCTAAGTTCTGTGGACCATTCCACGTTGTACCCTTCATCCTCTGCTTTAATGCAGGGTTTTGATACCGGAAGATCTTCCCCATCCAGTATCTGTACGGTTTTAAGTTCAAAAAATCTGCTGCCTGCATAATAGGAAGCAATAATATTCTGTGCCAGCTGTGTATGAGGTCCTGCTGCCGGTCCAAAAGCTGTTTCCAAACTTTCTCCAAAAAGAGAGATGGTTTTATCACTTTCTTTAACATAGCTTTTATGTACACCAAAAACAGTATTACTGTTTTGTTTTTCTGTTAATATCCAATTTATTAATTGCCCAAAAGGAATTGGCGTCATACGATCACTCATCTTTATACCCACCTCATATCGCAGGTAGGCCTGCGATACTGCCACAAATAAAAAGGAGTGAAAGAATCACACTGTGGCAACCTTTCTTTTTCTAAATTTTCTTTCACTCTTATAATTCTATCCGTTAATGGATTTCCATAATAATGCCGCCTGTTCTCTGGAACTGGCTAAGATTCTTTCTTCATCTATACCAATAAGTTCACGGTCTTTCATAACTACCTTACCATTAATTATGGTAGTTACAACATTTTTGCCATTCATTCCAAATAATATATGAGAATTTATATTATTTACATTCATTGGGGTAAGTGGCTGGTAGTCCATTACAATAATATCTGCCGCTGCCCCTGGTTCTAATGTGCCAAGAGGAGTATTAAAGTAACGGTTTGCAATGATGCGGTTATTTTCAAATAACATTGCAGGAACTTCGCCCCAGGCCGCCTGTGGATTACATGTATTATGTTTATGCAAAATATTTGCTACCTTCATGGATTCTAACATGTCATTGGTATAGCCATCGGTTCCAAGTCCGGTAACAATGCCTTTATGAAACTGTTCCATGGTTGGAGGACATCCAACTGCATTTCCCATGTTGGATTCCGGATTATGTACAATCATGGTATCCGTCTCTTTTAATAAATCCATTTCCTGAGGATTAATGTAGATACAATGTGCCGTAATCGTTTTTGGTCCTAAGATATTCATATCCATAAGGCGGTTAACAACACGCTTTCCATAATGTTGTAAGGAGTGATGTAAATCATCAATCCCCTCAGCTACGTGGATATGATAACCCACTTCGTCTGGCTTATGTTCTCCACAATATGAGAGAGTTTTGTCAGACAAAGTAAATGCCGCATGAAGTCCCATCATACCTTTTTGCATATCAGAATCATCCTTTAAAGAAGCATTTATAAATGCTTCATTTTCCGCAACTGCCTCTTTCATCTGGGCTTCCCCATTACGGTCAGATACTTCATAACACAAACAGGTTCTTACACCAAGTTCTTTTGCTGCATCTCCAATTACAAATAAGCTGTCCCTTGTGGCACCATAGCTTGCATGATGGTCGAATACAGTAGTTACGCCATTCTTAATGCAATCAATATAGGTTGTGAGTGCACTATATTTTGTCTGCTCTAAGGTAAGCTTTCGATCAATATTCCACCATAGCCCTTCTAATATTTCAAGGAAATTGTTCGGATTATGACCTTGTACCGAAAGTCCTCTTGCCATAGCACTATAAATGTGATTATGGGTATTAATAAAACCCGGCATGATGATGCCGCCTTTGGCATCTATGTAATCAACATCCGGGTATTTTATGAGTAGTTCATTTGTCGTATTAACTTCTTGAATTATATTGCCCCTAACGCATACTGCTCCATCAGTAAGCCATGGGTTGCTTGTACTACGAGTTAATAATTTACCATTTCCAATAATCATCATATTCATTTTCCTCACAATCTTACACTTTTTTCTTACTGAAGTTTGAAAAAAGTAATATTTTATGCAAATCCTTGATTTTATAAATTATTAGTATATATGTTTAGAATTATCTAAAACTTTTATTTCAATTTCTATTATTGTAGCATTAATTGGGCCAAAAATCAACCTACCAATTAAAAATATTTTTGTAAACTCAAAAATATTTTTTAGTTTTGTATTGATTTATTCTTCCTTTATGATATTATAATTATAACACAACAATGTAACTATATAAATATTTATAGATTGGAGAATGATATGAATACAACTAACATTACTCTCTTAAAGCAGATTGCCCACGGCTTATCTGCACAGTTTGGGGATAATTGTGAAATAGTAATCCATGATTTAACCGGAGAGAATTTTGAAAGTTCTATCGTTTTTATTGAAAATGGTCATGTCACCAACCGTAAACTCGGTGATGGACCCTCTCATGTAGTTTTAGAAGCACTGCATGATGAAGCAAACAAGCTGGAAGATCATCTCGGCTACTTAACAAGGACTTCCGACGGACGTATATTAAAATCCAGTACTATTTATATACGTAATGAAGATCACAAGGTAACCCATATCTTTGGAATTAATTACGATATCACTAATTTGTTATTAGTAAAAAGTTCTTTAAGTGCCTTAATTGATAATAATGATAATAAAGAACCGGAGAAGATTACACGTAATGTAACTGATCTTCTGGATGATCTTATTGAGCAGTCAGTTAAGCTGGTGGGTAAACCAGTGGCATTAATGACAAAAGAGGATAAAGTAAAAGCCATCAAGTTTTTAAATGAGACCGGTGCATTTTTAATTACGAAGTCCGGTGATAAAGTATCCAAATATTTTGGCATTTCAAAATATACCTTATATAGTTATATGGATATGAACAACTAATCAAAATACTAAATTACAGGAGGTTACTATGGAGCCTATTTATTGGATCTTAAACCAGCTGCCTAAAACTGAAGATCAGAATCTAAAAGTAATGGCTATCTCTGAAATACATAAAGCCAAAGCATTTCATGAAAGTTTTCCTGAATATACTAAGACACCGCTGGTTGCCTTAGATAATATAGCGAAGTTTTTTGGACTTGACAGTGTTTTTGTGAAAGACGAATCCTACCGGTTTGGACTAAATGCTTTTAAAGTGTTAGGCGGTTCCTTTGCAATCGCCCGTTATATTGCTAAAAAGACAGGTCGTGACGTTTCTGAACTTAATTATAGTACTCTGACTTCAGCAAAATTACGTGAGGAATTTGGGCAGGCCACTTTTTTTACTGCCACTGACGGTAATCACGGCCGAGGCGTTGCCTGGGCGGCAAATAAACTTGGTCAGAAATCAATTGTATTTATGCCAAAAGGTACTTCCAAAACACGTTTGGAGAATGTTCTAAAAGAAAATGCCAGGGCGACCATCGAGGAAGTAAATTATGATGAATGCGTTCGCATGGCGGCCGCGGCGGCTTTACAAACAGACAATGGTGTAATGGTTCAGGATACTGCGTGGGACGGATATGAAGAAATTCCTTCCTGGATCATGGAAGGTTATGGAACTATGGCATTGGAATCAGATGAACAGTTTGAGGCAATTGGCGGTAATCCTCCAACCCATGTCTTTGTTCAGGCCGGAGTTGGTTCTCTGGCAGGGGCTGTTGTTGGATATTTTGTTAACCGTTATCCTGATAATCCACCTACTATAGTTGTTGTTGAAGCCTCGGCAGCTGATTGCCTATATCGTTCTGCCAAAGCAAACGATGGTACTATCCATATTGTCGATGGCGATATGCAAACGATTATGGCTGGTCTGGCTTGTGGAGAGCCAAATACCATATCCTGGGATATTCTTAAAAACCATGTATCCGTATTTGCTTCTGTTCCAGACTGGGTAGCAGCAAAGGGCATGAGAATACTTAGTTCTCCCCTAAAAGGAGACGAAAGAATTATATCCGGTGAATCAGGTGCTGCTCCTTTTGGTTTATTATCATGTATTATGCAGATGGATGAGTTAAAAGAATTAAAAGAAGCATTAAAGCTAAATGAAACATCC
>JAQZAX010000002.1 GCA_029239455.1 Anaerocolumna sp.
TAAGAGGCTTGTAAGAGATATAGTGTTTGAGGGTAAGGCAGCCAAATGAATATAGATACAGCGGTATTCATCGAACAACAAAAACTTGGCTTTTGACCCTCAAATCATATCATACAAAATAACAGTACAAATATAGAGAAAATAATCGTAAGTTAAGAAAAATGAGGTATCAAAATGGAAATTAAATCTGTATCTATCATTGGATTAGGTGCTTTAGGAGTATTATTCGGCAATCACCTAGCCAGTCGAATGCCAAAAGAAAATCTTAGATTTATTGCGGATGAAGAAAGAATTATAAAATATAAGAAAGATAAAGTATACTGTAATGGTAATTCCTGCGAGTTTAATTTTGTTACACCGGAGGAAATTTTAAAACCTGCAGATTTACTTATATTTGCTGTAAAATATAGTGGATTAAAAGATGCAATTTCTGCTGTTCGTAACCACGTTGGTGAGAATACCATAATAATTTCCGTATTAAATGGAATAACAAGCGAAGCTATTATTGGTGAAACCTATGGCATGAATAAAATTTTATATTGCGTTGCACAAGGCATGGATGCAGTAAAAGAAGGCAATCGATTAACTTATCACAATATGGGTGTATTAGTAATCGGTGATGGTGAACCTGGAATCAAGAGTGAGAATACAATGCGTTTGGAAGATTTTTTTAGTAAGATGGATCTCCCTCACGAAGTTGATACTAGTATGAAAAAAAGAATTTTTAGCAAATTTATGCTCAATGTAGGTGTGAATCAGACGGTTGCTGTATATGGGAGCAATTACAGTATCATTCACCAGGAAGGAATTGCCAGGGATACTATGATAGCTGCCATGCGAGAAGTTATGTATATTTCAGAAAAAGAAGGTATTAATTTAACGGAAGATGACATCCATTATTGGCTGGATATATTAAATAAATTGAGCCCAGATGGAAAGCCATCAATGCGCCAGGACATAGAAGCAAAACGTCACAGTGAGGTTGACTTATTTTCCGGAACAGTAATAGAATTTGGCAAGAAACATGGTATACCTACCCCAGTAAACCAAATGCTTTATGATAAGATCAAAGAAATAGAAAATACATATTAATTCATAATATACACATTGAATGAACTTATTTAAGTTTTTGAATGTGTATTTTTTTGCCTATCATAGTTGATTACCTAAAATTATATGAAACATTGCATATAGACAAGGTTTTCATTCATAAAATGATTATGAAACAAAGAAGGAACTGGGCTGCTATGAAAATAAAGAAAAAAACACAGATTATTATTAGCTGTAGTGATTATGAAAACAATTATGACCAAATTGCCGCTATTGGGAAGCTAAAATATAAGCTTCCCATGATTGATTCCTATGTTCTGGAAGTAGATGAAGAAAGCCTGCAGTATTTGCAAAATGAACCGGAGCTTTGGAGTTATGAGTTCGATACTCATATCACAGCTCAAATGAATCGTGTTTCAGAAATCATTGATTTGAAATGGGCACATGACAGAAATATCTATGGTGAGAATATTGGCGTTGCCGTAGTAGATACAGGAATATGTCTCCATAAAGATTTTACCGATGGAACCAATCGCATACGCGGTTTCTATGACTTAATACACGGAAGAACTGAACCTTATGACGATAATGGCCATGGTAGTCATGTTGCTGGTATTATCGGCGGCAATGGTTGTCTATCATACGGGAAATATATTGGAGTTGCACCAAAGTGTAATCTGATTTCCATAAAAGTTTTGGATCAGAAAGGTGATGGTAACATATCGGATGTACTTGCAGGTCTTCAGTGGTTAATTGATAACAAAGAAAAATATAATATACGGGTTGTTAATATATCTGTTGGAACTACAACGAAGGAAAACGTGGATGAGAACTCTTTGCTGGTAAAAGGCGTAAATGCTGTGTGGGATGCCGGAATCATTGTAGTTGTTGCAGCCGGCAACAATGGTCCTGGGCCAATGTCCATCTCTACACCAGGAATAAGTAGAAAAGTAATTACGGTTGGTTCTTCTGATGATCGAATCTCTGTTGAATTATTTGGTAATAAAACCACGGATTATTCCGGTAGGGGTCCAACAGCCTCTTGTATAAGAAAGCCAGATATTGTTGCACCAGGTTCTAACATAATTTCCTGCGGTACCATGAAGAATTACCAGCGTTATCGGTATAATCTCATTAATAACCCCAGGTCTGATAATTTCAAAATAATGTATACCGTAAAAAGCGGCACCTCCATGGCGACTCCCATCGTTTCCGGCGCCATAGCTTTACTACTATCCAAATATCCCAGAATGAATAACCGGGACGTGAAATTAAAATTGCGCGAAAGTGCTGTAAATTTAGGGCATCCATGGTCAAAACAGGGCTGGGGATTGTTAAACATTCCGCGATTATTATCCTAAGCAAAAAGATCCTGCTGATTTATTGCAAAAAGAGGGTGCAGTTGAAACTGTGCCCTCTTCATTTTGTTCGGATATTCCTTATTTAATTAGTTTTGATATTTGTTTAAAGGTATCGTTACCAGATCTTCTTGTTAATTCAAATAAAAGAGATTCATAAGTAGTCAATACCACGCCTTCCCTGGCTGCTCTTTGTAACGCAATTTTCTTATCGTTCTTTCTTCTGGAACTAATACAGTCTTCCACTATGATAACCTGATAGCCCGCCCCAATACAGTCAATTGCCGTCTGTAATACACAAACATGGGCTTCAATTCCACATATTATAATGTTCTTCTTATTATATTCCCTTATTTTTGCTGATATAATTTCATCATCCAGGCAACTAAAAGTAGACTTATCAAAGTAAGTAAAATTATCAGAGTACACATCTTGAAGTTGCTTTACGGTCATACCAATACCTTTTGTGTATTGCTGTGTAACAATTGATGGGATTTTTAATACTTCTAACCCTCTAAGAAATATTTCGGTACTTTGAATCAAATCATTTTCCTTATGCATAACAGGAACCAGTTTTTCTTGGTAGTCAATTATTAATGCTATGGTCTCTTCTTGTAAGATTCTCATTTTCCTATCCTCCTTGTTATAAACACAAATATATGTACTTGAAATAGCTAATACTATTTGTCCTTGGAGCAAATGTCGCATTATGTCACTCAAAATATATAAATATTTTAGCAATTACAAGGAAATCAGTCAAGCATTACAACATATGATACAATGTAAAAACATTTAGGAGGCTCTTACATGAGTGATTTAGCAGCAACACATTGTGGCAATGGTGGTATTTTTGATGGAGGAAATAGCTGTCTTTTAATTATCCTTTTACTCTGCTGTTGTGGCGGTGGTAATGGATTATTTGGCGGCGGATTCGGTGGCGGATGCGGTAGCGGATGCGGTGACAGCGGATGTAACAGTATTATCTGGATCATTTTAATCCTTTGCTTATGCGGCGGTTTCTAAGAATTAAAAAAATTACCTAGGCCTACACTTAAGATGTTATATAAAAAAGCTGCTTCTATAGCAGCTTTTTTATCGTTCTCATCCTTTCGAATTATTTCTGTCATATCTTTGACTGGTCCTGCTTTTTCTCACTTTCTCTACGCACTCATCATCAATCTCATAAATTGTATTATCATCTATTATAAGGCTCCCACTTCCATTTTCATCTCTTTCCGATTGAGCCGACGGACTATTGGAACCACCTTCCATTCTATTAATTCTCCCTGAACCAGCGGTAGTATAATATTTAAACATGTCATTATAATTTTGCATAACTTCCTCCTATTGATTCCTGATTTTGTGTTTGATCAGAACTGCTAATCATTACAATATATGAATTTTTTTATTGAATGTACGTAATAAGTGTTGAATAGCTTAGACTTTTCTTATATACTGTTTGTAAAAGAAAGAGGGTGATTACGTGTCAGGTTCTATTTATGGGAACTTATTTAAAATATCGACCTGGGGTGAATCCCATGGTAAAGGAATTGGTGTAGTTGTAGATGGCTGCCCTGCAGGCTTAATCCTTACAGAGGATATGATTCAGTCTTATTTGGACCGCAGACGACCGGGACAAACGAAATTTGCGACTCAGAGGAATGAAAGTGATAGCGTAGAAATTCTATCCGGCACCTTCCTGCAAAAAACTACCGGAACACCAATCTCAATGGTTGTTATGAATACCAATCAACGTTCTGGGGATTATAACGACATTGCCAGTTATTACAGACCGGGACATGCCGATTATACTTTTAATCAAAAGTATGGTTTTCGTGACTACCGCGGAGGAGGTCGTTCTTCCGGCCGGGAAACAATTGGACGTGTTGCTGCCGGGGCGGTCGCTAAAGCTATTCTAAGCCAATTAGGAATTGAAGTATGTGCATACACTAAATCAATCGGTGATATTAAAATTGATTATAAAGAATGTAATAAGGATAATATATTAATTAGCCCACTTGCCATGCCAGACTTAAATGCGTCTGTGAAAGCAGAAGCTTTTTTAGAGGATAAAATGAAAGAAATGGACTCCGCAGGTGGTGTGATTGAATGTATCATTTCTGGAATGCCAGCAGGAGTTGGTGAACCTGTATTTGAGAAATTGGATGCCAATCTTGGAAAGGCTATTCTATCGATTGGTGCTGTAAAGGGCATTGAATTTGGTTCTGGTTTTAATGCCCCGCTCCTTTCGGGCTCTGAGAATAATGACAGTTTTAGGTATAATGATGGCAAAGTTATAAAGCTAACTAATAATGCCGGGGGAATACTAGGTGGAATCAGTGATGGTTCAGAAATTATCTTCCGTGCAGCCATTAAACCAACACCATCCATAGCAAAAGCACAAAAAACCATTAATTTATCGGGTGAAAATATTGATATCAGTGTAAAGGGCAGACATGATCCAATTATAGTACCACGGGCAGTTGTTGTAGTGGAATCCATGGCAGCGATTACTTTGGTTGATATGCTGTTTATGAGTATGACTTCAAATATGAGAAGTATAGTTAATTTTTTTAATATGCGGTAATAAATATAAAATAATAATGATGATACAATAATAATATTCTAAATTAAAAAACCACAAAGACATCTATCTAATTAACTGTCTTTGTGGCTTTTATATTTATTAACATCGAATTATTTTACAACATTACGTTCTTCACCATTTAACCAGGATTTAATATTTAAATAAACTTCATTAACGCATCTGGTTCTAGCTTCCACAGTTGCCCATCCTATATGAGGTGTTATGATAAGCTTAGTACTATCCTGAATGCGAAGTAAAGGATTTTCAGGTAACATAGGTTCTACACTTAGTACATCAAGACCAGCACCTGCTATCTCTCCTGATTCTAGCGCAACTGCCAAATCTGCCTCATTAATAATAGGTCCCCTTCCCAGATTAATTAATACAGCAGAGTTCTTCATTCTCTTAAGTGCAGCTGCATTTATCAGATTCTCTGTCAAAGGATTGAGTGGTGCATGGATCGATATAATATCTGAAGTCCCAAGTAAAGTATCAAAATCTACCTGTTCATAGTTTTGATTGGAATTCTTGCCGGAAGCTGAATAGTATATTACCTTACATCCAAAAGCCTTGGCTATCTCTGCTACTCCTCTTCCTATCTCCCCCAATCCAATAATACCCCATGTTTTACCATCTAACTCATTAAACTTATTATCAAAGAAACTGAAAATATCAAATCTGGTGTACTCCCCAGATTTTACAAACTGGTCATAATATGTCAGTTTTTCATATACATAGAATAATAGCGCAAATGTATGTTGTACTACAGACTTAGTGGAATATCCTTTTACATTGGCTACTACAATATTACGTTCATTGGTATACTTTATATCTACATTATTGGTGCCGGTTGCACTTAAGCAGATTAGTTTCAGATTTTTCGCATTCTTTAAGAGGTCTTCATTCATTGCTATTTTATTTGCAAGAATAACATCCGCATCTTCGATTCGTTTGGCGTTTTCTTCCGATACTGATTTATTGTAAATAAGGACTTCACCAAACTCATTAAATATAGATAAGTCAACATCATTTCCTAAAGTATCCGCTTCCATAATTACAATCTTCATTATTAAGTTTCCAAGATATTGTATTCATTCTAACTCAATATCTTGTACCCTCCTTCCAATTTCTATAGCATCACTTCTTATCTGATATGTTCTGGGAATCCTACTTTCTTTTGAGCCTTACGCAAAGTCTTTGTTGCATAATAATTGGCTTTTTCTGCATTTTCCTTGATGATGCTATCAATATATGATTTGTCTTTGGTCAAATTCTTTTACAACTTCATCCGTTGTTAAATTCATTACTGAACTATAGATATCTATAAGATTTCGTATACCCGGTTTATCCTCACTATAAATAATCTGGTTATCCGAATCCGTAACTGCCCTCTTAAACTTGCGAATAATTGAATCTGGGTCATCCATCAGGTAAATGCTTGCATTTAGATTCTCGTCTGATTTAGACATCTTCTTATCCGGTTCCTGCAGGCTCATAATCTTAGCTCCAACTTTACCAATGTATGGTTCCGGAATCGTAAATACGTCACCGTAGATATTATTAAATCGTTCTGCTATATCTCTTGTAATCTCCAAATGTTGTTTCTGATCGATACCAACCGGTACAACATCTGCCTGGAATAATAGAATATCAGCTGCCATTAAAACAGGATACGTAAATAAACCAGCATTAATATTATCCGCATGCTTTGCAGATTTATCTTTAAATTGGGTCATTCTGTTTAATTCGCCCATATAAGTAAAACAGTTTAATATCCAGCTCAGTTCTGCATGGGCGGATACATGGGATTGATAATAGATACAATTCTTAGCAGGATCCAACCCGGCTGCTATATAGAGAGTAAGTAAAGCACGGGCTCTCTTTCTTAATTCTGCTGGATCTTGCCTGACTGTAATTGAATGTAGATCAACTACACTATAAAAACACTGATACTCTTCATCTAAAGTAATCCAATTCTTTAACGCACCTAAATAATTACCTATAGTAAGATTACCTGTTGCCTGCATTCCGCTAAATAATGTCTTTTTCCCATCTATCATAATAAAAACTCCTTTATTTATGTTCGCTATTATTAAAATACCATTTCATAATAACGGTTTAGTTTTTCTCTTAATTCTCTAAAATCAAAGTAGCTGCCCTCATGTATTGTTTCTTTCCCATAAACATATACAAAAAACTGTGGAACAGAAACTATGTTAAATCTGCTGGAAACTTCAGGGTGCTGTTCTGCATTGATGACCCCTGAATTTATATTAGGATATTCTAGAAGTATTTTATCCACTTTTTCTCTTATAATCTCACAAGCTCCACACTTTGTCCCTGAAAAGTACATAAGTGCCATGTCGGAATCATGAAGTAAACTTTCCACTTCTTGTATTGTATGAAGTTCTTTCATTATATCGCCTCTTTCACTCTTTCGTATCATAAATCCTACTTTGCAATTAATTCTACCACATTGCTATTATTTATGCTATAATATTACTACAAATTTTCATAAATAATAAATAAACAAACACAGTATTAATTATATACAATGTAAAGGAGATTCCTATGAAGCAAATTGCAAGTTTTACCATTGATCATATGAAGTTACTAAGAGGCGTATATGTCTCAAGAAAAGATACCGTAGGAGCTGAAACCCTGACGACTTTTGATATTCGTATGACTCGTCCTAATTTTGAACCGGTTATGAATACAGCCGAAATTCACGCCATAGAACATATAGCTGCAACCTATCTTCGAAACCATCCAGACTACGGCAATAAAATTATTTACTTTGGACCTATGGGCTGTAGAACCGGCTTCTATCTTATTCTTGCAGGAGATTATGAAGGGGAAGCCATTATTCCATTATTAACAACAATGTTTGAATTCATTCGCGACTATGAAGGAGAAGTGCCAGGTGCTACAGCAGAGAATTGCGGTAATTATTTAGATATTAATTTAAATATGGCCAAATTCCTTTCCGATAAATTTCTTAAGGAAGTCCTTTATGTCATTGACGAATCCAATCTGATTTATCCTAACTAAGTAAGTATTAATGTTAAGAGGGAAAGACCGCTATAAAGTCTTTCCCTCTTATTTAGTTCTAACTATTCATTATTTTCTTTTCTTCTTAATAAATCAAAAGGTTCCATTTCGATTCCAAAGTCCACAAAGATTTTCTGCTGTGGATGGGGACAGCTATCCATTTCATTGCCTTGCTCATCTGTAATACGTTTTATGGTTACAGCAATATTTTGTCCATTTGGCTTCATTGCTTCAATGGTCTCTCCAACTAAGAATTTATTTCTTTGCTCTAATTCATAGAGTCCATCATCATTCCTGCCGTTAATCAGGCCTAAATATGTGTATTCTTTAATATATGTGTTATTATCATAGATCTGGGCATCTTCCTTTGGTTTATCAAAGAAGAAGCCAGTGGTAAACTGACGGTAGGTACATTTTGAGATTTCTTCTCTATACCATGGCAGGTTCTGCTGATAAAGTACTGGTGATTCGAAGAAATCATCAATTGCCTTACGATAAGTTCTGGCTACTGAAGCAACATATAATGCGGTTTTCATTCTGCCTTCCACTTTAAAACTGTCAATTCCTGCATTAATTAATTCCGGAATATATTCAATCATACATAAATCTTTGGAATTAAAAATATATGTCCCACGTTCATTTTCTTCAATTGGAAGGTATTCACCAGGGCGAGTGGACTCGGTAATATGATATTTCCAACGGCAGGCATGGGTACAGGCCCCCCTGTTAGCATCTCTTCCGGTAAAATAGTTACTTAATAAACATCTGCCGGAGTAAGCAATACACATGGCTCCATGAACAAAAGTTTCAATTTCAAGTTCATCCGGAATATTCTCTCTGATACCTTTAATCTCATCTAATGATAATTCCCTGGCTGACACTACTCTTGTTGCACCCATTCTATGCCAAAAACCATAAGTACCGTAGTTAACATTATTTGCTTGGGTACTTACATGAATATCGATTTCTGGTACTACTTCTTTAGCTATCTCAAACACTCCAGGATCGGAGATAATTATGGCGTCCGGTTTGATTTCTTTCAATTCATAAAAATATTGTCTCACTCCTGCCATATCTTCATTATGTGCGGTAATATTGGCAGTAACATATACCTTTTTACCATGGGAATGAGCAAAATCAATACCATCTCTCATATCATCAGAACTAAAGTTTTTTGCTTTTGCTCGCAAACCATACATTTCACCACCAATATATACTGCATCTGCGCCATATATTATGGCTGTTTTTAAAACTTCCAAATTACTTGCAGGTATCAGTAATTCGGGCTTTTTATGTTCTCTCATGATTAACCATGCCTTTCTCTTACTATGTTGCTAAATATAACATTATCTATATTAAGCCTGATCTTATACTAACTAATTGGCTATTGAATTCTCGTACTTACTGTTACACCATCACCTATAGAAATTACTGCAGTTTCTAACTCTTCCATATGTGTGATGGTATATAAATATTCTCTCATTCTAGAGTGAATGGTACGGTCTCTGCGTGTTATCCCATATCGTGACTTTGCAACTGCTCCATCTTGTAATACATTATCCGTAATTAATAATCCTCCGGCGGTTAATAATTTCATAATCTCCGGTAAAAAAATCATATATTGAGCTTTTGCAGCATCCATAAAAATAAAATCATAGGAATTTCCCTGAGAGGCTAATTGTTTCAATATATTTAAAGCATCACCCTCAAGTAATGTGATTTTATTACCTTTTGGAGCATTTGCAATATTTATTCTTGCCTTTTCTAATCTCATTTCAACTTTTTCAATGGTTGTTATACTGCAGTTTTCAGGCATATATTCACTCATATATAATGCTGAAAATCCAACGGCTGCACCTACTTCTAATATCTTAGTTGGCTGCTTCATGGCTAAAAGCAATCGGATCAGAGTTTGTGTTTCTTTTCGAATAATTGGAACACTCTCCGATAATGCTGTTTTTTCCAGCGCATTTAAATAAGCGGGTAATTCTTTTTCTAGTGAATTAATATATGCAGTTATTCTTTCATCTACTATCATTCTATATGCTTCCTTCTATTAGCTGTATTATGAATAAGGGCGAACCAAAAGCGCAAATTGCCACGGTTCGCCTCATATCTATTCATTCATTGCCATTACTATTCTTCCGTTTGATCTGTTTCTCCCGCAGTCGGTACTGTTATGATTGAAAATATTTGATCATAGGTCATAGAAGTATTTATCGTATACGTACCAGGCATAATAACATGCTTCTTAAGCTTTGCTTTTACATAGAAAGAATACTTATTTTCTATAATTCTATTTAATTCTAGTTTACTTGCCACATTCATTGTAGATTCTCCGGATTTAATCTGAATCTCAATATCTCTGCCTGGTTCAGCTTCCATTGTAGTTTGCCCAAATACGGAATATGCAAAATGGTAAGCACTTTGGCTTGCTTCAACTATGATAAATATTACAACCATATAAAATACAATATTTAGCAATACACGTACAAAAAAACTTGTTACTTTTAATGCGGATTGCGAAGTTGTTTGCTTAGAAGTCATATTAATTATCTCCTTTATACTTACTGTTCCTGCCCAATAGATACAATCATAATTATAACACTAATAATGGAAAGCAGAAATTTATTCTTAGGGAAATATTATCTTATACTTCCATAATAATTGGTAATATCATTGGATTACGTTTGGTTTTTTTCCATAGGAAATCTCCGAGGGAATCCTTGATTTCATTTTTCATTTTGCCCCAGTCTGAAGTATTCTTGGAGAGGCATTTATCCAATGCATTTACTACTACTTCTCTTGCTTCATCCATGAGATTTTCGGATTCTCTTACATATACAAATCCTCTGGATACAATGTCTGGTCCGGATAATACCTGGTTTGAATATTTTTCCAAAGTTACTACGACAATTAACAGACCATTCTCCGCTAAATGCTGTCTGTCTCTAAGGACGATATTACCAACATCTCCAACGCCAAGACCATCTACAAAGATACCTTGTGCAGGTACCTTTCCTACAACTTTACCCTTTTCCCCGGATACTTCTAATACATCACCGGATGAAAGCATAAATATATTCTCTTTCGGTATGTTCATGGATTGAGCAATCTCCGCATGTTTCATTCGATGCTTGTATTCTCCATGAACTGGAATTGCATATTGAGGTTTCGTTAATGCATACATTAACTTAATCTCTTCCTGGCAGGCATGACCAGATACATGGGTATCCTGGAAGATTACTTTTGCGCCCTTCATTGATAGCTCATTAATTACTTTTGATACTGCTTTCTCATTGCCAGGAATAGGCGTTGAACTAAAAATTACGGTATCACCAGGTTTTATAGTAATCTTTTTATGAATGGAAGCTGCCATTCTTGATAATGCCGCCATGGATTCTCCCTGGCTGCCAGTAGTTATTAAAACAAGTTGTTCATCGGGATAATTCTTAATTTGCTCAATTTCTATCAGCGTATTATCTGGCATATTAATATATCCAAGCTCCGAAGCGGTTGCTACTATGTTGACCATGCTTCTGCCTTCTACAACAACTTTTCTTCCATATTTAGCAGCAGAATTAATGATTTGCTGTACTCTGTCTACATTAGAAGCAAAGGTTGCAACAATAATGCGGTTTTTTAAATTTTCTGCAAAAATATTATCAAATACTTTTCCTACTGTCCTTTCAGACATAGTATATCCAGGTCTTTCAGCATTTGTGCTATCACACATTAAAGCCAATACACCTTTTTTCCCTAATTCGCCAAAACGTTGTAAATCAATAGTATTCCCAAATACCGGTGTGTAATCAACTTTAAAATCTCCGGTGTGAATTATTGTTCCAGCAGGAGTAAAAATAGCTAACGCTGAAGCATCTGATATACTATGGTTTGTACGAATAAACTCTATACGGAAACAACCAAGATTAATAGATTGTCCATACTTAATTACTTTTCTCTTAGTAGTTTTTAAAAGATTATGTTCTTTCAATTTATTTTCTAAGATACCAATTGTTAATTTAGTGGCATAAATCGGTACATTCACGTCTCTTAGTACATATGGTAATGCACCTATGTGATCTTCGTGACCGTGGGTGATAACAAAACCCTTAACTTTACTAATGTTATCTTTAAGATAGGTAACATCTGGTATTACCAGGTCAATTCCCAGCATATCATCATCTGGAAATGATAAACCGCAATCAACTACAATAATGCTATCCTCGTATTCAATAGCAGTAATATTCATTCCTATCTGTTCTAATCCTCCAAGGGGTATAATTTTAACGCCCTTTACTTCTGTAATATTTTCTTTCAAAAGATTGCACCTCCAATGGTTAGTTTATGTATTATTGTCCATTATATTTAAAGTGCACTCCATATTTTATTAGCTCTTGATTTCAATTGATTTTACTTTTTCATTTTATCTGGTCTATTTTGGCAGTCCTTACAATATCCATACAGTTTTACCTCGTGATCTACCACCTCAAAATCCATAACTTCATTAATTCTTTGTTCTAAAGTTTCAAGCAGATCATCTTGTACAGTAAACACATTGCCACAACTCAGGCATATTAAATGATGGTGATGATGTTGCACGCTATTTTCACGACCAAGTTGACCTATCTCGTAGCGTACATAACCATCGCCTAAATTCAGCTTATCTATAAGGTTTAACTCTGATAATAATTGAATTGTTCTATAAACAGTCGCAAGTCCTATATCAGGATTCTGTTTTTTAACACATTCATATATTTCCTCAGCAGTTAAATGCTTATCCGGTCTATCTTCCAGCGCTTCTAGAATTAAGATTCTCTGCGTGGTCACCTTAAGCCCATTCTGCTTTAATAATGTTTTGAAGCGTTCGTTCTTGTTAGGCATAACCTTATCACCTTCCCGATTATACAAATAAAGCTGTAAATCATTGAAATCTACATAATCTAATAGAATAATTCGCACTTATTATAATCCATGTAAATTTATTTATTTTACTTATTTTTTATCACAAATTTTATCTTAGTATATATTCTAAAATTTCAATCATATGATTTCTTTATTAAAATGTTATTCTCTGTCTAACTCAATATCATCTAATAATTCTTCAAATATCTTCCCGATTAATTCCAATTCTGTATCATCATCTACTACATCGTATACGGCAGCTTCCTCATTTTCCTTTGACACATCTTTTAAAATGTAAGCATTGCCTTCTTCATCCTCTTCATCTGCATCTGTAACAAGCAGATAAGTATTCCCATTTAATTTTGTCTGCTCAAGCACCAGAAATTCTACTTCTTCATTATCATCACTTATAAAAATTATCTTATTTTGCTTTTGTTCCATTAATCGTCTCCCTATATATCGTTACTATGTTCCTTTTGCATGCTTCTAAAATCCAGGTATCCCTGTAAGATTAAAACTGCAGCCACCTTATCAACTACCTGGCCTCTATCTTGATTCTTAACATTGCCTAAAGTAAGTGCCTGATGAGCAGCTACTGTTGTCAGTCGTTCATCCCAAAGTATGACTTCAAGACCAGTTCGTTTCTTTAATATCTCGGCAAATTCTTCCGACTTTTTCGCACGTTCGCCGATTGTATTATTCATATTCTTAGGATATCCTAAAATAATAAGTTCAACCTGATACTCTTTGATAAGTTCTTCAATTCTAGCTAATGTTTGTCGTAATTTAGTTTCATGTTTTCTTCGTATTGTTTCAATTCCCTGTGCAGTTATAAGTAATGCATCGCTAATAGCTACTCCAACAGTCACAGAGCCATAATCTAACCCCATTATTCTCATTTAACTTTTTTCTCCAGTCGGTACCATTTAAACCAAATTATGATTAATATAGTCAGTTAATAATTCTTCTAAGATTTCATCTCTCTCAACTTTCATAATTAGGCTTCTAGCACCCTTATGGTTTGTTATATAAGTAGGATCTCCAGACATAATATATCCAATAATTTGATTTACCGGATTATATCCTTTTTCAGTCATAGCAGTAAAAACAGAGCCAATGATATCCTTTACCGCCATCTCATTCTCCTTCTGCACCTTAAAATATTGAGTATTATTAATTTCTTTCATATATTAATCACGTCCTTTTAATGGATATATCTTTCATAATTCAATTAACGAATCAATTAAATTTCACTTATTACTCTATATTAATATAAATTAGCATAAATTTCAATCCATTATTTCGCAGAAAAGGATTTCTTTATTTAAATCAGCAGTAATTTTTACTTTCATTATCTTATTACTTAAATCAATATCCGATTGTACCGCAATCTTTAGATATCTTTCATTATGTCCTATCTGATAAGTTTGCCCATCAATCGTAATACTTTCTTCTATTAAAACATTCTCTACGTTACCGATATATAGGGTTTTATACTCCTGTGCCATTTCTTTTTCTAAAGAGATTAATGTATTACTTCTAGCGGTTTTAACTTCATCTTTTACCTGGTTTGGCATATTTTCAGCTTTTGTGCCTTTTCTAACAGAATACTTAAAAATATGCATCTGCGAAAAGGAAACTTTTCTTAAAAATCCATAGGTTTCATTAAATTCCTCTTCTGTCTCACCAGGAAAGCCTACGATAACATCCGTAGTAATTGCTGGATTTACAAAATATTTCCTAAGTAATTCGCACTTTTCATAATATTCTTTTGTTGTATATCTTCGATTCATACGTTCTAGAGTTGCATCACATCCACTTTGAAGCGATAAATGAAAATGCGGGCAGAATTTTGTATTACCGGATAAAGTCTTAACAAATTCTTCTGTAATTATTCTTGGCTCTAAAGATCCTAATCGAATTCTCTCTAATCCACCTATCTGGCTTAATCTGACTATTATCTGAAGCAATGCCGGTTTCCCTTCATTTTCTGCTCTTTCAATACCATAGGAGGATAAGTGTATTCCAGTTAGCACTATTTCTTTATAACCATTGTGAACAAGCTGTTCAACTTCAGTTACTATAGAAGCTTCCTCTCTACTTCTTACTCTTCCACGCATATAAGGGATAATGCAGTAAGAGCAAAATTGATTACAGCCATCCTGAATTTTAATATAGGCTCTTGTTTTCTCTGAAACAGAATCAATAGAAAGCATTTCAAATTCATTTTCCTGGCTCATATCAACAACTGCCGATATAGCCGTCTCTTTACCATCCCTGTGTTCTTCTAATATCTGTATAATTTCATTTTTTCTATTATTACCTATTACAATATCAATAGCCTCATCCTGTTCCAATGCTTCTTTTGCAGCCTGAACGTAGCATCCTACCGCAACAACAGTAGCATTTTTATTCATTTTTCTAGCCTTATGAAGCATTTGACGAGATTTTCTATCCGCTATATTAGTAACAGTGCAAGTATTTATCACATAGACATCTGCATGACTATTAAAATCAACCACTTGAAATCCTGCATCTTCAAAAAGTTTTTGCATCGCTTCCGTTTCATAAGAATTTACTTTACAGCCTAATGTTAAAAATGCAACGGATCTAGAATTACTTACTCTATTTTGACTCATTTTATTCCTTTCTACTGTTGTAGTTTATAACTTTGTGTTTTATTGTATCATTATCAAGCTGAATTTCCTTTATCATAGCTTTTTCTCTATTTTTTTTATCTACTTTGTATATTGACTTTTAATATCCTAAATTGTAGTATATACTTGTAGCAAGGTTAAGAATATATAAGTTCTTAATCAAATAATCATAAGGAGGAGTTATAATGAAAACTGTAAAAATATCTCTCAATTCAATTGATAAGGTTAAATCTTTTGTGAATGACATTACAAAATTTGATTCAGATTTTGACTTAGTTTCAGGCCGATATGTTATTGATGCAAAATCTATTATGGGTATCTTCAGTCTGGATTTATCAAAACCAATAGATTTAAATATCCACAATGAAGATAGCATTGATTCAATCATTGAATTACTAAAACCTTATATCGTATAATTTTTTGGTGACGATACAGTTAAGGGGAGGATACCATATGAAGTATCCTCTTTTTTGTACCCTCTTTTTCGTACCCTTCAATCAAAATTTATTGAATAAATAATGTTTCTTTTGTTTCTAATGCAGTGTTCACTAATTCGTCTATTTTCTCCTGCAATGCTTTTTCAGAATTACGAATCACTTTAAGACTTGGTTTTGTAACCGGATGTTTCGCAACAAATATGGTACAGCAGTCTTCAAATGGAAGTATTGAGGTTTCATAAGTATTGATTTTTTCAGCAATATTTACAATATCTTGTTTATCAAAAGCTATGAGAGGGCGATAGACCGGCAATTTACACACTTCATTGGTTGCAGCAAGACTGTGAAGTGTCTGGCTTGCAACCTGACCAATGCTTTCACCAGTAACTAAACCAAGACATCCAGTATCTGTAGCAATTTGCTCTGCAATTTTCATCATATATCTTCTCATAATGATAGTTAATTCTTCATGAGGACATTTCTCATAAATATAAAGTTGTACTTCAGTAAAATTAATTACATGGAGTCTGATTGGACCAGTATATCTTGATACTAATTTTGCCAGGTCGGTAACTTTTTGTTTTGCTCTTTCACTGGTATAAGGAGGTGCATGAAAATAGACTGCATCAATTGTTACGCCCCTCTTTGATATCATATATCCGGCTACAGGGCTGTCAATTCCACCGGATAAAAGTAATAAAGCTTTGCCTGCAGTTCCAACCGGCATTCCACCCGGTCCTTCTATTATTTCTGAATACACGTAAGATTTATTTCTTACTTCAACCATAATCTTAACTTCCGGACGATGTACATCAACCTTTAACTCTGGAAAACGTTTTAATAGATAGGCACCCATTTCAATGCAAATCTCAGGTGAAGTAATGGGATAGTTTTTATTTCCGCGCTTTGCCTCCATTTTAAAGGTAAAGTTTCTATCAGGGTATTTCACTTGAACAAAATCTCCTACTGCTTCCTGCAGTGGTTCCCAGTCTGTCGTATCCAATATCATAACCGGACAAATCTGTACAATTCCAAATACGCGCTTAAGTGCTTCTACCGTTTCTTCGAAATCATATCCATCCGGACACTCAATATAGATTCTTCCTTGCTCTTTTGTAACTATATATTCACCCATATTCCTTAATACATTTTTAATTTGGTCTCTTAAAGCATTCTCAAATATATATCTGTTCTTACCCTTTATTCCTATCTCTGCGTACTTTATCAAAAAAGCTTTATACATGTTATTTCCTTTCTTTTAGGCGGATTAATACTTAGTGTCTTTGATACCTTCTTAGTATCGGCACTAGTTCATTTAGCACATTTATAGTAAATTCTATTTCTTCCTGCGTCGTTTCAACAGAAAAACTAAAACGTAAGGTAGAATCTAAAAGCTCCTTCTTAACACCGATTGCCTTTAAAGTTCCACTAAGCTGCGGATGATTGGAAGCGCAGGCAGAACCAGAAGATACATATACGTGCCTTTCTTCTAAAGCATGCAGTAATACTTCACTACGAATTCCTTCAAAACTTACACTTACAATATGGGGTGCCGTAAGTCTTGTATCACTACTGGTAGCATTTACTGTGATCCCCTCTATCTTAGAGACTTCACTTATCAGCATTTCTTTTAAGGAATACAAATGGGAAATCTTCGCTTCATGATCTTTATAAATCAATTTTACAGCCTGTCCAAGTCCGGCAATTCCCGGAACATTTTCAGTGCCTGAACGCATACCCTTCTGCTGTTCTCCGCCGAATATGATTGGTTTGATTTTAACTTTATCCCTGACATATAATACACCAACACCTTTCGGACCATGGATTTTGTGTCCACTGATAGAAAGCAAATCAATGCCTTCCCTTTTGGGATATATTGTATATTTACCATAGGCCTGTATAGCATCTACATGGAATAGAATATTCGGCTTTTTTTCTTTGATTCCCTTTGATATTTCTGCAATATTCTGAACAGAGCCTATCTCATTATTTACATACATAATCGATACAAGAATTGTGTCATCACAGACGGCATTCAATAGTTCCTCCTGTATCACCTTTCCTTCATTATCTACCGGTACATAAGTAACACGAAAGCCATTCTCTTCAAGAAATAGTAAAGGATTATGTACGGAAGGATGTTCAATTCTTGTAGTTATGATATGATTTCCACTTCGTTTATTGGCAAATGCTGTTCCAATCAGAGCCATATTATTTGATTCCGTTCCACCGGAAGTAAATATTATTTCTTTCGGATCTGCTTTTAAACTTTTAGATATAATTTCTTTTGCATCCTTAATATATCGTTCCGCCTGCACCCCTTTACTATGTAAAGAAGATGGATTACCATAATCACTTACTAAAACCTCTGTCATTATATTTTTCACTGAATCAAATGCTCTTGTAGTCGCAGCATTATCTAAATATGCTTCCATTCTATCTCCTGTCTAATACATGGCTGACCTCAGTTTCTAGTGCTCTATCTGTAGCATGATTGCCGCAAGAACTGCCAGTCCTGCTGTTTCTGTGCGCAATATTCTTCTTCCCAAAGTAATTGGCCTAATTTCTGCTTCTAAGGCAAGTTTAATTTCACTTTCCTCAAATCCGCCTTCCGGTCCAATAAAAATTCCAACTGACTGCCCTCTGTTTATATTTCTTATTATTTCTCTTGTAACTTCTATATTTTCAGCATTTTCGTATGGTATAACCCTGCAATCCAGGGTTTTTGAATAAGCTAATGCCTCTTTCCATGTTTTCGTTTCTGTAACCATTGGTATTATACCACGGTTTGATTGTTTCCCAGCACTGGTAGCTATACTTTGCCAGCGTTCCACTTTTTTTAGTTCCTTTTTCTTATCTTCTATTTTTACAACGGTTCTATGTGTCATTACCGGAATTATCTCATATACCCCAAGTTCAACGGCTTTCTGAATAATAAACTCCATCTTGTCCTTCTTTGGGACTCCTTGAAACAGGTATAGTTTGCTTTCTAATTCAGTATCCGTATTATGGGCTTCTTTTATATTTGTTATAATTTGTGAATCTGATTCGCACTCTATTATACAATAGAAGTCTTTTCCTTGTCCATTACAAATTATTAATTCATCGCCGGGTCTCATTCTCAAAACATTCTTAATGTGGTTCACATCTGTCCCGGTTATTATTATCTTATCATTATTGATATTACTTTCTTCCACATAAAATCGATGCATAAACCTACCATACCCTTCATCATAATAACAACATCTGCTAAACCAAGTGTTGCCTTTTCATTGCGACACTTGGCTTAACAGATGTTTTACAATTTCAATCCGTCAAGTAATTTAGTTCTGTGATTTCTTAGCGACAATTGATACCCAGTCGCCCATTTCATTTATTTCTAGAATTGTAAAATTATTTTTAAGTATTGCTTCCTTTACCTGGTCTCTCTTGGTATTAATAATACCGGAGCTGATAAATATTCCATCTGGTTTTAAATGTTTTCCTATCTCACCGGATAAGGGAATAATGATATCTGCAAGTATATTAGCAACTATAACATCATAACACTCCATACCAATTTGCTGCTGCAAAATGGGGTCTGTTATGATATCACCACAAAGTATTTTTATTTCATCAGAAGGGATATGATTAACACCCGCATTTTCATATGCCGCATCTACCGCTATAGGATCTATATCTGTACTCATAATTGTGGTGGCTCCAAGCTTTGAAGCAACAATGGAGAGTATTCCGCTTCCGCATCCTACATCCAGTACTTTATCGTCCTGCTTCATATGTTTCTTTAGTCCAAGAATACATAGCTTAGTTGTTTCATGAGCCCCTGTACCAAAGGAGGTTCCAGGATCAATTTCAATTACTAAATCATTATCATTAACTTCTGATAATACTTCCCAGGTTGGTTTAATCACTATGGTTTCATCAACGCGAAATGGTTTGAAGAATTCTTTCCAGTTATTAATCCAATCTGCGTCCTGAGTTTCAGAAATCTCAATATGTCCGCTGCCAATGTCAATGAATTCGGATAGTTGATTCAGACCTTCCTCTATCTTAGCTAAAGTTTCCTGGATATTTGCCTCTTCTTCAATATAAAAACTTATTTTAGCTGTCTTATCTTCTAAATCAAGCTCTGGCAATATATCTATGAACATTGCTTTCTTTTCTTGTTCCGTAATTGGAATATTGTCAACGATTTCAATGCCTTCAATTCCTAATTCAATTAACATATCACTTATCAAATCCACAGCCTCAGCTAAGGTTAATAAAGTAAGTTTTGTCCACTTCATTCTTGTTTCCAGTATATCACATGAATTTTGCGATATTTCCCTTCCTCTTGTAAATTACTTTCCAAAGAATTTCTTTTTCCCTTTTTCTTTTTCATTCTCTGTTTCAGGATCTTTTCTATCATTCATTGCATTATCAAATTTTATTAGCAGGTCTCTTTGTTCATTGCTTAACTTAGTTGGAACCTGAACTACTAAGGTTACATAATGATCGCCTCTGACTTGTTTGTTACGTAATGTTGGTACCCCTTTTCCTCTTAATCGTACTTTGGTATCTGTCTGGGTACCCGGCTTTACATTATATAAAACATCACCATCAACCGTACTGATTCTTACATCGCCACCAAGTGCAGCCTGGGCGAAGGAAATTGGTGCCGTAGAATAGATATCATAATCCTGTCTTTGGAAGATTGGATGCCTGCTTACTGTTACTTCAACCAGCAAATCACCTCTTTCACCGCCATTCATGCCAGGTTCACCTTTTTCACGAATTCGAATACTTTGTCCGTTATCAATTCCTGCTGGTATAGATACTTCAATTTTCTTCTTTCTGGTTACATAGCCTGAACCATAACAATCGGTACATTTTTCTTTCACAATCTTACCGGTACCTTTACAGTCTGGACAGGTCTGAACATTTCTAACCATACCAAATAAAGACTGTTGCGTATATACCACCTGACCTTTACCACCACACTTACTGCAGGTTTCAGCATGAGTTCCAGACTTTGCACCAGTACCATGACAAGTATTACACTCTTCTTTCAGATTTAATTCCAGTTCTTTCTCAACACCGGTAATTGACTCTTCAAAAGTTATCCTTATACCGGTACGAATATTAGGTCCTTTCATTGGACCATTGCTTGCTCTTCTTGACCTTCCGCCACCGAATAAGTCGCCAAATATATCACCAAATATATCTGACATATCTCCCATGTTATTAAAATCAAAACCGCCGGCGGAACCAGCACCGCCTTCAAAAGCAGAATGTCCAAATTGATCATACTGTCTTCTTTTATCTGCGTCACTTAAGATCGCATACGCCTCGGAAGCCTCTTTAAATTTTGCTTCCGCAGTCTTATCATCGGGGTTTGCATCTGGATGATATTTTTTCGCTAATTTTCTGTAAGCTTTTTTGATTTCATCATCCGTTGCAGTCTTAGAAATTCCCAAGACCTCATAATAATCTCTTTTATCTGCCATGATTTTCCTATCCTCCTTGCGAATTCGCCTGACTTATCGTAGTCAGAAAAATTCCCATCCTAAACTTTATAAAAACTGCTATAATTATATTCTAATATTCACAAATAGGCAGTCATATGACTGCCTATTGTTTTATGTTACAGATAAACCATAACTGCTATTTAAATTACAACATAAATTGACAATCAAATCATATTGTAATAAATCATTTAAAATTCGTCAAGCAAAAAGTATTAAACTTCTCTATAGTCACCATCTACAACATCATCAGCATAAGAATTGTTATCACTGCCTGACATATCAGGTGCAGGTCCGCCTTGAGCACCTTGTGCTCCTTCGTAAAGTTTAGCAAATAGAGCTTGTGCACTTTCCATAAGTTTTTCTTTTGCAGATTTGATATCTTCCACTTCAAAGTCTGACATTACTTCCGGATTAGATTTAGCAATTAAATCTTTTAGGTGCTGTAAATCAGCTTCAACTTTTGATTTTTCATCTGCACTGATTTTATCCCCAGCTTCGTTTAACGCTTTTTCTGTCTGGAATACCATAGAATCAGCATCGTTTCTAGCTTCTACTGCTTCTTTACGTTTCTTATCCTGTGCTTCATATTCTGCTGCTTCTTTTACAGCTTTATCAATATCTGCATCTGACAGATTTGATCCGCCTGTAATGGTAATGTGTTGTTCTTTTCCTGTTCCTAAATCTTTGGCAGATACATTTAAGATACCATTGGCATCAATGTCAAATGTAACTTCGATCTGAGGAACGCCTCTTCTTGCTGGTGGAATTCCATCTAATCTGAATTGTCCAAGGCTCTTATTGTCTTTTGCGAACTGTCTTTCACCCTGTACTACATTGATATCAACTGCGCTCTGGTTATCTGCTGCAGTAGAGAAGATTTGGCTCTTCTTTGTAGGAATTGTTGTATTTCTTTCGATTAATCTTGTAGCAACACCACCCATCGTTTCAATACTTAAGGATAATGGAGTTACGTCAAGAAGAAGGATATCTCCGGCACCAGCATCACCAGCTAATTTACCACCCTGGATAGATGCACCAATAGCAACGCATTCATCTGGATTTAAGTTCTTAGATGGTTCGTGTCCTGTTAACTGTTTTACTTTATCCTGAACAGCAGGTATACGGGTAGAACCACCTACTAATAATACTTTGCTTAATTCAGATGATGAAATACCTGCATCTTTTAATGCGTTTTGAACTGGTACAGTAGTTCTTTCTACTAAATCATGAGTTAACTCATCAAATTTAGCTCTTGTAAGGTTCAAATCAAAATGTTTTGGTCCTTCTGCAGTTGCAGTAATGAAAGGAAGGTTGATATTCGTAGTAGCTGCTGCAGATAATTCTTTTTTCGCTTTTTCTGCTGCTTCTTTTAATCTCTGAAGTGCCATTTTATCTGTAGATAAATCAACACCCTCTGCCTTCTTAAACTCATCAATCATATATCTTGTAATTCTCTCGTCAAAGTCATCACCGCCAAGTCTGTTATCGCCTGAGGTTGCTAAAACTTCGATAACACCGTCACCGATTTCAATGATAGATACGTCGAATGTACCACCACCTAAATCGTATACCATAATCTTTTGTTCATGTTCGTTATCAAGACCATAAGCTAAAGCTGCAGCCGTTGGTTCGTTGATAATTCTCTTAACATCAAGACCAGCGATTTTACCGGCATCTTTCGTTGCCTGTCTTTGTGCATCGTTAAAATATGCAGGAACTGTTATAACAGCTTCCGTAACGGTTTCTCCTAAATAGCTTTCTGCATCCGCTTTTAACTTCTGAAGAATCATTGCAGAAATCTCCTGTGGAGTATACTTTTTATCATCAATGCTTACTTTGTAATCAGTACCCATATGTCTCTTAATAGAAGAGATTGTTTTATCTGAGTTTGTTACAGCCTGACGTTTTGCAGGTTCACCAACTAATCTTTCACCTGTTTTAGTAAACGCAACAACGGATGGAGTTGTTCTTGCGCCTTCTGTGTTTGCAATAACTACAGGTTTTCCACCTTCCATAACTGCAACACATGAGTTTGTTGTTCCTAAATCAATTCCTATGATTTTTCCCATGATTTATTCCTCCTAATAATATTCAATGCTTTGTAATAGTAACAATTGTTATTAATTCACTACTTTAACCATACTGTGTCTTACCACTGTGCTTTTATAAGTGTAGCCTTTTTGGAATACTTCAGCTACTATGTTCTCGCCAAGTTCAGAATCCTCTGCATGCATGACTGCATTATGGTAATTCGGATCAAAGGTTTGACCTGCAGCTTCGATTTGCTGTAGTCCGGCTTCCTCTAAGGAAGTTACTAATTGTTTATAAATTTTTTCAATACCCTGGGCGAATGCACCTTCTTTTTCTTCCTCTGTTAAGGTTCCTAGACCTCTCTCAAAGTTATCAATAACAGGTAAAACTTTTTCAATAATGCTTTTAGCACCTATTTCAAACATCTGAGTTTTTTCCTTTTCAGAACGCTTACGAAAATTATCAAATTCTGCCATGTTTCGAATCAGTCGATCATTTAATTCTTCAATTTTTAAATCCTTAGCATCTTTCTTATCTTTCTTTTCTTTCTTTTTAAAAAAAGACTTCCCGGATTTTCCTTCTTCGCCAGTGGCAGGCTCATTATCTTCCATTACATCGTCATCTTCATTCACAGTTTCATTCTCACTGTTTGTATCGTCATACGCTTCGATATCTTCAGATTCTGCCTTAATTTCTGCTGATTGTAAATCTTTATCTAAATCTGATATATCTTCTACAGATGCATCCTCTTTCAATACATCATTTATATCTTCCACTGTGGATACCGCCTTTCCTTTTGTTAAGTTTTTTTCTTAAATATATCATCCAGCTGCACCATCAGTGTGTGCAGTGTCCCGACTACTTTATCATAGTCCATTCTCTTAGGTCCGATGATACCAATCTTACCATATACGCCTTCTTCCAATTCATAGGTTGCAGTTACAACTGCACAATCCTTCATCGCTTCAACCGGTGTCTCACTGCCTATATAAACCTGTATACCACAATTATCTCTGTCGCTATTCTTAGGTATTGCAGTAATTAATTCTGTCAGTTGATTTTTTTCTTCAAAGGTACCAAGCAGCTCTGTTACTTTTTCCATACCACTCAGTTCTGGATACTTAAGCATATTTGTTGTACCACTGGTAAAAATCTCAACTTCATCTTCTTCACTTATCGCTTGGGCGATTGCATCTAAGATATCACTTACAAGATTTGTATACTTGCCGGCTTGTTCCTTAATCTGTTGGATGATTGCCAAGTTAATCTCTGCTAAATCAAGGCCCTGGAGAAATGTATTAAATACGATATTAAGCTTTAGAATAATTTCTTTATCTAAGCTTTCTACGGTTTCAATAAATTTATTCTTAACAATATTTCCCTCAATTACTATGATAGCCAGAAGTTGATTCTCATCAACTTCAGTAAGTTGTATAAACTTAACTTTTTTACTACGATGTTGAGGTTTTGAAACCAGTGTTGCATAATTCGTATTATTCGCCAATAATTTCGCTATCTGCTTTAACAATGTATCGACCTTATCAGCTTTCTCTATCAGCAGTTCTCTCATATCTTCTATTTCCTGGGTCTTATCATTTAACATAGTATCTACATATAAACGATACCCCTTATCAGAAGGAATACGCCCTGCAGAGGTGTGTGGCTGAATAATATATCCTAATTCTTCCAAATCAGCCATTTCATTTCTAATTGTTGCGGAGCTTAGGTTTAAATCGGAATACTTGGAAATGGTTCTTGATCCTACCGGTTCACCTGTTTCAAGATAGTTTCGAATAATTGCTTGCAAAATCTTAAGTTTTCTATCATCCAATTCCATCCCGTCACCCCACAATTTTTTGATTATTAGCACTCACTTGACTAGAGTGCTAACATCTTTATACTAAAAATATCACTATCATTTTGTTTTGTCAAGTATTATTTTACATTTTTTCAACTTAGTAAGATTCATTTTATCAACTTAGTATATTACGTTTTATTACCTATAATTTTCTATTTTATCAACTTACAATTTAACTTTATAGTAAATTACATTTTTATATTTTTTCGACTTACAATTTATTTTTACGGCTGACAATTTTACATTTTATTTAACTCCTTACAAACTCATCAATAAGGAACCTTGCCATAACTATATTGCTTACATCTACGCCTTTATCCGTAAGATATAATCGCCCCTCCTTATTTTTCAACAATCCTTCACGTACCGACTGATTTATCACATTACCATAAACTGTTTCAATGGATTTATGAAAAGTTTCTTTAAATTCGTCTTTGCTAATTCCTTCCTTCATTCTAAGACCTAAAAACATAAATTCTTCCATCTGCTGACTGCTTACAAGTCTATCTACATCCCGTCTGATTTTATGATAATCATGGGACAGTTCCATATATTCCTTTATATCCGTAGCATTATGAAATCTGGCATTATGAAGTAAGGAGGAAGCTCCTAGACCAATTCCTAAATAATCTTTCCTTTTCCAATAGGATACATTATGCTTACACTCAAAACCCGTTTTTGAATAATTGGAGATTTCATAGCGATAAAACCCTTTGCTCTCCAAAAAATCCTTGGTTGCTGCATATATTTCCCGGTCCATAACTTCATCCTGATCTTCTTCCCCATATCGCTCATAAAAAGGAGTTCCTTCTTCTATTATCAGGCTATAAGCAGAAATATGTTCTGGATTAAGTTCTACCACCTTATTCAGCGTTTTCATCCAAAGCTCCATGTTTTGACCAGGAAGTGCAGACATTAAATCTATATTAATATTTTCAAAACCTAATTCTCTTGCCAACTTATAGTTTTCTTCAAACTCTTCAAAGTTATGAATTCTGCCTAGAAGTTTTAATTCACTGTTATCAGCAGATTGAAGCCCTATACTTATTCGATTAATTCCCACTTCCTTGTATAATTCCAGTTTTTCTTTTGTCACAGTGCCTGGATTCATTTCAATAGTAATCTCAGCTCTATCCTCTGCCCTTAAACTTATATTATTTCCAGCCTGCTTGTCCGTTTTCCAAAACAGCTTTTTAAATAATCCTTTTTTTTCATCTATAGTATCATTGATACCGTAGACGGTAAAAACCTCCCTGACAGCTTCTAGAATCTCTTTCATATATTTACCATCAATGGAAGACGGAGTCCCACCACCGATAAAAATCGTCTTAACAAGGTACTCCGATGCCAAATCCTTATAACTTCTAATTTCCGCCAAAATTGCCTTAACATAGTCGATTTTCACCTTATCATCAGCTGCCATAGACAAAAAATCACAATAGTCACATTTACTTACACAAAACGGAATGTGAATATACAAACCTAAATCTCTCTTCTCAAACGTCCCCATAAAATACCTTCACTTTCTATCAAAATTAATCTGCAAATTACTTACGCTGTTACATTTCATTCACCATAGCATAAAATACATAGGCTGTTACATTTCATTCACCGTAGTATAAATCACATAGACTGTTTCACTTCATTCGCCATAGTGTAAATAACATAGGCTGTTTCATTTCATTCGCCATAATGTAAATTACATAGACTATTCATTTCATTCGCCGTAGTATAAATTACATAGACTGTTTCATTTCAATAGCCGTAGTGTAAATTACATAGACTGTTTCACTTCATTCGCCATAGTGTAAATTAAATAGGCTGTTTCACTTCATTCGCCACAGTGTAAAATACATAGGCTGTTTCATTTCATTCTTCGAAAACAAAAATTAACATAAGAGTATGCGGATAAATAGAAAAATAGAGTTTTTCGTTTGCGGTGACATTTTGTTATATATGTACGCGCAGAAACGACAATTTATTGTCGTAGCTGAGCGTACATATATAACAAAATGTAGAAGCAACTGAAAAACTCCTTTTATATATATCCGCATACTCTTATGTTTCAATATATACCATTGAATGAAATGAAACAGCCTATGTTTCAATACACACCATTGAATGAAATGAAACAGCCTATGTTTCAATACACCCATTGAATGAAATGAAACAGCCTATATTTCAATTAATTATCGTCTAATTTAAGAACACTCATAAACGCCTTTTGCGGTATCTCAACATTACCTACCTGACGCATACGTTTTTTACCTTCTTTTTGCTTTTCAAGAAGCTTTCTCTTTCTGGAGATATCGCCACCATAGCATTTGGCAAGTACATCTTTTCGCATAGCTTTTACTGTTTCTCTCGCAATAACCTTACTTCCGATTGCCGCCTGAATAGGAATCTCAAACAGCTGTCTTGGTATCTCATCTTTTAACTTCTCACACATTCTTCTACCACGTTCGTAAGCGGTTTCCCCATGGACAATAAAAGATAATGCGTCAACTTCTTCTTTATTAATAAGAATATCAAGTTTCACAAGTTCTGACTGCTTATATCCTTTTAATTCATAATCAAAGGATGCATATCCTTTCGATCTGGACTTTAAGGCATCAAAGAAATCATAAATAATTTCATTTAACGGAAGTTCATATTTTAACAAAGCTCGGGTAGCTTCCATATACTCCATTCCAAGATATACACCTCTGCGTTCCTGGCATAACGTCATAATAGAACCAACGAACTCAGTTGTAACCATGATTTCTGCACTAACTATCGGTTCTTCCATGAATAGTATCTCACTTGGGTCCGGTAAATTGGACGGGTTGGTAATATCAAGAACCTGTCCATCTGTCTTGTGTACTTTATAAATAACACCAGGTGCTGTTGTTACGATATCCAAATTATATTCTCGTTCCAGTCTCTCCTGAATGATTTCAAGATGCAAAAGTCCTAAAAACCCACAACGGAACCCAAAGCCTAGTGCTATGGAAGTTTCTGCTTCAAATTGTAAGGATGCATCATTTAACTGTAGTTTTTCCAGAGCATCCCTTAAATCAGGGTATTTTGCCCCATCTGCAGGATACATACCGCAGTAAACCATCGGATTAACCTTTTTATATCCTGGCAAAGCTTCTTTACATGGATTTTTAGCATTGGTAATCGTATCACCTACACGGGTATCTTTCACATTCTTAAGACTGGCTGTAATATATCCAACCATTCCAGACGTTAATTCATCACATGGAATATATTGACCAGGACCAAAAGTTCCGATTTCAACCACTTCAGCAGTTGCACCGGTTGCCATCATTTTAATCTCTGTTCCTCTGGAAACACTACCTTCCATAACACGGCAAAACACGATAACTCCTTTGTAGGAATCATATTTTGAATCAAATATTAAAGCTTTTAATGGATCATTTATATTTCCCTTTGGAGGAGATATTTTATGAACAATCTGCTCTAGGACATCTTCAATGTTTAAACCTATTTTTGCAGAAATTAATGGAGCTTCCGACGCATCTAATCCAATCACATCTTCTATTTCTGCTTTTACTCTCTCAGGCTCTGCACTAGGTAAGTCAATCTTATTAATAACCGGAAGGATATCAAGATCATGATCTAGTGCTAAATATACATTAGCCAAGGTTTGGGCTTCAATACCCTGGGCGGCGTCTACAACAAGAATTGCACCTTCACAGGCTGCAAGGCTTCTGGATACCTCATAATTAAAGTCTACATGTCCTGGTGTATCAATCAGGTTAAAGATGTATTCTTGACCATCTTTTGCCTTATACACGGTACGAACTGTCTGGGCTTTTATAGTGATGCCACGTTCACGCTCTAATTCCATATTATCTAGAACCTGAGCCTGCATCTCCCTGGTAGTTAAAAGACCGGTTTTCTCAATGATACGGTCAGCTAAGGTTGATTTGCCGTGATCTATATGCGCTATAATACAAAAATTACGTATTTTATTCTGGTCAGTCATTGGTTCCTCCTGTAAAAGCATTATCGCCTTAAGCGGCATATGCTAATGAGTTATTATCTGTTGTATTATAGCATAGACAAGTCTATGTTACAAGAAGAAGCAAGGAAGAAAACTAACAATAAATAGCAAATATTTCATTTTAAATTTAAAATTAAAAGCAATTTTTTTGTCTAATTAGTTCGATTTTTGTAACATGGCATATTTTTTTTCATATTATATTATGAAGCATCAACATTTTCATTTGTTGAGACTTTTAAAGTAACATAAGGAGGTTTATGTATGAAGCAATGTCTGTCAGTATGTGAAGCCATTAAAATAGCTGAATTCACGGGTCAGGTAGTAAGGATTACTCTACGAAGCGGAACTGAATTTACCGGTATTGTTGAAAAGGTATGTCCTACTGCTTTTCGATTATGGATTCGGCCGGAAGAAGAAACAAATGGTGATGTGGTAAAAGCTTGGATAGCAACTCATGCCGTGGAATCCGTTGCGTTTGATGAGGAAAATATATTCCATGACAGGTTCTGCAGACTAAATAATTGCGGAAGTATTCAAGGGATAAGGGAAGCTTTAAATGCTGCCCTGCTTACAGAACAAGTTGTAATGGTTGGATTGTTCTGTCACAAAGAGCCAGTCGTTTTAGTTGGAACTATAATTAAAGTATGTCCTTGCACCTTCTGTATAGATTTAATTGGTTGCCCGGATAAGAGGGAAGAACGAATAGAAAACGTAGAATATGTTAAATTTTCATAGACACACCCAGGGATTTTCCTAAGTTTGCTATTGATACTAAAAATGAATCATAGGAAAGACGACATATGAAATTTCATTGTGTACAAAGAATAAATTATAAAAATATAGACAGCGCAGATGTATTACCATAATTTATAATTCCACTGCTCTGTCTATATTTTTATTATATTGTTACATAGGTATAGGATTTTAGGGTCAAAAGCCTAAAAATTTATAAATGATGAGTAGTGCTGTAAGTCAGCCAAATGAATATATATACAGCGGTATTCATCGAACAACAAAAACTTAGCCCTCAAATCGGTATAGTAAATAAACTTACGATTCTCCTGATAAAACATCATATAAGATATCCGCTAATAAATCCATTGCGTTCATAGCTTCTTCCAACGTATTATAATCGGTTCCTGTTTCAACGAGAACAGATTTAGGTCTTACGTGCAAATTATAACGATAAGCTTTTAAATAATTTTTTACCAATAATCCAGGATATTTTTCACGTCCCTTTAATTGTAGCTGAAGGCTAAAGGCTAGATTATCCTGCAAATATGGATTGTTAAGATATGTAATGTCTTCTCCTTTCGAATTTGTACTTAATCCGTTAAAGAACATTAATTGCGCCGTTTGCTTACCATTTACATTAATTACTCTTTTACTTTTTGCGCCATCTCTATGTAAGTCTATCACAACCTCTATGGTTGGATTTTCTTTTAATATTTTATCTATTCCCGGTTCTGCATTATTATAGGCTAAGTTTCTGTCTAAATGACCATTTATCATATCATATTGTGTTGAGTCATGAATTACATTATATCCATATTGCTCCGTAAGTATCTTTGCAAGGTAGGCTCCAACTCCCACAACTGTATCCTCTTCTACACCTGGCCGGCTATCACTAAAGGCTTCCTGAGAATGGGTATGGTAGATAAGAATTTGCGGGTTTTCTTTCTTCTGCTTCATGGTCATGTCTTTCTCGAGCATTTCTTTTGCATTAAACAATGTATCATCTACCTTAGTAGATTTATCAACGATATAAAAATTATTATATAAAAATGACCGGTCCAAAAGTTGATCAACTGTAAAAAGCTCTCCCTTTAGTGTCCCCATTGCTTCTTTTACATCAATCTCTGGACTTGTACTATCATTATATCCATCCCCCTGCTCTTTATAAATTTCTCCGTGTATGATATCAATTGGCATGATGCTGCCCAAATTCGTACTTCCGCCTTGGCTTACTAATATCATGGTATCCTCATTCTCTTCGATCATTTTATCCTCTTCTATGTCGGCTATGTATCGGTTGATTGGAAATATTCTTGCCGCTAAATTAAGGATACTTTGGGAAGTACTATTATTTTGGTCATTAACATAATCTAAAATAGGAAGGTTAGACTGCATCATATAATTAAATGTGTTGGATATGGCACTCTCTTTTGATTCTTGTTTCGTCTCCGATTTTATATCTGATTCCATACCGAAGATCCTTACACATTGTACCAATATATAAATACTTAAAAATAGTATGATACTCCACACTGTTATATGAAACAATCTAACTGTCTTGTATTTGTATTTCTTCATGTAAACACCTACGCCTTTCTGTTAAAAAGTTATCTCAATTTGCATTAAGTAAACTTTCACATACATTATCATATGCAAAATTATGCTTTATGATAACTTGGCAGACACGATTTACAAAAAAAATTTAGACATGCATTCCTATGCAAAACATTTATTAAGAGCTTCTGAAACGGTATAGCTGATTCTTTTAATGGATTCATCAATATTCTTAGGGGTTACAAACATATTTCCAATAGTTTCTTCATTCACTTCATGAATAAACTGATCTACTTGTTTTTCATCAAACCCTTGCTTAGCCATAAAGCGTTCCAAAGTATCATTAACAATCGTAGCTGCATCAACAACAGTAGGAATACCCAGTGCTATTACATCTACTCCAAGACTTTCTTTGTTTAGTGCTTTGCGATTATTGCCGACTCCAGAACCAGGGCTTATTCCGGTATCCGTAATCTGAACCGTAGTGTTTAAACGGTGAACACTTCTGGCAGCTAAGGCATCAATTACAATAACTAGTTTTGGCATGGTTTCATGAATGATTCCTCGTAATACTTCACTTGCCTCCATCCCCGTTTGTCCCATGACTCCCGGTGAGATGGCGCTCATATTACCCATATGATGTCTCTCCTGAAACTCGCTTCCAAATTCACGAATTAAATGTCTCGTAACAAATAAATTATCTACAACCTGCGGTCCTAGTGCATCCGGAGTTACCTCTCTATTACCTAAACCCGCAATTAAAACTTCTTTACCCTTGGTATCTCCTGCTAATTCCTTAATATATTTTGCAATTTCAGATGTTATTGGTTCATGATAACTTTCGTCGGATTCTTTTAATTTCGGTGCTTCTATGGTAATATAGGTACCCATTGGTTTTCCCATGGCATCAGCACCTCTTTGATCTTTAATTACTACGGTAGATACCCTGATATCTTTATCCTTATCATAATCTTCTTTTAGTATAACTCCCTGTATTTCAACATTATCGTCTTCAAAGGTTTCTCTTACTTCTAAGGCTAAGTCAGTTCTTGGCATGCCAAAAGTCTTATCCTGTTTTTTAAGAGAAGAATCTTCCTGGTTATTTGTATCTTTATTTGCCTTCATAGGTTTCTCTCCTCGCTAATATTCTTAACATCATTTATATTTTCTTCATAATTTTTTAAAATATGTATTGACAGAACAAATGCTATATACTACTATATAATAGTATGTTTACATTAGAACGTCCGTGTCCGGATTTAATGAAAACAAATAATTCAAATTATAAAAATTTTTGGAGGTGACTAATTTGGCTAACATTAAATCTGCTGAGAAAAGAATCTTAGTTAATCAGACTAAGGCATTAAGAAATAAAGCAATCAAATCAAAAGTTAAGACTGTTATAAAGAAAGTTGAAGCTGCTGTGGCTGCCGGCAACAAAGAACTTGCTAATACAGCTCTTCTCACTGCTATTTCTGAAATTGATAAAGCAACTTCAAAAGGAGTTTATCATAAGAATACTTCTTCTAGAAAAGTTTCTCGTTTAAGCAAAGCTGTTAATTCAATTGCTTAATTGACATAGTGCATTCAAGAGCCTAACCCCCTCAAGAATGATAAAAAAACTTACTGCATTGGCAGTAAGTTTTTTTATTTTCACTTATATATCTTCATGTTTTGGATGAGCCTTTACTAATTTCGCTGACTTAGCTAATGCAATTAATATCTCACGTTCTTCTTCATTTGATAATTCAGCTAATCGAGCATATAGTTCCCCCTCTTTCGTTACCACATACTTGGCAGGAAGTTGATTTAATGTCAATGCAATAATATCGTTGCGGCATTTATCACATTTGCAGCAATCTAATGTTTCCCAGACATCTTCTAACTTTTGAACCACCAGAAATTCCATAACATTATGGTATCCACTCATATTTTATTTTCCCCTCTTCTTTCTGATTATCAATGTATCATTTGTAATAACTTCCTTATTTTCGTATCTGTCTTACCATATTGAAATCGGATATTCACAACACCCACAGCTTATTAATACTTAGCGGTTGTTTCTATCCGAAAAATAAAGATAACGGAGAAGGTGGGATTCGAACCCACGTGCCCATTTCTGGACAACCCGATTTCGAGTCGGGGCCGTTATAACCGCTTCGATACTTCTCCAAATTTACTTGTTTATACCACTATACTTAACAATTAAAAGTTCTACACCAATCTTATCTATGAGTCTTCCCGTTTTAATCGCTTCTTCCATATCAGCACAACTATCAAGTGCATCCTTTAGTGTACTCATGGTAAAATTTCTGGCCTGATTGACATATTTACTTATGGTAAATGGCATAAGCCCGGTTTTCTCGGCGATTACCGAGTTATTATATCCTAACCCGACTAAGTCTTTTATCTGGGCAAGAATATTAAATTGTCTGGATATTAAAAACAGGATTGACATGGGTTTTTCTTTCAGTGCCAATAAATCATAATAAAGATCAAGCGCTCTTCCTTGCTGCTTGCTTCCAATGGCATCTATCATAAGGAATATCTTACCGGTAATCTGTGTCGTACATACCATATCAATGTCTTCGATAGATATAATTTCACGATTCCAAACATAGCAAATAAGCTTTTCTATCTCATTCAAAAGATTGTCCATATCGGTGCCAACTTTACTAAGCAGATACAAAACTGTTTCTCCCGTTATCTTTTTATTGTCCTTATCAAGTAAAGAAGCAATCCAAAGTTTAAGATTCGTTTCGTCCATGGCATTCATCTCAGATATGGTTCCCGCATTCTTAACTGCCTTATATAAACGATTTCTTTTGTCTACTTCATCTTCAACAAATACCATATGGGTAGTTGCAGGAATGGAGGGGATATAATCGCTTAGACTATTCTGACTTTTAAATAACCCGCTATTTTCAATTAAGATAAGTCTTCGCTCATGAAAGAATGGCAATGTATCCGCAGCTGCCATTACTTTTGTAAGATCAACTGACTTTCCTTCAAAATAAGAATAATTCATTTCATCGCTTCCACCTAAAATAGCCTCTTTTAACTTCCCCTTATATAATTTCTTAAGGTAGTTTTCAGTACCATAAAGGAGATAAACCGGTTTAAATTGATTCTGTCTGATATGCTCTTTAATATTCTTCATTTTACATTCTCCACACTTACTCCAAAATTAATTGTACTAAGAATTAATAAAATACGCAAGCATAAATATTATATATTGTAAATCTCGGATTTTGTTACACGAAACACCTGGCGGTACTGAAGGCTGAATAGTAACAAATTATTCGAATTGGGATTCATAAAGCCTATAATAAAAACCTTGCTTTTTAATTAAATCTTTGTGATTTCCCTGCTCTACTATATTGCCATTATCAACCACCAATATCAAATCTGCATTCCTTATGGTAGATAACCGATGGGCAATTACAAAACAAGTTTTTCCATGCATTAAATTTCTCATGGCTTTTTGAATTTGTATCTCTGTTCTCGTATCAACATTAGAGGTCGCTTCATCTAAGATCAGCATTTTTGCTTCCATTAGCATTGCCCTGGCAATGGTTAGTAACTGTTTCTGCCCTTTGGATATATTAACACCCTCTTCATTTAGTACCGTATGATAACCTTCCGGTAATCGCATAATATAAGAGTGTATTCTGGCAGCTTTTGCAGCTTCAATTACCTCTTCCATTGTAGCATTTTCTTTACCATACGCAATATTCTCATAGATTGTTCCATGAAAAACCCAGGTATCCTGTAACACCATAGCATAGGCCTTGCGAAGGCTCTTACGGGTTAGTTCATTTATATTATGACCATCCACCGTTATAATTCCATCCAGCACATCATAAAAACGCATGAGTAAGTTAATAATTGTAGTTTTACCTGCACCTGTTGGTCCAACGATTGCTATTAGCCCCCCTGCCTTTGCCATAAGATTAAGTTTCTGGATAATTATTTTGTCCTTCGAATAGCCAAAAGATACCTCTTTAATTTCAACATTGCCTTCTACCTCTGTAAGGTCAGTTGCATCAGGTATATCTGCCTTCTCCGCAGTTTCATCCAGTATACGAAACACTCTCTCTGCTGCTGCAGCTGCTGACTGAAGTTCACTGACAATGTTAGCTGCTTCGTTAATAGGCCCCGAGAATTTTCTTGAATATAGCACAAATGATGAAATATTGCCTAACGTCATCTTCCCAAACAAATATAATAAAGCGCCAAATACCGTAACTAAAGATAAAGATAAGTTATTAATAAAATTAACCGTTGGACCAACAATACTACTGTAGTAGTCTGCATTATAATAAGCTTCTATTGCCTCATCATTAATTATCCTGAATTTGTCCATTACAGTGTTTTCTCTGGCATAAGCTTTAATTGTCTTTTGAGCTGTAACCATTTCTTCTACAAAACTATTCATTCTTCCAAGTTTTTCTGAACGTTTACGAAACAATGGCCTAACTTTGGATGTCATATACTTTGTATATAGGATAGATAAAGGTATTGTTACCAGAGTAACCATAACTAAAATTGGTGATATTATAACCATCATAATAAATGCGCCGATAACTGTTATGATACTGGAACAGATTTGTACTACATCTGTAGATAGCGAATTTCCAATAACATCAATATCATAAGAGAATCTGCTGATAAGATCCCCTGACTGATGGGTATCAAAATATCCTATCGGTAACTCAACTAATTTGATAAATAAATCTTCTCTAAGCCTTTTAGATACTTTTTGACTGATATGCATCATTAAGACCGATAAATTATAAGTAAGTACTGAAGATAATAAATAGAATACTATCATCCAACCTGTATAATAAAATACTGTTTTAAAATTTACAGCACCTACACCCGGTTCTATTGCATCAATTGCATATCCGGAAAGCATAGGTCCCACTAAGGCTAATAGATTACTTGTAATGGCCAGTAGCACGGCTAAAAGTAATAACCATTTATTATAAAAAAGATATTTACTAAGCCGTAATATTACTGATTTTGTATCTTTTGGCTTCTCCAAAACACCCTTTGGCAATTTATTATTACTACTTGGCTGCTGCATAAAATTATCTCCCTCCCTCGCGTCATTAACGACTCCGGCTTAGAATTATGCCTTGATAGAACGTAAATTTACGAGTAACTATGATTCGTCTCCCATCTGTGACTGATAAATTTCCTCATAAATCTCGCAGGTTTGCAACAATTCCTCATGATTACCATAGCCAATTAATTGTCCTTCATCTAAAACCAAAATATGGTCCATATTCATAATTGAACTGATTCTTTGTGCTATCACAATTTTAGTTGTTTCTTTAAAATGATCTCTCATCGCTTTCCTTAAATTAGAATCAGTTCTATAATCCAATGCGCTTGATGAATCATCAAGAATCAAAATCTCTGGATTTCCAGCAAGAGCCCTGGAGATAAGCAATCTCTGTTTTTGACCTCCGCTTAAATTAAGCCCCTTTGTTGCAATAGGATATTCATATCCCGTGTCCTCGCCGTCGCCAAATCCCAGCTGCATGATAAAATCGTAGGCCTGTGCATCTTTTGCCCCATCTTCTATTTGCTCTATTGATAAACCTCGGCTTAGGTCAATGTTTTCTTTTACTGTATCTGCAAAAATTGAATCATTTTGAAAAACAACACCGAACCTGCTTCTTAATTCTTGTAAGGGATATGTCTTTATATTTCTTCCGTTGATAAATATAGCTCCTTTTTCAACATCATAATAGCGCATAAGGAGGTTAACTAATGTAGTTTTTCCAGCACCCGTAGATCCTATAATCCCTAAAGCTTCCCCTTTTTTTAGTACAAAAGAAATATTTATGATACTAGCCAAGTCATCATCAAGTTTTACTCCGCTCTTTTCACGCTTGTTATATGTAAAAGAAACATTATCAAATACTATATGGTAATCTATATTACTTTTCTCATCTGAATTTGTAATCTCTTCAATTTTTAAATCTTCCTCTTCGTTTAGCACTTCACTAATTCTCTTAGAGGATGCGCCAGCTTTTGATAAAATGGTAAATACTTTTGTAATACCTAATACTGCATTTAATATCATTGTAAAATAAGATAGAAATGCAACTATCTTACCGGTTTCAGATACACCGTCATTTACACGGTAAGCACCAACAATTACTACCAAAGTCAAACCAAGATTTAAGAGTAAGTTCATTGCAGGTTTTATGACCGCCATGGTAATTCCTGCTTTTAACTCTCTTGCAACCACTGCCTTATTATTCTCTGCAAATCTATCCTTTTCATAGTCCGTCTTAGACAAAGCTTTTATGACTCGAATACCACTAATATTCTCTCTTACCGTTCTAACCATGCGGTCAGTAGCTTCCTGTCCTGCTGAATATAATGGGATACCTTTCTTGGTAACAATATATACAACCATACCTAGCAAAGGCAGTGTTCCTGCAAGTATTAAGGTTAACACAGGATCAAGCGTAGCTGTTATTAAAATCCCCCCGATAATTATGATGGGCGCACGCACTCCCATACGCTGCATCATGCCTATCATTTGATGAACATTATAGGTGTCGGAAGTCATTCTTGATACAAGAGAAGGAATCGAAAAAAAATCCACCTGTGCTCCTGAGAGTTGCTGGATTTTTTCAAATAAATCATTTCTTATATGTTTCACCGCATCACCGGCTACCCTAGCCGCCATTCGGTTTGCTATAATATTACCAATTCTTGCTCCAAATAGAGAAAGAGCATTCCAAGTCCCCAGTATAGAATATTAGATACTTTACCAAGTGGTATCACATCATCAATGATATATGCCAATACCCACGGCAAACCCAGATCCATTAGGGTCCCCATAACTTTAATCAGAAATCCTACTAGCATTCTTGTGCTATAAGGTTTTAAATACTTTAGTATAGTCTTCATAGCATTCCCCTTATGCTGTACCTATTCTAGTTAAATACAAGAAAGAGTCTGGCTTGCCAGACTCTAGCGCTGACGCGCTGTCACATCTGTGACAAATTTCCTTAGCACGTCATGCGCATCCTGCCTGGAGGGCTTTTTTATGTCATAGGTAAGTTGGTCGAACTTTCCTATGACATAAAAACGATACTTTCTTATTGGTTTTAATAGTTTAGTCGCGAAATATAATACTTCCGTCTTCCCCATTCATGCTTTCAATAATCGCTAAAGATTCTAATCTTACCCCCATGGAACGAATCATATCTCCACCATTTTGAAAGCCTTTCTCTATTACTATGCCGGTACCTTCTACCGTAGCACCTGCACTACGTACTAATTCAACCAACCCAGCTAAAGCACAGCCATTTGCCAGGAAATCATCAATAATTAATACCTTATCTTCTTTGCTTAAAAATTTTTTAGATACTATAACGTCATAAGTCTTTCTATGAGTAAATGATTCAATCTTTGTAGAATATACTTCACCTTCAATATTAATACTTTGTGCTTTCTTAGCAAAAACAACCGGTACTTTAAAATATTGAGCTGCGATACAGGCAATTCCTATACCGGATGCTTCAATCGTTAATATCTTATTGATCTCACAATCAGAAAAAATTCTTTTAAATTCTTTTCCTATCTCATTAAATAAATCCATATCCATTTGATGATTTAGGAAACTATCCACCTTGAGTACATTTCCATTTTTCACCATTCCGTCTTTTCGAATTCTTTCCTGCAGTAATTTCATTTTAACACCTTTCCTCTAGTAATTATATGTAGTAACTATAACTATGTTTTTCCTTAGATTATACATGAATTTAAATTATTTTACAATGAAATTATGGTTCAATCCTCGAATTTTGTAATTTAAGTTATGGTTCAATCTTAGGAATTCATTATACAAAATTATGAATAAATCTCGGAATTTCATTATAACCAACTAATAATAATCAAAATCAATAGATTGAAACTGCAGTAAATTCGTTTTTCGTTTTATTCAGAGTGATTAGGAAATATATATTTATAATTAGAGATGCCAGTAATCCTATGGCTGAAAGCCCAGGAGCAAAATAAACAACCAAATAGTAAATAACTAAGACAAAAGCATAACTCTTCCATGCGGTATACAACTTTTCCGTCCCAGCCCTACATTGAGTTTTAACTTCCATTTCCATTATACCTTTCACAATCAACTGACTACATGATAAGGATAGAATAATAATAAGTAATCCAAGAAGAAAACCGCCAATAATATGTTCCCTTAACAGCTTGGAAGCAATGCCTGTCAAGTTGGCAATAAAATCAAGCACATAATAGACAAACAATATTTTGGCTAAGGGAGCAGCTTTATCAAAAAGTGTACTATGCTGTGAAAGTTCTCTAATTCCTTTTAGCAAAAACCAAAAGCCTATAAAATTTGGTATTAAATTAATTATAATATCGTTATTAAGCGGAAGATAAAAATTCAAAATTATAAATAAAAACCCCATAAATATATGCTTCATATTTTACACCCATTGCATATCGCAGGTAGGCCTGCGATACTGCCTCTTTCTTATTCTTATTTCTTATTCTTATTTCTTATTTCTTATTTCTTATTTCTTATTTCTTTTATAATTCCTTTTTCTTCTTTTTCTTGTAGCTAGGGGTTTTTCTACGATTTGCTGCTCCCCATCAGGTTTTAGTGATACCCACATGGAAGTTCCCTCTTTCCCTTTGGCTTTTATCTCTAAAAAGTCAAACTTTCTTAGAAACTTTGACAACTTTGTATCCCCATAATTTCTTACATCAAAATCAGGATACCGCTTTACCAGACGGCTTCCCAATTCACCCATATTCATGCTTTGATCTTCTGCATCAATTTCATTCATCATTTTAATAATTGCAGATTTAATAACATTAATATCGGTCATGTTTTTTACTATTTCCAAAGTATCCGCGTTTTGAGTTACTTTCTCATCTTTTTCTACAGCTGTAGTTTCCGCATCAATTTCTTTCTCCTGTGGATCTTTTACTACTGTTTCAGAAATTAATGGAAGTTTACGTACTTCTTCCATTTCCATGGTCTTCTTCTCTGTTTCAGCCAAAACATCCAAATATTTAAATTGATTACAAGCTGCAATAAATGGTTTTGGTGTTTTTTTCTCACCCATCCCAACAACCAGCATTCCGGATTCCCTGAGTCTTGAAGAAAGCTTAGTGAAGTCGCTATCACTGGATACAATGCAAAATCCCTCTACATTTCCAGAATACAAAATATCCATGGCATCAATAATCATAGCCGAATCCGTCGCATTTTTCCCTACGGTATAACTATATTGCTGTACTGGTGTGACAGAATTTTCTAACAATACATCTTTCCAGGAGTTAGAAGTAGACTTTGTCCAATCACCATAGATTCTTTTGTATGTTGCCACGCCATAATTGGATATTTCGTCAAGGATATACTTAATATATTTTGCAGATACATTATCTGCATCAATTAAAACGGCAAATCTCTTTTCTTCTACCATATAATCACCTTATTTATTCTGTTAAATATTATCTCTTAAATTATACTTACATTTAAGAAATAGTATTTGCCTAGTTAATAGTTTGTATTTACATTAAAAAATATTACTATTTATTTTTGTTAATTCTTCGAAAACGGGAAACCATCTTATTCCAGTCATCACTTAGATTGACGCCCAATAGAACAGGTAAAATCAGAAGATTCACAATGTAAATGAACAAAGAAAATTTGATACGTTTCTTATTACAAGTATTCCTTGTTAAAAGGTAATTGTCTGATTTCATAAGTTCCTCCTGATTATTTTCTTGCACATTCACTTGCCGTTCCTTTTAATATTTTTAGTCCATGATCTAATTCAGAAATAATATATGTGAGCGCTTCTTCTACGGCTTTTGGACTTCCCGGCAAATTCACAATTAATGTGTTATTTCTAATAACAGAAACTCCTCGGCTTAACATAGCCCTCTTAGTTATTGTAAGAGAGTACCCACGAATTGCCTCAGCTATTCCAGGAACTTGTCTTTCTCCTACCAAAAGCGTGGCTTCCGGAGTATTATCTCTTTTGGAAAAGCCTGTCCCTCCCGTAGTTAGTATCAGGTCTACTTTATCTTCATCGCATAAAGTAATCATCTCCTGCTTTAGCATACCCGGATCATCCGGCAAAACCTTATAAAAAACCACTTCATAACCATATTCCTTCACAATTTTTTCAATGGTCGGACCACTTTTATCTTCTCTTTCTCCTGCGTATCCTTTATCACTTAATGTAATAATACCAACTCTGCTCATTCCATTAATCCTCTTTCTTACGATTGTTAAATAGGTAATTGCTTGACTCCAAAGTTTTCGCTATTCTTATGTTTCCAATTAAATGATTTGAGGATCAAAAGCCTCAAACTTTATAAATGATGAATAATGCTGT
>JAQZAX010000117.1 GCA_029239455.1 Anaerocolumna sp.
AGCAACAGCCGGAACTAAATTACCATCTTTATCAGGCTTTACAAGCCCTTCAAAAACGTTAAATAACACTTCCTTAGTTCCTGCCGCTACTGCTTTGTGGGGGTCAAGACTATCCAAATCCTGTGATATTCCTACTACAATCTCACCACCGTCAACCGGTGACTCTGATGACACTTCACTTGTAGGAGTCGTCTCCTCTTCTGTGTCATCCTTTTTGCCTCCACATCCGTAGAGTGCAATAGTAACTACTAGAATCATGAGCATGAATAAAGTGAATTTTTTTCTCTTTATCATAGTAACTCCTCCTTATGAAATTTGATTTAAATAATATACTGTTTTTACTTAAAATGCAAGATATTATTAATATTTATTACATATTATTTTCAAAGTTCGTTGTTTTATTCAAACTATGGGGGATATCAGTTGCTGGTTTTTTACATCTACCAAGCCAAAAGAAGTCAGTCTGATCTCTGGGATAACAGGAAGGCTTAAGAAGGCCAGTGTCATAAATGCATCAATTTCAGGCGAAATTCCCATACCCTTTGCACAACCCTTTAAAGCTTTTAGTGTTTCATCTACCATCTGGGCACTTTCATCACACATTAGCCCTGCAATAGGTAATGCCAGTTCTCCAATAATTTTCCCGTGCAAAGCAATGGCGATACCACCTTTATTCTTTCGTACGCAATTTCCTGCAGCGCACATATCTTCGTCATTGGTTCCGGCGATGATTAAATTATGTGAATCGTGTGCAATACTTGAAGCAATGGCGCCCTCATTAAGGCCGTACCCTTTCAAAAATCCAAGTCCTATATGACCTGTATGATGATGTCGTTCAACTACTGCAAGTTTGACAATATCTTTACTTATATCAACACCCGGTTCCCTGTATTCATCGGTATATAGTCTGGTTAACAACTCTCCCGGTACTATTTCAATTACCCTCAACTGCTTCCCTGTTTCTTTGATGGTAAAATCATGCTCTGCAAGTTCCTTCATTTGAAATGAATCATATACCCGTGGACTCATTTCAACTGGATTTAAATGACTTAGAATATAATTTCCTTCCGATGCTACTAGTTTGCCTTCCTTATAAACCTGCAGAATTGAAAACTTGTTTAAGTCATCTATGATAACCAGGTCTGCAATATAGCCTGGTGCAACTGCTCCTCTTCTTTTTAGTCCAAAATACAACGCCGGCTGCAGTGTTGCCATTTTAACTGCTTTTATGGGATCAGCTCCATATTGTATTGCCATTTTAATTAAATAATCCATATGACCCTTTATTAACAGGTCCCCGGGATGCCTGTCATCTGTTACCAGCATACAGCGGTTACAATAAGGATCATCAAATAATGGCATAAGTGCGTGCATATTCCTTGCCGCAGTACCTTCCCGTATCATAATCCATTGTCCGCGGCTTAGTTTCATCATTGCTTCCTCAAGGGTCGTACACTCGTGGTCTGAGGTAACACCAGCCGTTACATAAGCATTCAGTTCTTTTTCTGTCAGACCAGGACCATGACCGTCAATCAGTTTATTCCCCTCAGTAGCAAGACAAATCTTACGGATAATATTTTCATCTGCATGTATGGTTCCAAATGAATTCATTAATTCTGCAAGCCCCAGCACACGTGGCTCATCCATGTACCCTCTTAAATTATCTGCTTCTAACACAGCACCTGCTTCCTCTATAGAAGTAGATGGTACACAGGAGGGCATCATAAGATATACCGTAAGGGGAAGGTCCTTCGAACCAGACAGCATATAATTTATACCGTCTTCCCCTGCTACATTGGCTATCTCATGGGGGTCCGTTACCACTGCTGTGGTACCATGAGGAACTACTGCTCTGGCAAATTCATTTGGGGAAAGCATAGAGCTTTCTATGTGAATATGTCCGTCAATAAAACCCGGACATATAATTCTATCGGTACAGTCTACGATTAAAGTTTCATTTGTCGTGTCAATGTCACCGGTATCTTCCTTAGAATAATTACCTACCCAGACAATATGACCCTGATAGATTGCGATATCATTCTTCACTAACTGATTTGTAAAAACATTTAAAACTCTGCCGTTCTTAAGAATTAATTCCGGTGGTATCTTACCCGCGGCAGCCAGTATTCTCTCTGACGTTTCCTGTTCAGGATTTATCCTTCGCATAGCCTTTGCTTTATTCATACAAAAACCTCCCAAAGTTACTACAAAACTGTTGTATTCAAGTAGTTATATTAACTACCATTATATAGCACTATTGCTGGGAAAACAATACAATGATGCTGCTGGTTCACTCTATACTTTTTTAAGTAATATTTTAGAATTAGTTTCTTTTCAGAAGTCATGTATTATGGTAAACTATTCATGAAATACTAGGACTAAGCTATGAAAGAAAGAGGGACCAAAGTGATTCAAAAAGATCAATGGAAAGATACGAGACTTGATGATTCGGCAGAAATATATAAGCAGCGTGAACTACAAACAGAAAAACAGAAATTAAGTAATATGACTTTTCAGGAGAAGGTAGAGTACTTTAATAGTTATTATCGTAACAAGGTAATTGCAATAATGGCATTTATCGGTATTCTCATTTATTTCGCATATACTATCTTTTCCCCAAAAGCAGAAACGATTTTCTATGCTGCCGTTATTAATAATACCGTAGATGCCGAAACTGCCTCTACCCTGCAAGATGATTTTTCTAATTATCTAAATAGAAATGTTAAAACCCAGGATTTATTCATAGATACATCCTTTCGTATTCAGGATAGCAATCTCACGGACCAATATGCCTTAGCCAATGAACAAAAATTAACTACTCTTATTGCAACAGGAGAAATCGACGTTATGATTGCACCAGAGAGTTTGTTTAAAAAATATGCTGATGCAGGTCTTTTTGTAAAACTATCTGAACAGTTATCTACCGAGATGTGCAGTTATTTTGCAGATTCATTCTATTACGCCAAACCGGAAGGGACAGTTGTAGATGGCGCATATGGTGTCTATATCGATGATAGTTTGATTTACAAGGATAAGGCATTACCAGATGACCGCCCGGTACTCGGAATTCTAGTAAATTCAAAACATAAAGATAATGTAATTCAATTTTTAAAATATATCTTTGCTTTTTCCTAGGATTTAAGGTTAAAAAGCCTCAAAAATTATAAATCAAAAAAGTGTATTTCCGCAGTGTTTATCAACGGAAATACACTTTTATTTATTTACTCTTACTTAGCTTCAATATAGCCTTGTGCTTTCAAAAGCTCTGCAATTAGAACTGCTCCGCCTGCTGCACCACGTACTGTGTTATGGGACAGTCCAACGAATTTATAGTCATAGACTGTATCTTCGCGAAGTCTTCCAAGGGATATACCCATGCCGTTTTCGTAGTTCTTATCTGTTTTCACCTGAGGGCGATTATCTTCTTCACAATATTGAATAAACTGCTTTGGCGCACTCGGTAAATTTAATTCCTGTGGAATTCCTTTGAATTCCCTCCATGCTTTTATCATTTCTTCTTTCGAAGGTTTCTTCTCAAAACTTACAAATACAGCAGCAGTGTGACCATCACTTACCGGAACACGAATGCACTGGGTTGTGATAAGTGGTGCGGATGCTTTTACGATCTTGCCATCTTCTACTTTGCCCCAGATTCTTAAAGGTTCCTGTTCACTTTTTTCTTCTTCTCCGCCGATGTAAGGGATAATATTATCTAACATCTCCGGCCAATCCTGAAAGTTCTTTCCTGCACCGGAAATTGCCTGGTAAGTAGTAGCAACTACAACCTTAGGTCCAAATTCTTTTAATGCATGTAACGCTGGTGTATAACTCTGAATAGAACAGTTGGGCTTTACAACGATAAACCCTCTCCTTGTTCCAAGTCGTTTTCTTTGGTCTGCGATTACCTGAAGATGCTCTGGATTTAGTTCTGGTACTACCATAGGTACATCCGGTGTCCAACGATGTGCACTATTATTGGAGACAACTGGAGTTTCTGCTTTCGCATAGGCTTCTTCAATTGCTTTAATTTCTTCCTTTGTCATATCAACAGCACTGAATACAAAATCCACTTCACTGCTTACTTCTTCTACACTGTTTACATCTTTTACAACTATTTTTTTAACAGCTTCCGGCATGGGAGTACTCATCTTCCATCTGCTTCCTACTGCTTCTTCGTATGTTTTTCCAGCACTTCTTGGACTGGCTGCAATTGTAACAACCTCAAACCAAGGATGATTCTCTAATAAGGATATGAAACGCTGTCCAACCATACCGGTTCCACCTAAGATACCTACTCTTAATTTACTCATGTTAACCTCCCAAATTCTTTTTACATTACCGCTGCCATACTGCTTATGTCAATAATTCCAAAAAGCTGCATACGCATCCTCGCGGCATTTTACCCAGTCTCCTGCCCCCCAGGCAGAAGATTAGAATGAAACGTCTTTGTCCTGGTCAGTCAACTTATGTGAAACAAGCGCAACACGAAGAATTGAATGTTCTTGTGTTGCGCACATTTGTCTGTCTAGTAGCTATACTACACTCAATATTTATAAAAATCAACTATTTTCTTTTAAATATTCACTTTTTGTTATAAATGTTTAAAATACCACTGAAAATATGGGTTATTTCGTGATTTTTTTCGTTAAGTATCTCATTTTCCCATCTAATTTTTTTGGCACTGCCCCAATCTGCTCATTATCAAAATTCATTTCAATGCGCATTGCATTACTTAATGAGGTCGCGCACTCTGCGCATAACCTTCCGGAACGTATATCAATTCCACACTTTTCGCATTTAATAAAGATTGGAGAAGATTCAGGAATCTCAAGTCTTCCTTCTCTCAGATACTGTTCTATTACTTTTAGGCTAACTCCAGTTGCTTCTGAAACTTCTAAGGCAGACGCAACGCCATTTTCATAAATATAATCTCTTACCTTTTCAAAATCTTCTTTATCTCTATCCTTGCAAGTAGGGCAGTAAAAATGGCCAAATCCTAAATAGGTAAACATTTTTCCGCATTTTACACAAACTTTAGGTTCCCCTATTTTCCCATCTGTTCTTATCTTTGTAAATAATTTGTTGGCTGCCATAGATTTACCTCCTCTGTAATCATATACATTTACTGTTGGTGTTTTAGGCTGTCAAGATATATACCAAGCAATTCTTCTAATGATTTATAATCCGTAATTTCATTTACTCTGTTTCTAAGTTTTGCTGCCAGCGGATACCCTGTGGTATACCAGGCAACATGTTTTCTCATTTCTCTAATTCCTATAAATTCACCTTTATATTCCATTGCCATTCTGGCATGACGAAGCATCATAATTACCGCTTCTTTCGCAGTCGGCTTCTCTGGTATAATTCCTGTATTAAAATATTCTTTGACTTGATGAAAAATCCATGGGTTTCCTCTGGCACCCCGTGCTATCATAATGCCATCACAACCTGTTTCATCCACAAGCCTTCTTGCTTCTTCTGGTGTAGTTACATCACCGCTGCCAAATACGGGTATGGATACTGCATCCTTCACTTCTTTTATTATATTCCAGTCGGCATGTCCACTATAATACTCTTCTCTGGTTCGGCCATGTACGGCAATGGCTGCTGCACCATTAGCCTCTGCTATTTTTGCTATTTCTACAGCATTTACGCTGGATTCCTGAAATCCCTTACGAATTTTAACAGTAACGGGCTTATTTATGGCGGAAGATAAAGCATGTATAATTTCTCCTACCAGTTTTGGCTCCTTCATCAGTGCTGAGCCTTCCCCGTTATTCACTACTTTGGGAACCGGGCATCCCATATTTACATCTAATATATCAAAATTCCTATCTTCAATCCTCTTCGCTGTTTCGCTCATAATATAAGGGTCTGAGCCAAATAATTGCAGCGATACCGGCCGTTCCTCTTCTGCTACTTCAAGCAGTGCCTCGGTATTCTTATTATTATACTGAATTCCCTTAGCGCTTACCATCTCCGTGTAAATGAGGTCAGCTCCCTGTTCTTTGCATAACAGACGAAAAGGCAGGTCCGTCACCCCGGCCATGGGTCCAAGAATAAGATTCCCTTCTATTTTTACATTACCAATGTGAAAACTCATTAACTATTTCCTTTACTCTTATTAAAAATAATTTTTAAACCTTTCAATGTCAGCATTGGGTCATAAATCTGAATTGTATCGGTTTCATCTGCAATAATTTTACCAAGTCCTCCGGTTGCAATTACTTTAACATTACTAAGACCGGATTCTTCAATCATTTTACGCACGATATATTCTGTTTGTCCTATATAGCCATATACAAGACCTGCCTGCATACTGCTTATTGTTTCTTTCGCTAATATTGACTTTGGCTTCTTAATTTCTATCTCAGGAAGTTTTGCCGTTTCATTCCATAGGGCATTGGCACAGATACGGATTCCGGGACTTGTGATACCGGCAATAAACGCGCCATCTTCCGTAATCATATCATAGGTAGTAGCAGTTCCAAAATCAATTACAATGAGAGGGCCGCCATATAATTCGTAGGCAGCTACTGCATCAACAATACGATCCGACCCGATTTCTTTTGGATTGGCGGTTGCAATTTTAATGCCTGTCTTTGTTCCAGTCCCAATCTCAAATGGTTTAATATTAAAATATTTCATAATACTATTCTTTAAGGAGTGCATAATACCAGGCACTACAGAAGCTAATATAACTGCTTCTACATCTTTTGGTGTTACCCCCCTGGTTTCTAACAAGGCCAAAATTAATATCCCATATTCATCTGAAGTTCTAAGGAATTTCGTAGTCATTCGAAAATCTCCTAGTAACTCTTCTCCTTTAAAAATTCCCAAAGTAATATTGGTATTGCCAACATCTATTACAAGTAACATAATAATTTCCTCCTCACGATATTTCTTTTCTGTCCCCGCTTTTTTGGGGTTCCTGTTTTTGGAGTTCCGCTTGCTATCTAACGGTTATTCTAAATTATCTCCAATCTCTTCCCCTAGGAAAAAAACTTTAAAGTATAATTCCAGAGACTCTAAGAGATCACTCTTCGTTCGTTGTAATTCTTTTATTTTTAGAACACTTCCTATCTCATCAAATAAAAGATCTCCTTCATCGGAGGTAACATGAAACACTAAACATCCGTCTTCCTCAAATTCAAGACTTAAAATACCACCAATTTCCTCTGTATATAGAACACACATAATTTTAAGTTCCTCCTGAATTGCTTCCGGAAGTCCTTTAAAATCATCATTGAGATAATACTTTTGATCATATGCGCTGCTTGCACATAAAACTATTGTTTCCTGATACATATATCCTCCTAGCTTGCCACTTTGTACTATACCTATATCATAAACGTAAAAAACGAATATTTCAAGCAGAATATGACAGTGCTGGGTTCTGTCCCACCTCGCTATCAGTTTTATACACTTCCTATAAGAGCGGGTCCCATAAAGAAAAATAGCTATTTCTCAAGTAATATGATTACCAAATATTTTCAATACGCTATGGTATTTATTACATATATGCTTTATAATAGATGTTAATTGACAGGATTTCAACAGACGCTTAAGAAGGAGTAATTTAACAATGAGCAAAATTAAAAAGCTAATTCTATGCATTCATATAATATTAATTATTCTATTTGGTACATTCCTTGAGCAGATTTCATTACATCTTTATAGATATAACAGGATGTATGTTTTTGTGGAACAAGATGAATTAATGAAAATATTTCTTCAAGAATTACAAAATAACATTACATTCCTCTGGTTAATTTGGGGCCTTATGATTATAATTTTATTTATTGAAACTATATTCGAATTTAGAAAAGTCAATAAATGAAATAATATTAACTAGAAGTACATAGGTGATGATATCTTTGAAAAAATTGAAGAAAATAGCAATACCGCCATTATGTATATACTCCTGCAACACTTGAGTTTAACGGTGTAAAGCATGAAATACAATTCAATTTTTGTAATAATACTTTCTGTAAATGGT
>JAQZAX010000118.1 GCA_029239455.1 Anaerocolumna sp.
CAGGGTCCTTGAGGCGGCAAAAAGCAGAAGCATACATACTGCATTAGAGACCAATTTGACCTTACCTTGGAAAGTGGCAGAGCCGATTGCAGAACTTTGTGATCTGGTGATGATGGATATAAAATTATGGGATGCACAGTTGCACCGGAAATGGACGGGTGGTGATAATAAGAATGTACTGCGTGGCCACTATGAATTGTCGGATAAGAAGAAATCGGTCATAGTCAGAACGCCGATTGTTCCGACGGTAAATGACAATTTGGATGAAATTGGTGCTATTGCGCGGTTTGTGGCAGGTTTTAATAATGTTTTATACTATGAACTGCTACCGTATCATCCTCTTGGAAGGTCAAAGCAGCTGAAAGAAGGAGCTTTTAAGCCGGAATTATTTGAGAAGCCGGATAGTTCGAGGATGCTCTGTCTGGCATCGGAGGCCAAAAGCCATGGCATCGCGGTTCGGGTTGCAGGAAAAGAGATATAACTCATATACGACAGGACAAAGAGGAGTCAGGATGGATGGAATAACATGGCAGGACAGGGCTGATTTGCTGCGCAGGAAGAAGCTTCTGCATACGCAGGCTAAAAAAGAAGTGATTTATATTCCGAGATCAGTGACAGCGCGGAAGGAAGAATTACAATTGACTATCCTTTTGAAGAATACGGAAAAATTGTAAGCAAATAAGCTGTGTATTTACACCGGAAGTAGGCAGGCAGTATTAGATAATACGGTGCCATTCGCAAGATGGAGGAAACTTATTGTATAATTTTAATTTTATGGATGATTTAGAATATAGGATAGAAAAGTTCACTTTTAGATAGTTATAAAACAGAATAGATGCAAAAGGAGCGAATATGCTAAATAATATACAAATAAACCGCATGCTCGGAAAATTAATAAGGCTCGAAAATACATTGGAGCCATATGTATTTACACGTGTGGCGGAATTGGAAATGAAAAAGTTCGAAACTTTAAATCAGTATCATAGTGTCCCGGATAATGGAGAATCTTTTACTAAGGTTAGAAAAGGAGACACTTGGGGAAAGGAAGGATCCTACTGCTGGTTTAAGGGAACTGCTAATTTCACTGAAGATTTAGGAGAAAAAGATATTTATATCCAGCCAGTGGTTGGAGGGTATGAAGGAATGCTTTGGGTAGATGGTATTCCCTCCGGTATTTTTGCAAATAAGATAACAAATGCAGACCGTGGAAATCATTATTGTGATCTCTTGGTAAAAAAGGCAGAACCTGGGCAGTCTGTTGAAGTGGCAATTGAATTCTATTCCGGACACTATTATGAGGGAACCCATCCTTTTGAAGAGAGAGTGAGAGGTGATTTTTCCTCTGACTATGACGGCATCTACCTTTGCACGAAGAATCAGGATATTGCGGATTTTATTTTTGATTTGCGAACTTTGAATCAGATGGCAGAGAAATTAGATACTTACAGCTTCCGACGGGCAGATATCATAAACTGCCTGGTGGAGGTGCATAAAACTGTGTATTATGCACCGGAGGACACAGAGGAAAATATATGGCGTTCTGCCCTGGCAAAAGCGAGAGATATTATGAGACCGCTTCTTGAGGCAAAAAATTCAAGCTCTGCACCCTATGCAGGCCTTGTTGGACATTCCCATATGGATACGGCGTGGTTATGGCCAATTTCTGAAACTGTGAAGAAATGCGCCAGAACCTATTCTAATCAGATCAGCTTGATGAATCAGTACCCCGAATATCGATTTGTACAAAGCTCTGCTTATCATACGGAAATGATACGCAGAAACTATCCTGCATTATTTGATAAGATTACCGAGAAGGTAGCGGAAGGGCGATATGAACCGAATGGTGCTGTATGGGTAGAATGCGATTGTAATATAACATCAGGAGAATCTTTAGTGCGGCAGTTTGTGTGGGGGCAGAAATATACACAGAAATATTTCGGTTATACCTCAAACTGTTTCTGGCTTCCGGATACCTTTGGCTATAGCGGTGCCATACCACAGATTATGAAAGGCTGCAGGGTGGATTATTTTCTTACAACCAAGCTTTCCTGGAATGATACAAATGAGTTCCCATATGAAACTTTCTATTGGAAAGGTATTGATGGAACGGCTGTATTTTCTCACTTTAATATCATACATTGCTGGCCTGACCCCAAGACCTTATTAGAAAGAATAGAAGGAAGGGGCAGCAGTAATTGTCTAAAGGATAAAAGTGTTGCCAAAGGCCGTTTTGTGTCCTACGGCTATGGAGACGGAGGCGGGGGACCGCAGTTCGAGATGATTGAAATGGCAAGGCGTTTAAAGGATTTGGAAGGCTGTCCTAAAGCAGAGCATGTCAGTGTGGGAGAATTTATGTCCAGGCTTGAAACAGAGGCAGTAAATCCCCCTGCATATAAGGGAGAACTATATTTGGAGATGCATCGGGGAACGCTTACGAACCAGCATAGGATAAAGCGTAATAACCGTGAAGCGGAGAAGGTGATTCATGATTTGGAATTTCTTACGGTGCAAAAGGCAGTGAAAGAGAATGCAGAGGCTATGGACACTGCTATAAGGCCGTTACTGGAAACTCTTTTGGTAAACCAATTCCATGATATCCTGCCGGGTACCTGTATAGAGCGGGTACATAATCAGTCTTATAGTGAGATGGAAGAACTGATAGAGACCGGGAAAAAGGAAATAGAGGTTGTGACGAATGGGAATCCGGCTAAGAATGTAGTATCGGTTATTAATACGTTGGGATATGACAGAAATGAAATTGTTTATCTGAAGGATTCTTCCAGAATACCAGAGGATGATAGTATAAAATATCAGCGTATAAAGGATATGGAAGGTAATATGCTTCTTTGTCTGGCAAATGTAGAGCTACCTTCTCTGGGGGCAAGGAGGATAGGTCTAAAGGAAATCAGTTCCAAGGAGAATTCAGGTACAGATATAAAATCCGCATTCCAGTATCAGGACAATGTTCTTATTACACCTTTTGCCAGAGTTGAATTCGACAATGATGGCACCATAACTTCTTTTATAGATGTAAGAGTTGACCGGGAACTTAGAGGAAAGGGTCTGCCTCTTAACACCTTTTTAATGGCAGAGGATGTTCCTACGGAATATGATAATTGGGATGTAGATGCGGACTACCAGTTAAAATTTAAGCCCTGTACAGTATTGGAAAACCGTGAAATTGTGTCTGACGGTGTGATTGAATTCCGCATACGAAGCACTTACAGGATCTCTGATAAGTCTATTGTAAGACAGGATATGGTCTTCTATGCTTCTTCACCAAGAGTAGATTTTGAAACGGTGATAGATTGGAATGATAAGCACAGATTCCTTAAGGTTGGTTTTGATACCACTATAGTCAGCAATACGGCGCGCCATGAGATACAATTCGGACATTGCCAGAGGCCTACCACCCGTAACCACAGTATTGAACAAGCAATGTTTGAGGTGTTAAACCACAAGTTCACGGATATATCAGAGACAAGGTATGGCGTAGCAATATTAAATGACTGCAAGTATGGAATTTCGGTAGAAGGTGGAGACTTAAGGCTTTCCCTCCACAAGGGAGGCTGCAGGCCGGACACCAGAGGAGATCAGGGGGTACATAGATGCGCCTATTCTTTTCTTCCTCATATCGGTGGCTTTCAAGCTGAAACGGTTATTTTACCTGCCTATTCTTTCAATACAAGGCCCATTGTAATCGAAGGGGAGTTTGGATTGACACCGCTTGCTCAGATTAATAGTTCCAATATCATAATTGAAACAATAAAACCTTGTGAAGATAATCAGAAAGCGTTTATTATGAGGTTATATGAAGCGGAAGGAACTTATACGAATTGTAGGATAAAACTTGGAATAATGCCTGAGAGCATGGAACTGACCAACTTGCTGGAGGAGACAATAGAAACACTGAGCAAGCAGGATACAGCAGTCCTGACTTTCAGACCCTTTGAAATTAAGACGTTAAAGATAGGATATTAGAATGGTACCCCCGAATTGATTTCTGCCTGCCTAGGGGTTCTAAATAATAACAAATATTTTTAAATAAATATTACGTAGAGCTGTTTTTTACAGCTCCATTCAGACTATAGACAAAATGGTTCTAGGTTGTAATGCCTGGAGCCATTTTTCTACGTCTATTCAAAAATTCTATAAGATAATGCCACTGATATACATTAACAAGTAAATTCATTAATCAGCCATATTAGGAACAGCGGTTACGATGCGGAAAGTCGGGAGACCCGTAGACGGTTTAGCAGACGAAAACGTAATGTGAAGCACATGTAGCGGCAGAGATTATAGGTAGGATAATTATCATTGGCAGAATCAAAACATAAGTTTTTGATAGGTATGTCCGGATTTAACTTTCTAAATTCATAAAGGGAAACAATACTGCCAATACTGTCATGCCGCCTTGCACCTAACACGCCCTAATAGGATAGTGTGAACTGTTTCCCCTAGAACACTCCTGTGGTATACCTTACTTCCAACATACATTCCCGCATATTATCGGAATACCGATATAATGGTGTCAGGAGATGAAAATGATAATACAACAACTTATGCAGGACATGCAAATATCCCGTTATCGTTTATCAAAAATTAGCGGAATTCCATGGGCAACTCTCGCAGACATTTATTCGGGAAAAACGACTGTAACCCCTGTTAATAGTTTTGCTGCTGAAACTGTCGGTACATATGTGCAGATACATACAGCAGAGGAACTTACTTCAGGTAAGTATGTAATGATAGTAAATAGCGGCTATGCAGTGGGGGCATATGATAGTGCCACAAAATGGCTTGGTGCTATAGCTTTAAGCGCTGTTGATAATAAGGTAACAAATCCGGATAATACCTTAGTATGGAATGGGCAATTGCTTGGCTGGCGGTCAGTTTACGAATTAGCATCTATCACTTTATGTGTATTTGCTATCTACTTATTTTTTGAACTTCCTAATGATAAGGTGAAAAAAGAAAATTCATATATAAAAATTATGTTATCAATCCCTCCATTATTAAAACAAGAAAAGATATTGAGAGAAACCATTGTATTTGGAGCAACTGCATTTTGCACATTTAATATTTTTTGGGTGTCACTATCTTTTATTTTAGAAAAAAATCCGTATAATTATGGTAGTGCCGTAGTCGGAATCTTTGGATTTTTGGGAATTGCAGGGGCTTTGGCGGCGGGATATTCTGGGAAACTTACGAATAGTAAAAATGTTAGCTTATGGAACCTCTCTGCTTTAGGAATCATGTTTCTTTCATTTCTAATCCTTGGTATGGGATGGTCAAAACTTGTCATTATCATTATGGTTACATTTACACTGGATGTTGGTTCAAGAATGAATATGACAATAAATCAAGGACGAATATATAAACTCAACCCACAAAATCATAGCAGGTTAAATTCCATTTATATGGTTGGGTATTATCTGGGGGGATCGATAGGTTCATGGATTAGTACAATGGTATATCATTCATTTCATGTTTTTGGAATTACTGTAGTCAGCAGTTTTATACTGTTTTTAGCCTATATTTATTATATGATAACAAATCACTTCAAAATAAGAGAGGAGAATTAAAAATGAATCTAATATCTGTAAATTATCAAAAGTGTATAAAATGTGGTTTATGCGTAAAGGAGTGTCCGGAATTTATACTAAAACTTACAGAAAATGGACCGGAGGAAGTTTGTCCGGAAAAGTGTATTGCTTGTGGTCATTGTGTCGCGATATGCCCGAAGGAAGCAATGGATAATAGGTTATCACCTTTATCACAGCAAATGACTGTAAAGGATTTTCCGAAACTAAATCATGAAGAGGCGGAAATCTTTCTTCGCTCAAGGCGTTCTATCCGTTCATATAAAGAAAGTGCAGTGCCAAGAGAAAAATTGACAAAACTTGTAAATATCGCGCACTATGCACCAAGTGGGCACAACTTGCAAAACATATCTTATGTTATTGTTGATGATAGGAAAATACTTAACGAAGCAGTTAGGATCGTTCTTGAAGAATTTGAAAAAGATAATATCTCACCAGAATTCACGCTACCATATCGTGAAAAGGGAACAGATACAATCCTGCGAGGAGCGACCGCACTTATTCTTGCTGTATCAGATAGAAACTTCCAAAGAGGAAGAGAAAATTCTATTCTTACATTAACGTATTTAGAGTTATATGCACCGACGCTGGGGTTGGGTTCATGCTGGGCAGGAATGTTTGAGCGAGTTGCAATGAAAGAAAATTCACCATGCAATCAGTTGTTTCAAATTCCAGAAACCAAGAAAATTACTGGTGCAGTAATGGTTGGATATCCAAAGTATTTTTATTCAAGGGCAGTAGATCGAAATCCATTGGAATATAGATTTGTTAATTAAGAACAAGAGAATGAGCTCTTCTTGGTATGTAGAATCCATCTTTGCTAATAGGAGTTCTTAGCAGCAGGGCGCGACACCCCAAAAATTTCTTATCATAAAACCGATACATGTGGGGACGGTAGTTTTGTTGTCCCAACAAAAACCAAATGATAAGATTGAGGTGGATTTGGACTTGGATGAGCTGGATGCAACAAGTGCGGAGACGAAAGCTACTTATGCCGAAATTAAGGATTAAGTATTGAAAGATTATGGGCATAAGATTTCTAGTCTTTAGTGTCTTATGCTTTGAAGCCAGATAGGTTGCAGGGGAATGTGGATGCGATGAATGTATTTAATTAGTTAGTGAAAGAGTCAGTTGATATCAGTTGGCTCTTTTTGAAGAATGAGGATGAAATATAATTGAATTTTATGTATAATTAATAGAAATAGTTTAGTAAAACAAATATTAAAACTGATAATAGAATGTGGGGGTAGTATATGCTCCTTTGCATATCGCAGGTTTACCTGCGTACTGCCATAAATAAACAGGTTGAAAGAATCTATTTATGGCAATCCTTTCTTATAATATATTTTCTTTCAACCTTAATTCCCCTTCTTTTGATTTTTAATGATAGAACAGCCGTTTACTGATATACTGATAGTAGAAAATGGTTGCTAAAGCCATCAGAAAACAGGATTCATTAGGAGCCAAAAAATATGAAAATGCCAGATATAATTGATATTTCGATGTTTGCCCCTTGTGGAATGAATTGCATGGTTTGTTATAAACACTGTTATCGTAAAAATTCATGTGCAGGTTGCCTAAACAGCGATACAGAAAAACCGGAGCATTGCCGAAAATGCAAGATAAAAGATTGCATTAAGGGAAAGTGACTTACTTATTGCTTTGAATGCGTTGATTATGCTTGTAAACAAATTAAGTCACTGTTTGTGGTGGTATTATCTCTATTCATGACGCAGAATGCAGCGAGTGCAGACAAAAAGCAAATAGACAACTACCAATTTTTCACTCAGACAGTAAAGTAACAAAAAGATAATGTTGTGAAGAGGCTGGTAAAAATATACCAAGTAAGAATGAACAGTGGAAGGCTCCTGTAAGAATATGGGTCAGAGATATGTATGAAGATAGATTTGGTAGAGCAGGGGGTATATCAGATAACAAAAGTATAAGGACCAAAAAAAGTTGAAAAGTTACCATTTGACCTAGAATTGAGTGATGGTTAATAATGCAGGGAGGGATGATTTGCTTCTGGCAGATGATTTCGAACGCTACTTAATATGTTTCTAAAAGAGATTCGAGGTTATTGGCATAAATATAGCGTATAGTAGAATAAGAAAATTTGTCCATGGGGCA
>JAQZAX010000119.1 GCA_029239455.1 Anaerocolumna sp.
TCTTCTAATCTGGTATCGTCTGTTTCCTATGCCTGCCTCTAGCAGGCATTTTTAATGCTGAATTGCTCCGAAAGGAGCAATTTCCTATAAAGGAACAAAAAGGCGCTTAAGTTATTTACAGTCAAAACTGTAACTACTTAAACGCCTTTGTTATATTGATAAAAATCCAGGTGTGTGTTCACTTTTTTCAATGCAGTAACTATATCACTTGTGCGTTATATTGTCAATATGAAAATATAATATTTTATAATATATTTTTTCAAAGACTAATTCCAAGTAAAAGTTATGACAAATTTTAGTATTTCGTCTGTATTATTTGAATAGATATGATCTCCATGGGTTGGAAATCTTATAGAATCTCCTTCTTTAATCTCATATATCTTACCTTCAGCCTCTAAGGTTAAAATACCTGCAATTACCGTTAAATATTCAAATGTATTTTCTCCATGTCCTCCCGAACAGTTCTTAGCTCTCGGATGAATCTGCATCATATATATTTCAAATGTGCGACTCTCTTCATAGGGAAAATACTCATAAAACTGGTATTCTCCTTCTACACTTTTAAACGGTAAGAGACTCTCTTTATTAACAATAATAATATCTGTATTGGCTGAATTTACAAGTGAGGTAAATGGAATTCTAAGACCACTTACAATTTTACCAAGAGTTTCAACGGTAGGATTTGATTCCCCTCTTTCTATTTGTCCTAACATACTTTTACTTACTCCGGTTTGTTCCGCCACATCATCAAGACTCATTTTCCTGGTTTTTCTAACTCTCTTTAGGTTTCTTGCAACATTTTGTGAAATATATTCCATATCAACCACCTTCCTTTGTTCTGTCATTTTGTGCGTTATACTGTATATTTTTTTATATTACTACAATTGAATTTTAAATGCAATTTTTTTTTAATAAATAATTTTGATTCGAGGGTCATTAATTTTTAAATACATTCGACAAAAAAATACTTTGAACTTCAAATTATATTGACATTTATCGCTATAATTGATAACATGGTAATAGTTTTAAAAGAAAAGAGAGGTGCAAATGAATCGTAACGAAGAACAATTAAACAATTTTTTAGTAGAATTATTTAATGACATCTTACGTTTAGAAGAAACCAGTCTTGCGAAGGGTGAATTCAGCAACTTAAGTATTAGCGAAATGCATGTAATTGATGCAGTTTATGAGGGTACCGTTGAAGGATATAATACAATGACTGAGATAGCTAACCGCCTTATGATAACAGCAAGTACTCTTACAACATCTGTTAAAACCCTTGAAAAGAAAGGTTATCTAGAACGTACAAAATTATCATCAGATAAACGCAAGGTTATTGTAATTCCTACGGATTTAGCGAAAAAAGCTTATGAGAGCCATCAACAGTTCCATAAGGATATGGTTCAAGTGATTACAAAAGAATTGTCATCGGAAGAATTATCCACTTTGGCACATGTATTGCGGACTCTTCATAAATTTTTTAAAAAGCTATAATACTATTTGTATCCTTTCCATAAAAATTTAAAGTGCACATGTACGCAGATTGGAGTATAATATGAGTATACGAATTATTACAGATTCAACATCTGATATTAGTCAGCAGCAAGCGAAAGAACTTGGTATTATAGTCGTTCCATTATATGTCCTGTTTAAAGATAATCAATATGCTGATGGCATTGACTTACAGCTGGATGAATTTTATCAAAAATTAGCGGAGTCTGATACACTTCCAACTACCAGCCAGGTTACACCGGAACAGTTTCTGGCATATTTCAACGAAGCAAAAGAAAATGGAGATTCTGTTATCGTTATTACCCTTTCTTCACTTCTTAGCGGAACTTATCAAAGTGCAGTAATAGCAAAAGATACCTGTGAATATGATAATATATATTTAGTAGATAGCCTGAATGTAACTTTAGGTCTTCAGATATTAGTACGTAGTGCCGTCGATATGGTTGCAAAAGGTTTGCCTGTTGATGAAATAGTTCAGATTTTAGAAACTGATAAAACTAAGATTCATTTATATGCGATAGTTGAAAACCTTGAATATCTAAAAAAAGGTGGCCGTTTATCCAGTGTTAGCGCCTTTGCCGGTACTATACTTAACATTAAACCTATTATTGAAGTAAAAGATGGTAAAGTTGGCGTTGCCGGAAAAGCCAGGGGTACAACAAGCGCATACGGTAAACTGCTGCAATTCCTTGAACAAGCGGGAGGAATTAATTATTCAAAATACCATTGCGTAGGATATACAGGTGATATTCGTAATTTAGATCCTTTTTTGGAATACACAAAAGGTAAAATAGAAGAAACAAATCGTTTAACCAGCCCAATTGGTACGGTAGTTGGTACACATGCCGGGCCTGGAGCTTGTGGAATTGCATTTTTTGAATAATATTTGAGTTACAAACATATTTTCGTTTATCTAATAACTATTGAGAAAGCTGGTAAAAGCATGTTAAAAAAGAACATTTTGATATTAGCTACAGGAGGTACCATCGCTTCAAGTACCAGCGAAGAAGGGTTGGTACCTTCTTTTGGTATTATGAATCTTGTACAATATGTAACAGGCATAACAGAAAACTATCATATTACTGCCAAAGACATCTTATGTCTTGACAGTTCTAATATCCAACCGGAAGAATGGATTATTATTGCCAATAGTATCAATGAGTATTATCAGGACTATGATGGTATTGTTATTACTCATGGTACCGATACTATGGCTTATACAGCATCCATTCTTTCATTTATGTTACAAAATATTCCTATCCCTGTAGTTATTACAGGTTCACAGCTACCTATGTCAAATCCATTTACAGATGCTACCGAGAATCTTCGATGTGCATTTGCCATGGCAGCAAGTAATGTTCCCGGGATATTTCTTGCATTTAATCGTAAAATTATATTGGGCTGTCGGGCGGTTAAAATTAGGACGACAGGATTTGATGCCTTTGAGAGTGTTAACTATCCTTATATTGCTACGATTGATTCTAACGGTTTAACAATTCAACATTCTATCGTCCCTAAGTCTAGCCTGCCGTTTGAATTAAATACCCTGATATCTACCGATGTATTTCTGATTAAGCTAACACCCGGTCTTAATCCTCAAATATTCGATAAATTATTGGAATTAAATTATAAAGGGATTGTAATCGAAGCTTTTGGTACGGGCGGATTACACTTTATTCGCAGAGATTTAATCAGTCAAATGGAACGGTTATCTGAACAAGGTATTCCTGTTGTAGTATCCAGCCAGTGCCTTTATGAACGCAGTGATTTCTCAATCTATCAGACAGGAAAAAAAATCTTAGAAAAAGGCGTAATTCAAACTTTTGACATGACTACTGAGTCAGCTGTAACAAAGCTTATGTGGGCACTAGGCCAAACTACAGATTTAACAGAAATTAAAAAGATCTTTGCCACTAATTATGCCGGGGAGATTACCTTATAACTGCATTGACTTCACTTTCAATCTATGTTAACATATTTGTGTTGCAATTTAGGGAACATGAAATAATATATTTCATGAATTATTCACGGAAAGGAGCGTCGTTTCATATATTGATTACATAGTGTAACTTATTAGCAGGATTAACCCAAAATCAGTCGAACAGAAATGTTAAAATTAGCGCCATGCACCTCTATTGGGCGATGTTATTTGGAGGTTAACGAGGCAGAGAGTTATCGAAATATTCGGCGGATGCTCTCTCATGGACTTGGACGTGTGATATGTTGTTAAAGCGACGGGTAACTGTTACACAAAGGCAGCATAACCAAGAAAAAGAATTAGGTAAACTTGTGACTTCGTATCGATATACGAAGCTTAGTATTGCTGTGAATTCTTATTGGTAATAGAACTTTGATAAATTAATAAAGGAGACTAAAATTATGTGTGGAATTATAGGATTCACCGGCTATTTAGATGTAAAAAATGTGTTATTGGAAGGTTTAGAAGCCTTAGAATACAGAGGCTATGACAGTGCGGGAATCGCATTCTTTGAACAGGATGGAATTAAAACCATTAAAACAACCGGGAAAGTAACTAATTTATGCGATAAAGTTGAAGGCACCAGCATAAACAGTACTTGCGGTATCGGTCACACAAGATGGGCCAAACACGGAGGCGTATCCTATACTAACTCACATCCTCATACCTTTGGTAATGTCACCTTAATTCACAATGGAATTATAGAAAATTATCATGAATTAGAGACTGCATTGGCACATCAGGGGAAATACCCTGTGTCTCAGACAGATACTGAGATAGCTGCAATGCTGATTGACAGCTTATATGATGGTGATGCAATAGAAACCATTAAAAAAGCGATTAAACAATTAGAAGGCGCTTATGCATTCTGTATTTTATTTGCGGATCAACCTGATGTAATCTACTGTCTACGTAATGGCAGTCCATTAGTTGCCTGCAAAAGTAAAGAAGGTTCTGTCATTGCCTCTGATATGGTAGCACTTATCAAATATTCCAAAGAATATTTCGTTTTACCTGAGCTTCATATAGCAAAGCTTACAAAGGATAACATTGTAGTGAGCAATTTAGAGGGTGCAATTATCAAACCGCAAATGTTGTTTGTTAAATGGGATATGACTGCAGCTAGAAAAGGCGGTTATGCTCATTTTATGCTAAAGGAGATTCACGAACAGCCTTCTTCTCTTCGCTCTACCATAATGCCAAGAATAAGAAATGGTTCTCTGCCTGATTTAACCGCAGATGGTATTCCAAACGAAATTTTTCATGGAATCAACCGAGTACTTATTACCGCATGTGGAACTGCAATGCACGCCGGATTAGTTGGCAGAGTGCTGCTTGAAAAACTTCTTCGTATTCCTGTAACTGTAGAAATAGCTTCGGAATTCCGTTACCAGGATCCAATTATGGATGAAAGTACCTTAGTTATTACCATCTCTCAATCAGGTGAAACAGCAGATACACTGGCTGCTCTTAGACTGTCCAATGAAAAACATGCGAAGACATTATCCATTGTAAATGTTAAGGGTTCCTCCATTGCAAGAGAAAGTAATTATGTATTATATACTCATGCTGGTCCAGAAATTGCAGTTGCCAGCACAAAAGCATACACAGCACAGTTATCTTGTATTTATCTGTTAGCATTACAATTTGCTTTAGCTAAAAATGCGATTACAGAACCTGAATGTGCTTCCTTTGTTTCACAGTTGCAATCTGTAACTACTGCAGTGGAAAATACCTTGTCATTAGAAAAAGCCATTGATGAAATCAGCAGTCATTTAAAAGAAACCGAAGATTTATTCTTTATTGGAAGAGGTTTAGATTATGCCTTATCTTGTGAAGGCTCTATTAAATTAAAAGAAATAAGTTATATTCATTCTGAGGCTTATGCCGCAGGTGAATTAAAGCATGGTACCCTCTCTCTGATTACGGAAGGTGTACCGGTAATTGCATTGGCAACCCAGACTAATGTTTATTCCAAAATGATCTCAAACATTAGAGAAGTTCGTGCCAGAGGTGCAATGGTAATCTTAGTTACCAATGGGGAAATTGCAGTTGACTCTTCTATCTATGATTATCATATTGCCCTGCCTGAACTTGACGATTTGTTCGCACCTTTTACTACCGCTGTGGTTCTGCAATTACTTGCTTATTATACAACCATTCACCGAGGTTATAATGTGGATCAGCCTCGTAATCTGGCTAAATCTGTAACTGTTGAATAAGTTTTAGGAGGATATGAATATGAGTTTTAAAGTAATCAAAGCGGAGCAATTAAAAGGCAATCCGTTTCACATGATAGGCAAAGAATGGATGTTAGTTACTGCGAAATACGAGGATAAAATTAACACGATGACAGCCTCCTGGGGTGGACTGGGCATTATGTGGAATAAAGATGTAGCTTTTGTTGTGCTAAGACCAAGCAGATACACTAAGGAATTTGTAGATCATGGAGATACTTTTACTCTAAGCTTTTACGATAGCTCCTACAAAAAAACATTAAGCTACCTAGGAAGTGTTTCCGGTCGCCATGAAGATAAAATTACAAAATCAGGTTTGACTCTAAAGATTCATGAGGAGGCTCCTTATTTTGAAGAGGCTAATACTGTTTTAGTATGTAAAAAGTTATTTAACCAAGCTTTTAAGGACAATAATTTTATGGATACTTCCATTCTTCCAGATTATTATCCCGCAAAGGATTATCATACCCTGTATATTGCAGAAATAACAGAAGTCTTAATTAAGGAATAAACTACTTTTTATGTCATAGGGAAGTTGGTCGAACTTTCCTATGACATAAAAAATCCCTGGTACATAGTACCGGGGATCTTTTTATATAAATGCCATTATTTCTAGATTGCGTTCTCTGGATAAATCAATATAATGTTGCTTTTGTGTTCTTACCACAGGCTTTGACAAAGTATTTTTATTAATCATAATAATTTCTGCAATTTCTTCATTACTTAAAACCACCCAGTTGTGAATATATGACTGCACCATTCTGTCTAAGAAAATTAAAAGACTTGTAGGATCATATTGTTTCAATCCATCTGCTTCAAATTGGGCTATCACATTAAATGGGCAAATAGGTCCTCTATAAATTCGATTTGCAGTCATGGCATCGTATACATCTGCTATTGCTACAATTTTTGCAAATGGTTCAATCTGCTCACCAGACAATTTCATAGGATATCCGCTTCTGTCACATTTTTCATGATGCATGAGTGCTGTATTTTTAATTCTAATATCAATGTTTTGTTTCTTTAATATTTCATATCCCAGTATTACATGATCTTTCATTTGTACATATTCATTATCTGTTAATCTAGTCGGCTTTAGTACAATATCTTTTGGTATAAGCAGTTTCCCTATATCATGAAACAATCCGGATAATGCTAAAACCTGAACATCCTCTATTGGTAGATTCATCCATCTTCCAATTGCATAGCAAATCAACGCTACATTAATTGAATGTATATAAGTGGAATCATCATATACTTTCATACAATTTAGCATATCAAGTAAATGAATACCATTTCGACTTTCGAATATAATGGCTTCAATTTCTGAAATAAGCATATTAGAGTTGATATGTTCCTGTCCGGTAACTACTTTATTAAAATAGTCTTTCAAATACTCAGCAGTGTCTTCGATAGACGCTTTAAACTGTTTAAATTCTTCCGTATCTCGTACTTTAGAATAATATTCAGGTTCTTTGCTTAACCGTCCCGGAATGTCTTCTATCTCATCATAAAGATACATCGAGCTAGCTTGTTGGTCAATTATCTCAAATTCTTTAATTCCATATAATTTTAAGCGTATAATATTACGTTCCGATAGAATTGTTTCTCTACCAACTAGCAGCTGATTGTCTCTTGAATAGATATTGTTTGCTACTACCATGCCAATAATGGCCTGATCTGTAGTAATTCTAATGCTACTCACGAATTACCTCCCACATTTGTCATATGTACAAATCCGTAAAAATATATATAAACACGAAAAACCTGTTAAAACATTAATCAAACTAATAAATATTTATTTGGTTATATTATCCTAATCCCATTATAGGTTGAAAACAGCGGAAAGTCAACAAATATTATCTATTCATCCATAATGAATATTACCTACATTTAGGCATATTAATACAAAACTTCCTGCAAAAACAATCCTCGAGCTTCGGCAGTTGCACCAGCATCTTCTCGTTT
>JAQZAX010000120.1 GCA_029239455.1 Anaerocolumna sp.
AGTGTAGTTTATTCCTCGATAGCTCAATGGTAGAGCACACGGCTGTTAACCGTGGGGTTGTTGGTTCGAGCCCAACTCGGGGAGTTTTTTATTTCACAAGCTGATTATATAAAATAATGAGAATTTCTTCGGCTTGACGAATAAAAACCCGGTTGCTATAATAAAATAGTGACATAGATATGGCGACATAGCCAAGTGGTAAGGCATGGGTCTGCAACACCCTGATCACCAGTTCAAATCTGGTTGTCGCCTTGATTAAAAGAGTCTCTAAACCTTGATGATACTGAGGTTTAGAGACTCTTTTGTTAGTTTAAGAAAACTAAAGAACTGCCGCGTACCGAACGGTACGCACAGAGGTGTGATAGGTAGGTATTTGAAATAATAAAAATCTTTGCAGAATCATGGATATGTTAACGCCATACCTTCCATATAACACCGGTATTGGGTATAAATACATTCGGTTTATTCGAAATATTTAGACCAATATCTACTATATACATAGCTCCATCAGGCCCAAAAAGTAAATGAGTTGGTCTTTCAAATCCTCCCTCTCTTGATATGGAAGAGGGGAAGCCTGACTTGTTGATTGCAAAGGTGCTGATTGTTCTGGATTTCATATCAATTCTAGAGATTCTATGTCCTGCTCCGGCATATGAGATAGGATCTCCTATTCTAGATTGTACGGTACTACCATACTCAGCTATATATACGTCTCCATAGGTTCCAAAATCTCTATTGTAATTAAAATCAAAACCCCTGATATTTGAATTGGACGGGAAGGAAACAAAAGGTTTGGGTGGGATATTAGGTTGATTTTTAAGCAAAAGTTCAGGCTGAAATCCTCCGTCTGGTTGAAATCTTGGGGAATTCACAGCTTCACCTCCAGAGTAATCAGGCCAACCGTACCATAAATTGGGTGCAACATAGTAACAATCGTCGGAAGCATTGCCAATTGGCCTGCTTCCTATTGCCGTGTATCCGTTGTTTCCAACGAATAAATTACCGCCAATATCAAACTTCATAAAGGAAGGATTACGAAATCCCCAGGCAATCTGCTCTAGGTTAGACCCATCCAAGTTTGCTCTTATAATGCATCCAGAAGCTTTAATATACTTTTTTCTTATCTCAAATGGTAAATTGGGAATTCCATAAGGGGAAAAAGCTCCAGTAACAGCAACATCCTCAGTTAATGCGGCAGTAAAAATATTATCTGTCTCAAAGTTTTGTCCGTTTAGCATAATATAGTCCCCTGGGTAATCGCACATTAATGGTGAAATTGTTACCCACTCGTTATCATTTCCTACAACTCCGGAATTAGTAACAGTTCCTTGACCAAAATATATTTTATTATCTTGAGAAAATGTAACTGGACTATTATAATGATCACCATTGCTTGGCAATCCCATGATAATATGCTCAGTCGTTCCATCTCTTTTGATTCGAGTTACAAAACCTCTATGTGATATATATAGTACCCCATTTAAATAGTTGATCCCTGATATTGGAACATTAAATCCCTGAGCGATTACTTCAAGACGTCCATTTGCCAGTTGTAATACCCTTGGATTGCCATCCGCTAATCCTGATTCGGCGATTAATATGCCTCCATTATCATCAAAAACCATGCTGATTGGCGAATTTAGACCATTTGCAAAAATATCAATATGATAACCCTGTTGAATATAAATATCCGATGGATTTAAAAATCTTTCTTTAGCTTGAGCAATCTCATTACACATGTAAATATCTTTTTTTTTATTTTTATATTCCAACATATTATGCCCAAAAAAGTCTTTGTATCAATATATTCCTTTTCCTCATGAATATAACAAGGTTTTATTATAATAGTCAAAAATGAGATAAACTTTCATCTATAATTGTTTGGACTGTGAATATCTTTAGACACTAGGATGTTAATACTACATTTATTAATAAGCAATTATTGTAGTATCTATCAAAAAGTGCTTTAAATTCAAATTTAATTGAATCTAAAGCACTTTTTTTATACAAATTATTTCCCAAAGGTCTCAATTACAAGAACGGATCCATATTTCTCGTTAATGTTCTTATAACTGTGTCGAAAACGACTTGAATATACAGTAGTATCACCTGCATGAAGAGTACGAATCTCACATTCTTCATCTTCGGTTAAAAGATGAAGTTCGAAATCGCCTTCTATAACCATAGCATATTCGTATCCTTCATGATAATCAAAATCATGCTGTGCTCCTGGTTCAAAATACAAACGGAAACCACCGATGTTAATATCCCCTTCTATCTTTGCAAGACCAAATATTTGGACTCCAGGTTCTGAAGCAATCTCAGCAGCACCATTGAGATTTATAATGTTCGTATCAATAGGGGAAGAATCTGTCAAATCTGACAGGTGTTTTCCATATAGAGTAACTAACTGATGAATTCTCTGAAAGCTTATCCCACATTTTCCGTTTTCGACCATGCTAATAAAAGCGGAACTAACACCGATACTGTCTGCCGCTTCGGATAATGAAAATCCAGATTGTCTACGAAATTCTTTTAATTTCGATCCTGTTATATAATTTTCTATGCTCAATACATACACCACTTTCGTTTTAAAAATATCACTTTACTAGAATAAATCATTTTAAACTAATTGTAAATATAAAATGTACAAAAAATGTATTTAATAGTTAATAAATTATCAAATATTTAATTTGATGACTTTCCTGTGATAGTAAAATATAGGGGGAATAAATCCTAATTAATTTAAAACTGTTATTAAATGTTAAAATATAAAAGAAATTGAAGGATGATAAATAATTTAAGAAAGCTTGCAAAATGAGCAAATTGGCTATAATGGCAAATCAATCAGAGATAAAAGATAAATATTTACTATAGGATAAACAAAATTAACAAATGATTATTACAAATTTATAATTTATTTATTAAAATTTACTTGACAATATTCAAATATAAAATTATAATTAGAGATACTTAAAAGTTAAGTAAATTAATGAATTAAGCATATTAATGAATTAAGTATATTAATACATTAAGTTTAGTAATATATACAAATTATATGACTTAATCTTACTTGTTTACTTTTTCAACATTCATTGCAATGAGCATAATGTAAAGATATTTTAGCAAGTCAGATATCTTATAACTACGAACTGGTAAAGTTTTAGAATGAATAATATTTAATTAACGTACCAGTGAATTACAATTCGTCTACTTAAACCTACTATAGAAATAATTTCGATTTCTGAGTCTCATCACAAAAGTTAAAAAATTATAGCCGAAGGAGGTGTAATATGGGTCGATACATAATTGAATTTGGACTAGGTTTAGATTTTCACGGTCAGGATGTAAACAAAGCAGCACAAAAAGCTGTGAAAGATGCAATTTCTAAAAGCTGTCTGTGTGGACTATCCGAGGTACTGCAGTTAAAAGATTTAGATCAGGAAGTAATAATTCACGTAACTGTAGCCGTATCCAGACCATCAGAAGTAGATGTTTTGGAGATTGCAAAGTGTCTTCCAATTGGAAAAGTCACTGTACGTGCAATACAAGGTGGCATGACAATGCCTGGCTTGTATCTGCCACGATTTGGAGATGATGACGATAGTATCGAGGTTGCAGTTGTAGCCATCGAAGTAGAAATCCAAAAAACTATATAATTAAGGGAGGTAATTACATGAAATTATCAAAAGATGTTATGAAAGACATGTATTTGCGTATGCGCCGTATTCGTGAGTTTGAGACTAAGGCGCAGAATCTGTTTGCAGAAGGAAGAATTCCAGGATTTGTTCACCTTTATATTGGTGAAGAAGCTGTTGCGACTGGTGTTTGTGAGAACCTGACAGACGAAGATTTTATTACTAGTACTCATCGTGGACATGGACATATTGTGGCAAAAGGTGGAGACCTTAAATTCATGATGGCAGAACTTTATGGCAAGGCAACCGGATACTGCAAAGGAAAAGGTGGTTCAATGCATATTGCCGATCGAGATAAAGGTATTCTAGGTGCCAACGGTATCGTAGGTGCCGGTCATAATATTGCAGTTGGAGCTGGTCTTTCAGCTCAATATAGAGGAACTGACCAGGTTTGTGTTTGCTTTTTTGGTGACGCATCCACTAACCAGGGAACATTCCATGAATCAATGAACATGGCCGCAGTTTGGAAGCTGCCAATTGTTTTCGTTTGTGAAAATAATAATTACGGTATCTCCATGAGCCAAGATAGACATATGGCAATTAAAGACGTAGCAGATCGTGGAGCTGCATATGGTATACCAGGTGTGGCAGTAGATGGAAACGATGTTCTGGCTGTTCATGAAGCTGCAGAAGAGGCAATTGCCCGTGCACGTAAAGGACAGGGTCCTACTCTCTTAGAATGTAAAACATATCGTCATCGTGGTCACTTTGAAGGTGATGCTGGTGCATATAAACCAACAGAAGAACAAGCGGCTTGGATTAAGAAGGATCCTCTGCCACGCTTTGCTGAATTCCTAAAGGAAAATAAGATATTTACAGAGAAGGAAATAGCAAAGCTGGATGAACAGGTAGCAGAAGAAATTGCAGAAGCAATTAAATTTGCAGAAGAAAGTCCAGATCCTGAACTTGAAAGTGTTGTTCAGGATATTTATTCTGATATTGTTGAGGAGGTGCGTGTAAGATGAAGACTATGACCTATGGAGAAGCAATCCGCGAAGGTATGAGTATAAGAATGCGCGAGGATGATAGTGTATTATTGTTTGGTGAAGATGTAGGAGCTTTTGGTGGCTGTTTTGGTGTTTCTGCCGGAATGTTTAATGAATTTGGAGAAAGACGTGTAAGAGACACTCCAATTTCTGAAGGTGCTATTATTGGTACTGCAGTAGGTTCTGCTGCTACCGGATTAAGACCAATCGCAGAATTGATGTTCATTGACTTCCTTACGGTAGGTATGGATCAATTGGTAAATCAGGCAGCTAAAATGCGTTATATGTTTGGCGGCAAAGTTTCTATGCCTATGGTAGTAAGACTTCCGGCTGGTGGTGGTGTTAGTGCAGCTGCGCAACACTCTCAGTCTTTAGAAGCTTGGGTTACCCACGTTCCTGGTCTTAAGGTTGTATATCCTTCCTGCGCTCAGGATGCACTTGGATTAATGCTTTCTGCAATCGATGATAACAATCCTGTAATGTTTATTGAACATAAAGCTATGTATGCAATGAAGGGCGAAGTAACTAACTATGAACCAATTCCTCTTGGGAAAGGTGATATTAAGCGTGCCGGTAAAGATGTTACAGTAATAGCTACTGGTAAGATGGTGCTTGAAGCTTTGGCAGCAGCTAAAACTTTAGAGAAGGAAGGTATCGAAGTTGAAGTACTTGATCCTCGCTCCCTTTATCCTTTGGATATAGACCTTATTAACAAATCCGTTGGAAAGACACATCGTGTAGTAGTTGCTACGGAAGAAAACAAGCGCGGTGGTTTCGCGGGTGAAATATCTGCGATTATTAATGAGGACATGTTTGACCTTCTGGATGCTCCGGTTGTTCGTGTTGGTGCTTTAAACACTCCTGTTCCTTTTGCACCGGTTCTTGAGCAATATTATCTGCCAAATTCAAAAGATATTATTAAGGCTATAAAAGAGATAGTATAACAGGAACAGGCAGAAGGGAGGAAAAAAATTGCCTAGCATTGGTATTATTGCAAATCCGGCATCCGGAAAAGATATAAGACGTTTAGTCTCTTATGCTACTACAATTGATAATCAGGAAAAAGTCAATATTGTAAAGCGTATCATTCTTGCTGCACAGGCAATTGGAGTGGATGAAATCTATTTTATGCCCGACACCTTTCAAATCGGTTTTACAGCAAAAGACAACCTTATCCTTGATGGCAAACTAAATTCCAATATACATATATTAGATATGCCATTAAATGCATCCTCAGCTGATACAACAGCATCGGCTGCTCGTATGGAAGAGTTGGGTGTTGGCTGTATTGTTGTACTAGGGGGTGATGGAACAAGTCGGGCAGCTGCAAAAGGAATCAACCATACGCCCCTTCTGCCACTTTCAACCGGTACAAATAACGTGTATCCATCAATGATAGAGGGAACAGTTGCAGGAATGGCTGCAGCAGCAGTTGCGACAATGGATAATGGAATTGGCTGCTGTATAAGAGATAAAAGGGTAGAAGTATTTCTCAATGGTGTTTATGTTGATATGGCTCTGGTAGACGCAGTAATTTCAGACGACCTGTTCGTTGGCTCCAGAGCTATATGGGATATGAGCAAAATACAGCATATTGTTGTCACCCGCTGTCATCCAGCCAGCATCGGCTTTTCTGCCGTTGCCGGTTGCGCTCGTGTGGTGCGTGATACAGATGAGTGGGGACTTTCTCTTAAAATCTCCGATACAGGTGAATCTATATTGGCGCCTGTAGCAGCAGGTGTTCTTGATATAGTAAAAATCACACAAGTAAATTCCATTCCTCTTAATACAGAACATATAATTCAGGCGAAACAGGATTGTATGATTGCACTTGATGGAGAGCGGGAAATCAAAGTGAAAAAAGGCGATAACATAACATTTAAAATAACGCGGAACGGTCCCATGCGTGTCAAGTTTCATGAAGTTTTGGAACAGGCAGCTCTCCAGGGATTATTCCGGCCATAATAGGCACCAATTATATGAATAAGGAGGAATATCAATGGCACAAGCACTGGTTATGCCAAAATTAGGGCTTACAATGACCGAAGGAACCATCGGAAAATGGCTTATGGCCGAGGGTGATCCGGTTACGACTGGTGATAAGCTCTATGAAGTTGAAACTGATAAATTAACCAATACCATTGAATCTACTATGGATGGTACGATTCTTAAAATTTTGGCTGGTGAAGGAGACGTTATTGCGTGTCTGGAACCGGTTGTTATTATAGGAGCTCCAGGCGAGGATATATCAGCTCTGTTACCTGCTGGAGCAGCACCTTCAGTGACTACACCTGTAGCAGTTGAACCTGCGGAACAGACAGGTACATCGAATAATGTACCAAAGGTTGCAAAAACGCAGGATGGTCGTATTATTGCATCTCCTGCCGCTAAAAAGCTGGCAAAAGAAAAGAACGTTGATTTAGCATTTGTGTTGGGTACAGGTCCAAATGACCGTATTATTATAGAAGACGTTGAGAAATATTTGGCTAATCCGACAGCTGCAACAAACGTGAAAGCGTCACCATTAGCAGCAAAAATTGCGCAGGAAAGTGGAGTTGCACTTAATGATGTTCCTGCAAATGGCAGGGTGATGTCAAAAGATGTGGTTGCATACTTAAATAACAGCGCTCCTGCTCAGAGAGAAGAAGTTGTTCCGATGTCAGCAATGCGTAAGGTAATTGCTAAGCGTATGAGCGAAAGCGTTGCTATTTCCCCTACAGTTACCTATGATGTCAGTATAGATATGACTTCCATGAAGGCATATAAAGAGCAGCTTGGTTCTGAAGGCATTAAGGCTTCTTATACTGATTTACTGGTAAAGATTGTATCAAAGGCTTTATTAGAATATCCTTTGCTTAATTGCTCCATTGATGGAAACAATATCATTTTGAAGCGTTACGTGAATATGGGCTTTGCTACTGCATTAGAAGATGGTTTATTGGTTCCTGTTATAAAAGATGCTCATCTTAAGAGCATTACTGAA
>JAQZAX010000121.1 GCA_029239455.1 Anaerocolumna sp.
AGGTTGAAAGAAAATACAATGAAAGAAAGGATTGCCATAAATAGATTCTTTCAACCTATTTATTTATGGCAGTATCGCAGGTGTACCTGCGATATGCAATGGTATAAAAATGTACAAGAATCTTGCATTATTTAATGGAATTCTACTTGCTGTCATGATTTTTCTTAATGGGATGATGGCTGGTATTACAGGACCATACTTTAGTACATTATTCTTTCATGTACTGGGACTTATTATAATTATAATCATATCTGTAGTCAGAAGCAATAAACTATTTCGAATAAAAAGGGCACCATTATTATATTACTTGCCAGGTATATTAGGAGTAGTAACCATACTTTTAAATAATATAGCCATACCAAGGATAGGAGTGACTCTGGCGGCTGGAGCAGGTTTATTCGGGCAGCTTATCATGTCCGGTCTGGTCCAACATTTTGGCTTATTTGGAATGCCGGTGAATCGTTTAGTAAAAGAAAAAATAGTAGTTTTTGTTCTTCTTTTTCTGGGTATCATCGTTATGATAACAATGTAGGAGGTAGCAGAATGATTTACGTATTTTTATCGTTTCTAACAGGAATCTCAATCGTATTAAATATGATGGTTAACGGAAAGATAGCACAAAAAGAAGGGATGCTGAATGGGGTTTTTATTAATTTTCTAATGGCAGTCCTGTCTTCTATGGTACTTTGCCTTGTAATGTTAAATACCCTTCCTTCTTATACGGTAATTAAAACTGTGCCACTACCTTATTATCTGGGAGGAATCATTGGAGTAATAACGACGTTCATATTTAATGTAGTAGTACCCAAAATACCTGCAGTTTATATTGTAATATTGCGATTTATCGGACAGCTGTTTGCCAGTGCTGTAATTGATTATCTATTCCTTGACCGATTTTCTAAAGGAAAAATCTTGGGTGGAATACTCTTCTTTTTTGGACTGGTTTTAAATGCAAAGATTGATAAAAAGAGTGAAAAATTAAATCAGGCAAAGCAATGTTAAAGGCATTAACAGTCAAGTAAGACAATTCTTTAGTCGGAGTATATATGAAAATATTCCTATCCTATGATATCAAGGTAGCTTAAGTACATTCTCCTATGCTATACTAGTAAGTGATTATAATTTCCGCATCCAAGAGAAAAGTTTTTACGAAATTTAAGAAACAAAAGAGTAAAATCTGAATCTTTAATTATAATACACTATATCAGATCAATGCAGGAGTATAAAATGAGAAAGAAAAATGATATGTATATTGAGATAAAGCATACATCAAAAAGAAAGGATTATAGAAGAGAAAAGGGTGGGAAAAACAAGAAATTTTTATCGTCGCTGATAGTCCTATCGATTGCATTTGGACTAGGAATAACAGCATTTTTGTCAACGAAATCACGCTTGCAGGAGCAGGATGACATAAAAGATAAAAAGGAACAGAATATTACAGGAACTGAGCAGGCTAATAATAAGCAAACCCAGGAAACGAAGTCAGAAGATAATCATAATAATGAAGTAACAAATTCTTTTACAAATGTTGTGGCAGGTACTAATTTGGAGGATATGATTGGAATGAATATTTCCACTAATCCGCTGAAAACATTTCAAACGGGAGATGCTTATAGAGAACAAACAGAACCCGTTATTAAAAACTATGTTGCTTATAACGGAGATGGTTCTGACTTAGATGGTGAAGAATATATGGAGGAACCGGCAGAAGAAGTTTTTATGCCTGGGTTTATTGATGAAAGAACACCTATTAAAGTAAGAGGAATCTATGTTACAGGACCAAGGGCCGGACATACTGAGGCCATGGAAGAACTTACCTACCTTGTAGATACTACAGAATTAAATGCCATGGTAATTGATATTAAGAATGATAGCGGTGTAATCACTTATAATATGGATCTGCCTACTGTGCAGGAAATTGGAGCAAATGAAAACTATATTAGTGATATTAAGAGTCTGATAGCTGATCTAAAGGCGAAGGATATTTATTTAATAGCCAGAGTGGTGGCTTTTAAAGACCCCATATTAGCTGAACAAAAGCCGGAACTTAGTATAAGAAATACGGATGGAACCATATTCCTTGATAAGGCCGGACATAGCTGGGTGAATCCTTATAAGAAAGAGGTTTGGGAATATTTAATAGATGTTTCAAAGGAAGCCGCTATGTTAGGGTTTGATGAGATACAATTTGACTATATTCGTTTTTCGACAGATTCAGGGATGAAGAATGCGGACTTTGGGGAAGAGGCAGAAGGTAAAACCAAAATTGATATTATCACGGAATTTACAAAATATGCAGCGGAACAATTAAAACCTTTGGGAGTATATGTTTCTGCAGATGTTTATGGAACTATCATTGATAGTAAAATAGATGCTGAAATTGTTGGACAAAGTTATGTGCAAATGTCTAAATATCTGGATTATATCAGTCCAATGATATACCCGTCCCATTATGCAGATGGCTCCTATGGCATACAACATCCGGACTTAGAACCTTACAATTTGATACTTAAGTCCCTCCAAAAATCTGCAAATGCGTTGGATGAAATAAGCGAGAGTACTAATAAAGCAGTAGTTCGCCCATGGCTTCAGGACTTTACTGCTGTCTGGTTATCTGAATATAAAACTTACGGTCCAGAAGAGATTCGTGCCCAGGTGGATGCAGTTTATGATGCCGGTTACGAAGAGTGGATCTTATGGAATGGCAGCAATCATTATACAGAAGACGGATTATTAGAATAATAAGAAAATCGGAGGATCAAAAGACTTCAAATATTTCATTATTAAACTTATAAACCTTAATAAAAAACAAAACAAAAAAACCTGTGAAAACTTATGACTTTGTAAGTTTTGCAGGTTTTTGCTATGATTGTAAAAAAAAATTCCTTGACAATTAGGGATAGAAAAAGTTAAGATAACTAGAAAATACTTTGAATATCAAAGAAAATAATTTGCAACATTTGCAAGATTGAATAGAAATCCGTGTATAAGTATAAGGGTATGTAGGAAGGAGGCTTATAACTTGAAAGATGAAGCAATTGTGAGCCTGATTTATGAGAAGGATGAATTAGGATTATTGAAGTTAGCAGATAAGTACGAGAAATTGCTAATACACATTGCTGCAGGAATTTTAGGCAGCCGCTCAAGGGACATTGAAGAATGTGTAAATGATACCTACTTAAAGTTGTGGAATCATATTGAGCGATATGACATGGATAAGGCATCACTAAAAACATATCTTAAGGTTATAGTTAGAAATACAGCCATTAATAAACTAAGGGATTTAAGTAAAAGAGAAGAACGTGAGCTTCCCGAAGATATATCCGACATAGCAAAATACTATATTGATCAAAGTCAAAGTGTGGAAGGACAAATCTTTAGCAAAGAAAGCATGAAACATTTAAACAAAGTGATTAGCGGGTTAAGTGAAAGAGATAAAGAATTGGTAATACGCAAATATTTTTATTTGCAATCTTCCAAGGAAATTGCGAAAGCAACCAAAATGACAGTGACAGCCATAGACAGCAGAATATCCAGATTAAGAAACAAAATGAAACAGGAGTTCTTAAAGGAGAAAGAAGCATGTTACTGCATGCAGAAGGGAGTTATATATGAATGAAATATTATTAATTAATATGATAGGTGAGATTGAACCTTCCTTGCTTCAAGATGATTATATGGAGAAGGATATGAAAAGAGGTTTCTTGTCTTTTCTGTTTCGCCTTTTTAAGAAAACAGCTTCCGAGATAGAATATAATCCCTTGAACCTGAATATTTTCGAAGAAATAAGATCCGTGGAGGAGTACGATAATCAACCGGAAGTTACAAAAACCCAGGAAATTAGAGAAAAAATCAGTGACATACAGCCAATAGAAAATAAAATGGAAGTTTCAACAGAAACTGTAGAAAGCACTCCCGAAAACAATGGGTTAAGTATAAGTATTTTCAAAAAAAATGTGAAAACCCTGATAAAAATAATATCCGGTATTGCAGCAGCATTTATTTTAATCATTGGAATTATAGTAATATTAATAATGCGACATAAATCTGGTACGAAGCTGTATGAAAAGAAGATACAAATTATATACTAATGAAGTAATTGGTACTGTTGTTAAGATGCAGTAACCAATCAATAGTTAAGGACAATATCTGATGCAACATGCAGCAGATTGAGTTATAAAAAATAAAAAACAAAACAAGGAGATTTTGAATTATGTTAGATAAAGTAAAATCAATCATTGCAGAACAATTAAACGTGGAAGAGGGTATTATTACAATCAGCTCATCCTTTAAAGAAGATTTAGGAGCAGATTCTTTAGATTTATTTGAATTAGTAATGGCTTTAGAAGAAGAATTCGATATCGAAATCCCATCCGATGATTTAGCAAGTATTACTACAGTAGAAGAAGTAATTAATTATTTAAAAGATAAAGGCGTAGAATAAGCAGATATATATAAGTAGGCATGGTTGCGAATGTAGAAAGCGACAATGGAATTTTTCTTATTTGCAACTGCCTATTATAATTAAAACACTGATATAACATTTTCCTCATATCATACTTCTTGTGGGGATACGAAACGGAAAGCAAATGAAATTATAATAGAGAATAGAGGAAATATTCATGAAAACAAGAATTTGTGAATTGTTAAATATAGAATATCCAATTTTACAAGGCGGCATGTCATGGGTTGCAGAACATAATCTTGCGGCTGCTGTCTCCAATGCAGGTGGACTTGGAATTATCGCAGCTGGTAATGCACCAGTAGAAGTGGTACGAGAAGAAATTCGTAAAACGAAAGAATTAACAGATAAGCCATTCGGTGTAAATATTATGATGTTATCTCCACATGCTGCTGAGGTAGCAAAATTAGTAGCAGATGAAAAAGTCGCTGCAGTTACTACCGGTGCCGGTAATCCTGAACCATACATAAAGATGTGGAAGGAAGCTGGTGTTAAAGTAATTCCTGTCGTTGCATCTGTTGCACTTGCTAAGAGAATGGAACGCTACGGTGCAGATGCCGTAGTTGCAGAAGGTTGTGAAGCCGGCGGACATATCGGAGAACTTACTACTATGGCACTGGTACCTCAGATTGTTGATGCTGTTTCTATTCCTGTCATTGCAGCAGGTGGTATTGGTGATGGAAGAGGCCTTGCAGCTATATACATGTTAGGTGCAGAAGGCGGACAGATTGGAACCAGATTCGTAGTGGCACATGAATCCATTGTTCATGAGAACTATAAAAAACGAGTAATCGATTCCAAAGATATCGATTCTGCCGTTACTGGCCGTTCTACGGGACACCCGGTACGTTCTATCAGAAATAATATGACAAGAAATTATACTCAGCTAGAAAAAGAAGGGAAGAGTTTTGAAGAATTAGAACTTCTTACCTTAGGGTCTTTAAGAAAAGCAGTTATGGAAGGCGATATCGTAAACGGCTCTGTTATGGCTGGCCAGATCGCAGGTATGATTAATAAAGAACAATCCTGTAAAGAGATTATTACAGAGATCTGTGAAGAAGCTGATAAGCTTATGAAGATGAAATAAGGTGCTATCCAAAGCATCAATGAAGATATAGGATGGAGAAGAACATGGGAAAAGTTGCATTTATATTTCCAGGGCAAGGGGCTCAGTACGTTGGTATGGGGAAGGACTTCTATGAGAAGTTTGAAGATTCCAAGGCTGTATTTGACAAGGCCACGAAGATTCTTGGAATTGATATGGCAAAACTATGCTTTGAAGAAAATGATGACATCAACATTACAGAATATACGCAGATTGCAATGGTTACTACCTGTATGGCTATACTAACACAAGTAAATAAACTTGGAATAAAACCTGATGTGTGTGCCGGTTTAAGCCTCGGAGAATATGCGGCTATGATGGCAAGTAATGTGCTTAGCTTTGAGGAAGGCATTCGTGTCGTTCGTGAAAGAGGCATGTTAATGCAGAATGCAGTGACTCCTGGACTTGGTGCTATGGCAGCAGTACTTGGTGCTGAAACTGAGTTAATTGAAAAAGTATGTGAAGAAACGGACGGAATCGTAACCATAGCCAATTACAATTGTCCGGGACAGATTGTAATCTCCGGTGAGAAAGCAGCAGTAGAGCAGGCAGCGGAAACCTTAAAAAGCCATGGCGTAAAAAGAGTTATTATGCTAAATGTCAGTGGACCTTTCCATTCCTATATGCTAAAAGAAGCAGGAGAGAAGTTAGGCAGTGTACTTAAGACAGTAAAGATTAATGATCCTGCAGTACCTTATGTTGCTAATGTAAACGGTGCTTATGTTGAAACTTCGGATAATATACGGGATTTACTTTCAAAGCAGGTGTATTCCCCAGTGAAATGGCAGCAGAGCGTAGAAACTATGATTGCAGCAGGTGTGGATACATTTATAGAGATAGGACCGGGCAAAACTTTATCTGCTTTTGTTAAGAAAATAGACAAAAATTGCAAGGTAGCAAATGTAGAGAAAGCAGAAGACTTAGAAAAGCTTCAGGAGGTAATCGGATGCTAGATAATAAAATAGCAATAGTTACCGGTGCCAGCAGAGGTATCGGAAGAGCCATAGCACTTACACTTGCAAGTTATGGTGCCAGTGTGATTGTTAATTACAACGGTTCAAAAGAAAAAGCAGAAGAAGTGGTAAATGAAATAAAAAGTAAGGGTGGAACTGCATCCGTTTATCAGGCAGATGCCTCAGACTTTGAAGCAGTAAAGACCATGTTTGCTGATGTAGTAAAAGAATATGGCAAGATAGATATTTTAGTTAATAATGCCGGAATTACCAGGGATAATTTGATTCTTAAGATGACGGAAGAGGAATTTGATGCTGTTATAGATACGAATTTAAAAGGCGTATTTAACTGTCTGAAACAGGCATCCCGTATCATGTTAAAACAGAAAAGTGGAAGGATCATTAATATTTCTTCCGTTGTTGGTGTCATTGGCAATCCAGGACAGGTAAATTATAGTGCTGCAAAAGCGGGTGTCATCGGCATGACAAAATCATTAGCGAAGGAACTTGGCTCTAGAGGAATCACTGTAAACGCTGTTGCACCGGGATATATTAACACAGATATGACAGCGGTCCTTGGCGATGAATTAAAACAAAAGGTAACGGATAACATTCCACTGCGGCGTCTTGGTGAAGTAGCTGATATCGCAGAAACGGTAGCGTTCTTAGCATCAGAGAAAGCCGCTTATATTACCGGACAGACGATACAGGTAGATGGCGGACTTGGAATATAAATAATGAATGGATACGCCCAACACTATGGGTAGATAAGGAGTTAAATTATGAAGAGAGTAGTAGTAACCGGTATGGGTATTATTTCCCCAATAGGTAACGATGTTAATACATTTTGGAATAGTATTAAAGAACAAAAGACAAACTTTAAACCAATTACTAATTTTGATGCAACGGAATACAGAGCGAACTTAGCAGCACAGGTAGAAAATTATGATCCGACAGAATTCCTGGATGCAAAAACTGCAAAACGAATGGAACTTTTCAGCCAATTCGCGGTATCTGCGGCTGGGCAGGCAATCCAGAATGCAAAACTTGATTTAGAAAATGAAGATCTTACAAGAGTCGGTGTCTGTTTAGGATCCGGTATTGGCAGCCTTCAGGCAATTGAGAGAGAATATCAGAAATTATTA
>JAQZAX010000122.1 GCA_029239455.1 Anaerocolumna sp.
AAAAAAAGCCCCAAGTATAAATATACTTGAGACGAATATAATCCGCGGTACCACTCAATTTGACAAAGTCCACTCTACCATATACAAACATATATGCCATACAAATAACGGTTATGGTTCCGTCAACTCCTACTATAACTTCGGGTTGCCCTCAAAAGCCCATTCAGCTAAAAACTTCATATCGCATTCCACCAACTGCGACTCTCTGTAATGATGTACTAAAGCCTACTCTTCTTTTTCAACGGTTTCACTTATTAATTACTTTTATAATATTACGGCAAAAGCTATTTGTCAATAAATAAATTTTGGAGTTTCGCGTTTTATGATTTTAGAGTTTTTCGTTTACTGAAATTCATATATGGAAAGGTAAAACAAGTGGCAGTACATGTACATTTCTACCATGCAACTGCCACCGATACCAGCCGTTCCTTTATAAATTAGATTTTGAAAACAGATGTCATTCTGCTTAATTCTTCTGCTATTTCAGATTGATGCTGTGCCGTAGTAGCAACATCTTCTATGGCAATGGCAACCTGTGCCATACTTGTAAGAATCTCCTCAGAGCTCATATTAGTACTCTGTACATTATTTGCAATTGTATGTACTACAGCCGCAATTTCTTCCGTAGAAGTATTGAGCTGCTCTGCCATAGATGCAATATTCTGGGATAAATCATTTACATATACTGCATCTTTCTCGTAACTTGAGCCTGTGTCAATTAACAGTTTATAGTCTTCTTTCACACGGCTATTTATATAATCTAATACGTCTTTTGAATTATCTGATAAATTACCTACCGCTGACTGAACGTTAGAAACAACACTCTGAATATTCTTAACATAACCGGAGGATTTCTCAGCAAGTACTCGAATCTCATTAGCAACTACAGCAAAACCTTTCCCTTGCTCTCCTGCTCTAGCAGATTCAATAGCTGCATTAATAGCCAAAAGATTTGTCTGCTCAGCAATGGCAGCGATGGAATCAGCAAATACAATAATTTCATCCACGACTTTACCCTGATTAATTGCTCCGATAATCTTATGTTCTTTCTCATCATAGAGTTGATCCGCAACTGTCTTTGATTCTTTTCCTTTATTCATTATCTCAATTGCTCTATTCTTGATCTCAATCGATTCTTCTTTACTCTGGACAGAATCGCTTGATAGTCTCGAAACACCAGTGCTTACTTGCTCCACCGTAGCGGACAATTCTTCTGTAATTGCATTAATGTCCTGAATATTGTCTACAATCATTCCGGTATTCTTGTCAATCTGTGCGAAGGTACTTGTCATTTCTTCCAAAGTCGCTGACAATTCTTCACTAGATGCCGTAACTTCCTGGGCCTGATCAACTATATTATGTATTAGACTGCGGATATCTTCTCTTGATTTATTCAAAGCCTTAATTAATTTGCCCAGCTCATCATTGCTCTTAATTTCAACGTGATATGTCAAATCACCGTTACCCATAGCTTCGGCCAATGCAAGTCCTTTTTTAGTTATTTTAGATATATAGAAAGATAAATATAGTCCAATGAAAAGTGCCAATGCGATACCAACTGCCATGGCGCCAATCAGTGCCTGTCTTAAGCCATTAAACATAGTTATATTAGCTTCATAATCTTTTCTTGCGATTGTCTGATTTTTTTGAATTAATCCATCCAGCACTGTATTAATTGTATTTCTCTTCATATTAAAATCAATTAATTTTTGTTCCGCCTGATTATATTTCCCTTCGGTTGCCATGGTGGCAATTTCCATTCTGATTGCATGATAACCTTCCAGTTGATTTTGAAAATTATCATATATCTTCTTCATGTCATCGGTCATAGACATCTTGCTATAATTGCTAACTAAAGTAGCAGATTCTTCCGTAAGTGTTTCCATTCTCTTTATTGCACCATCTGTTTTTGTCTTATTCCAGTAGAGAACCGCACTTTCTAATTCCGATCGGATATTTAATAAATTCTCTTTAATCAGATGTAATTGTTCAATACTTTTTAAATTGTCATTATAAGTTCTTTCAGCATTCTTTTGTATCTCCTGAACACCATAAATCCCCAAACCTCCAACCGCTGTTAATAAGATTGCAATTGTCATAAATCCTGTAAGTAATTTCGTTTTAATTGATGTATTTCTAACTAGCTTCATAACTTTCTCCTTAGTCAAAATTTATATACGGAAATTATACCTTTTTCAACCTAATTTTACAAGGCTTTTATAAAAAATATGTCTAATTCTTCCTATCAAATTTCTAAAAATCATAAAAAAGCTGCTACAAATTCCAAGTTTTCGTTTGTTTTATACAAAAACGAACAGCTTTTCATTATGTAACAGCTTGAGAAATTTTAATTTTGTAATTTGATGTTGAAAAAGGTGTCAGGCACCGTGAACAAAGTATGAACAAACTTGTTCATATTTTGTTCACGGTGCCTGACACCTTTATATTTTAACAACGAATTTACTACCTTTATTTCTTTCTGATTCTACATTTAATGTACCGTTTAATTTAGTAATATTTTCTTTCGCAACATATAGACCAATACCTTCTCCTTCGCTATTTAACGAATTAGCGCTTCTGTAATAGGCATCAAATATCTTTGTCTGATCCTCTTTGCTTATTCCTGGCCCATTGTCTTCTATTGTTATTACTATAGCCTCACCTTCAGTTTTACAGGTAACATGAACTTTACCGCCTGACATAGTGTATTTATAAGCATTGGTTAATATATTATAAATAGCTTGGCTTAGTTTATATTTATCGGTATTTAAGATTACTTTCGAATATTCTGTAAATACCAACTCAATATTCTTCTTTTCAAATTGCACTCGCAACCCGCTAATGATTTGTTTCAATAGAAGATTTAGTTCAAATTCTTCTGTCCTGATGGTATCATCGTACTTTTGTGCATCGATCATCCCACTCATATTCGAAATAATGGATGTTATATTCTCTATCTGGGCTTCACATACTCTTATTTCTTCCGGGCTCATTTCAATGACACCATCTTCCATTGCTTCCAAATGTGTTCTCATTATGGTTAAAGGGGTTCTGGTTTGGTGTATCATCTCGTCAATGAGAGTTTTTCTACTTTTTTGTTTTATCTTAAGCCTTGTCTTTAATGATTCCAAGCTTTGCTGAATTACATGTATTTCTTTTACTTTAGAATGAAGAGCTACTGTTTCATTTCCCATGTCAATATTCTGAGCCATCTCTGCCGTTTGTATCAAGTCTTTGCTCATTCTTTTACTGATCAGGGTTCCAATGATTATGGATATTACAAGGACTATTCCAATGGAATAGAGACTGTTTTGAATAAGCGATGTCTGAAATAACCAAGTATCTATGGAATTCTCTGCAGAGCTGTATTTTGTTATGTTTACCTGACCGATTACTTCCCCTTTGTCTGTAATTTCAGCGTTATCAACCTCTTCCAGTCCTGCATCATAATTTCTTCTCATCATTCCATTCATGCCTCTGCCATTCATTCCCCGTCCCATCATCTCCGTATTATATACATCAACAATAAGGTTATTATCTTCGTCATAAACCTTAATTCTTGTAATGGGATCTACTAGATGAGTTTCTAATTGAATGGCCATTTGGCTGGAAGAATAATCCTTTGATACTAACATTTCCGTTATATAATCAACAATTTGTTCAAAATGTTTATTATAATTTTCTTTTACATAACCTTTAAAATATTCATCCGTTAAGGAACTTAATACAAATGAGTTAACACTCACTGATATAATTGCAATTGAAATCAAGGCAAGAAGCCACTGCTTTCTTATAGTCATGCTTCTTCACCTCCAAAGATATACCCCGCTCCATACTTGGTTTTCAGTATACTGGGGTTTTTAGGGTTATCTTCGATTTTTTGTCGGATTCTTTTGATATAACTATCAATATTTCTGTCATATCCTTCGTAATCATCGCCGTAGGAAAGTGAGATAAGCTGTTCTCTGGTTAAGACTTGTCCTTTATTTTTAAATAGCGTATATAAAAGACTGTATTCAGCAGCTGTAATCGAAACTTCCTTTTCACTCTTATATAGCTTCATACTATTGGTATATAAGCTTAAATCTTTGTATTGGTACACCATTTCATCGGATTCGTGGTATATTCTTTTTAGGAATACTTTGATACGTTTCATTAATTCTCTGGGGCTAAAAGGTTTTACCACGTAATCATCTGCACCAATTTCAAATCCTTTTAAACGGTCAATTTCCTGCTCTTTTGCCGTTACTAAGATAACCGGGATATCCGATACCTTACGGATTTCTTTTAAAACTTCAAAGCCCGTAATACCTGGCATCATAATATCTAGCAGGACGAGGTGAAATTTATATTGATTAAAATACTTTAAGGCTTCGAATCCATCCATTGCAACATGATATTCATATCCTTCTTTATCAAGATATTTTGCAACCACATCACTGATTTCTTTTTGATCTTCTACCAATAAAATATTGTATTTCATAAACTCACCTCGTCCATCTACTTAATCTTTCCTTACAAGCCTTAATTTTTAATAACTTCTTGCTTTTTAAAATCTTACTCTTTATAATCTTACTCTTTATTTTTATAATCTTTATTTCTTATAACTCTCTGAATAATACATCTTTACGTCTTAGAAATTCTTCCTCTGTAATTTCTCCCTGCACATATTTCATTTTCAGGGTTTCCATTGCAGCGCTTTTTGATGTTTTCACTTTATTTTTGCGAACCAGCAAGGACAGAATAACGACTGCAAGTACAATTAGTACGACAGTAATAAGTATCATTACCCATCCATTGTTCCAGTAACCAAAGCCTAAACAGTCTCTAAAACCATTTCCTCTAAAATTGCCAAAATTACCATAGTTTCCTCTTCCAAACATCATATGAACATCCTCCTATCGATTTAAGTTTTGAAGCATTCTTTCAAATGTCGCCTCATCTATTTCGCCTTTTGCATATCTCTCTTTTAGTATTTCTTCCGGAGTAAATCTTACCTTTTCATTATTTACGGATATGCCGCTATTCTTTATAAAGTAATATAACGCCAGGCCAATGAGCAGCCACACGAATATCATCATTGAAACACCTCCTTATTTCTGATGGTTTCATTATAAATATAGATTATGACTAAAATATGATTGGGCTTATATCGACAGTTTTCATATTTAACTGTATCATGATGATATAGCAACGTCAATGCATATTTGGGAAGCTGAATCAGAGAAAATTTATAGTTACAACTAATAGTATAGGCAAGTACCGTTAGTCGCTCTTACTCCTGTTCCATTTCTTAATCCGCTGCCATTCATCATACCGCTGCCATTCATCATACCACGACCATTTCCTCTTCCATATCCCTGCCCTGCATTACCAGAATTACCATAGTAGCCTGTTCCGCAGATAATATTACCTTCTAATGCATTCTGGTATGCAAATAAATGACGTTCCGATGCCGCTTTCAAATATTCAAAAACAAGCTTAACATCATCTGGCAAGTCCTGTTTTAAGAATTTTTCATACATTGCAATATTATTTTCTTCTGCAGTTACTCCTGTTTCATAGCTGGCTTCCAGACTACCTGGTACAACAACCAGGGATGCCCAGTCTTTATCAGGAATAGTAATATTATAATCCTTAAATAACTGTTCTAGCTGATAGATGTGGTTTCCTTCCGCTCTCAAAATGTTTGAAACAGGTGGCTGAACTCCAAATTCGTCCACAATAGCATCATATTCTGCCTGTGCCATATATTCATCCTCAATAGCATAAACAAGCATCTCTTCCAGTGTGTAATCTGTGTCAGCTAATGCTCCTGCTGAACCTATTCCGTTTGCAGCCAATGCTACGCTTCCCATTGTGAGAATACCTGCAGCAAGACCAACCGCCATAAATTTAAATCCTTTTCTCATATTCATATCTCCTTTTTTTTATTTTTTCACTTTCTTTAAGTGATACCTATATACTAACAGTGAAATATGATTGAAATATGATTACATGATTGATTATATTTATATTTATTTTGAAACTTTTCCCCCCTTAGATTCGTCTATTCTACAGATAGCAAAATGTGATTTACTTAAGCAACTCAGCCATTATGATTTAATATAAATAAATTAGTTGCTTCATTTACAATCACAGACTATAATTTATGATATGTTCTAATTAGGAGGATTTTATGAAAGTTAAATTAACATTATTTTTATTACTTATTTCACTAACTTTAATAACACAAACTGCATGTCAAGGTAAATCAGAGGGTCAAAATACTGGCGGAACTCCTAGCTTAACCGAAACAGAAATTTCAACAGAGATGGAAGATGATTCCTCTGCTGCTAAAGAAACTGCTACTTCGGATTCTACTAACGGCAAAGTTGGGGCAGATAAGGAACAAAGTGTAATTGCTGAATTTGAAACTTTATTATCTGCACAGGACGTGAAACTTATGGATGTATTATCATTTCTAGATGAGAATATTTCCTATCTATCCAAAATAAATGCCACCAATATACTGCTAACACTAGAGGATCTGCAGGTGAAACAGCGCCTTGCTTTAGAAGAAAAATTTTATCCACAGGAAATTATAAAAGTGCTGCAAGAAGCCAGTTTAGCCGGTAAAGATTATAATGACCCGAATACCTTTACAGATTCTGCTGTCGCAGAATTGGTTCAGGAAACAGTAGACAGTGGCTATAAAATCGATCAGGCCGAGGGAATGTATTTTCCCGTGATTAATTATTCCATTTATCTTCCACTTACTGATTTTATAAGTGATGATATCAAAGAATATTTTATCATAATGGATATAGAATCTGGTAAAATCTTTGCAAAAGATGCAGCACTGATGATTACCTGGGATGACGTCGTTGCCCGTGCTTTAAAAACAAAAGAATATTTATCAAAATATCAAGACTCTGAAAGATTTGCAGAAGTAGAAGAATTATATCAACGATATCTCACAATCTCTTTATTGGGATTAAATAATACCCCTTTATTTGATTATGAAACCAATAGCATGAATCAAGATGCAAAGTCCGCTTATGAAACACTCTTATCCAAGAAAAAGAGCAGTGAATATTTTTCCATACTGGAAGGTTTTATGAAAGTTGTAAAAGACAATAGCTATAAACTAACTGACGAAGTGGAACAATATCGGAATCAAACTTTGAAGAAATAAACTATTAATTTTTATTCTATTGGCATTTTACTTAAAGCAGGCATAGCTAATTGCCTGCTTTAAAAAATTATGCAATTTCTTTATACATTTTAAAATATTCAACCATGTATAAAACAAAGGATAAGCTCAAAAATCCTGCGCAGATTAAAAGCAACGTACTGGTCACTGAATGATTCAGTGATGGAATGGCAACGAGTACTAGCATTACAATATACAAAACAGTTGTTGAAACTTTACCAAACCATTTTGCCCCATCTAATTTTTTCCCTCTTTTATACATGACAAATCCCGCTGTAGCCATTAACGATTCCTTAATAACAAACAGAATAACCAGCAAAAACATTCCTTTTATTTTAATAATTAATACAAATAAAAGTGAGGCCTGCATTAATTTATCCGCCACCGGATCAATAAATTTGCCAAACTCAGTGATCATATTGTATTTTCGAGCGATAAACCCATCAAAAAAATCCGTCAGGCAG
>JAQZAX010000003.1 GCA_029239455.1 Anaerocolumna sp.
AATGATTTATAATGTGTATTTAGTGGCCTTTTCGGCGAGTATTGCCTGTATTATTGTCATGGGTTACGGTATCGGTTATATTAAAAAGCATTTAAAGTGGATGGAAGAGGAAAAAGATAAGGCAACTACGGAAGGCAGAAAAAAGCAGTTAGTAAATTTAAAAAATCAAAGTACGGAAAATACATATAAATTTTCCATTATTGTTTTCACTTTTTTATGTGTGGAAGCAACCTGTCTGATCGATATCATAGTGAAAAGTTTAATACTGAAAAGATTAATGCCGAATTGTTTACTAACGAATAAGGAGCTATATGCTATAATAGAAGATGTAATTAACGGCGGATTTATAATATTGGTTGGTATGATAGTTTCAAGCTTTCTGATGAAGAAAGTGATAAGAAGAATAAATATAATACCGGATACGGACCCGGTTAGTATAACAAACAATTCAATGAAAAATAACCTGTATAATAAAAGAGAAAGATTGGTTAACCAGCTTACCTTCTCTTATTCCCTGGCTAATTGTGTAATAATTATCGGATTAATTATAATACAGTTATATGATTATGCGGTCACCTGGGGATTTGTATTAGCAGGTAAATTTATATGGTTTGGAATCTATGATGTATCAAATGCGGATGATAGAAAAGAAAAAAATAAATATTCCCCGTTATTGTATGAGAAGATAATCTATATTGCAATTTCAGCTTATTTTCTTGTATATATGATAAGTCTGCAGTATAAACTTGAAATTGTGAGCGATATTATTATGGGGTCGGGGATAGCATTTATACTGTCAGGTCTTATAATATATACCGCTGATATGATAATTAGGAAAATACATAAGTAATAAACCATTATCTATGATAAGAAATACCTCTCTTTATGGTGCATCAAAGGAGAGGATTATTTTAAGAATCTGCTTTATAGTAAGGGTAGGAGATGACAAGATGGATTGGATAAAACGTTTCAATAGTGCAATAAATTATATGGAAGAACACATGAGAGATGAGATTAATTATGAAGAGGCTGCGAAAATTGCCTGCTGCTCTCTTTACCATTTTCAAAGAATGTTTTCATACATGGCAGGCATACCGCTTTCAGATTATATACGGCGAAGAAGAATGTCGTTAGCAGCAGTAGATTTGCAAAGTGGAGGCAAGGTCATAGAGATTGCCTACAAATATGGCTATGATTCACCGACTGCATTTAACCGGGCTTTTCAGTCGGTTCATGGAATCGCACCTTCTAAGGCTAAGTCAGCCGGTACTATATTAAAGGCCTATCCTCCTGTCAGCTTCAAGCTTATAATAAAAGGAGATGTATCGATGGATTACAGAATTGAAAAGAAAGGGGCTTTTCGTATTATCGGAGTATCTATGCCCCTGGAGAAAGAGATTGAGAAAAACTTTGAAGCAGTGCCAAAAATGTGGCAGACTGCGGCTATGGATGGAACAATACCAAAGCTGATGTCTAAGATGAATGGAACTCCCATGGGGGTATTAGGTGTCAGCGCATGCAATGATACCAACGACTGGAGGTATTTTATTGCCGTAGCAAGTACCCATCCAACCGAGGACACTCTGGAGGAATACCAGATACCTGCATCCACCTGGGCAATATTTACGGGAGAGGGTACAGGCATCTCCATTCAGGAACTGGAAAAAAGAATCGTTACTGAGTGGCTCCCTACCTCCGGATATGAATATGCCAATGCACCTGATATAGAAGTATATTTGACGCCGGATCCTGTAAATCAAAAATACGAAGTATGGATACCGGTAAAGTAAAAACTGGTGTCAGGCACCCTTACAAATTTCTTACGAAATCTTTGGATTTCGTAAGAAAAACGTAAGGGTGCCTGACACCGTTTTTATTGTATACTAAACCAATAACTTACCAAACCACTACAATAGTATTTGCACATAGGAGGAAAGAAATGTTAATACGAAAGAATGCGTGCAGCAAAATAATCCTGGGGTTGATAATATTTAGTGTTATGCTTTTCAGTCATTACAGGACGATCCAAGTTAAGGCATCAAGTAGCAACAATTATCTTGTACTTGTTCAAAATAGTGATAAGACCTGGACAGCATATGAAGATGTGATGGAACAATCTTCAGGAGGCAACCTGATGATTCAGGCTAAACCCATAGCTCTGGCACTTAATATGAAATATATCGAACGCAGTGATGGCACATTTAGAATCAAGCGAAGTACCTATAGATATAATACTTATACCATAGGGGAAAGAAAATATTCCTTTAAAAGCAGCAGCACTTTAAGTACTGTTCGGACAGCAGTTTATGCCCCATATATTAGCCATGTGAGCGGAAAAGCATTGATCCACTCAAGTACCATAAATTCCATGGTTTATAATAAATATTTTAGTATTGCTAACGCAGCTGAGTTTAGAGCGAAAGGGTACCGTGGCGTGGCATGTTTTAGTATCTATGGGGAGATAACGGAAGTTCCTTCCATAGATGAAGTTGTAAATTCATTTGGTGAGAAGTATTTTGAAGGCACCGATCTGGTAGAAGTAGTTCCTATAGATCAGGAGACAGAGAACCAAGGCTCAGGTAGTTCAGGTAGTGAGTGGCAGCAGGAAGTTGAAAAACTCACTTACCAGACAGAGAATAAACTCATATTCGTTGGAGACTCAAGATTCAACAATATGAGCCGGTGGGTGCAGCCAAGTGTAAATTCTGAGTTTATTGCCAAGAATGGAATCGGTTATGAATGGTTTTTGAATGTTGCAATTGATGAAGTGACGGAATTGATAAAACCGGGTGATGTTATTATTGTGTGGTTAGGGGTAAATGACTATTATTCCACCAGCTATGGCAGTGATTCCTGGCTGGCTTACGCTGAAACCATTAATAATTTGGCTAACGAAGAGTGGGCGGACTGCAAGGTGTATGTTTCAGAAGTAGGCTATGTGGATTCTAATCGTATCTATGATTATTACGGTAAATACAAAATGATGAATGTTTCCCAGTTGGGTTACGAATATGAGATAAACGGAATTCAGGAGTTCAATGAAATGCTAAAGAGTAATCTAAATGAGAATATAACCTGGATTGACACCAATGCGGTAATTGGCATAAATAGTAATGACTATGAATTGACCCCGGTATCGTATTGGCTTACCAGAGGTAATGGCAAGAAGGATGGTATACACTACGGGAAAGACGTAAGTGTTGCGTTATATAACCATTTTGTAGATGCGATATTTAAATAGGTGTCAGGCACCGTGAACAAAGTGTGAACAAATGTACTGTATTTGTTCACACTTTGTTCATGGTGCCTGACACCTTTTAGTTGATAAAACCATAGAAAACCCTTATAATGTTTAATAACTTAACTACCAGCTAAACCACCAACCGAAACCCAGCAGAACTAACCGAAACCAGACGAAGCAAGGAGATTTTAATGAACCTATCAGAGAAACAAGTAAAGCCTATAATTGAGACCAAGTATCTGACTGCAGATAATGTGTCCAGGTACCGTGCTATCCTGCGTTTCTTTTATCTTCAGTATGAGAAGATAAAATACTGGCTCTACCAGGAAGATGTTTTTGAGGAAATGATATCCCATGACATATTTCGGGACTATACCATGGAACAGTGCAGGCAGGATTTGGATGCATTAGTTGGCTGGAACAATCTGTCTCCCATGCAGGATACCAAAAAAGTTACATCCATAGAAGCCTTTAAGAATAAAAAGTTTCGCTATCAGCTTACAGAATATACAGTGGAAATAGAGAGAATGGCCATCAAACTGGAGAATCTGTTTGTAGAGGGAGCCTCTTTAGAACCAACCTTGTTAGAGAGAATACGAAAGAATCTGTCTCAGATTACTTCTATTAAAAATGAAGAAGATTCAAAGATTTATACCTGGTGGAGCGATTTAAGTAATGACTTTATCAGACTGAATCAAAATTATCAGGATTACATCAGGGACTTAAGCAGCCTGCGAGCGGAAGAGATGATGAAATCAAGAGAATTCTTAATTTTTAAAGATAAGTTAATAGAATATTTAAGAACATTTGTAAAAAGTTTGCAAATGAACTCTGGAACCATAGAAAAGCACCTCCTTGACGTTACGGGGGAGGAATGGGAAATAATAGCGGGCAAAATAACTGCTTACGAAATGTCGATTCCCAGATTAGAGATTGAACGTAAAGAGAGCGACATCAGAGAGAAAATTGATGGGCGATTTGAAAGCATTAAGGAATGGTTTATCGGAAAAGATGCAGACTCCAATGAGGCAAGTCATTTGTTTGATACCACCAACGAAATCATCCGCAAGATTACCAGATATGCGGCACAGATAGCGCAAATGTACGGAAGTGGGGCAAACCGTAAGGAAGAATATCAAAAACTATGTCAGATATTTTCCAGATGTTGTGATATCAATGAAGCCCATAAACTTTCCGCTTATGTTTTTGGAATAGAAAGACCAATCCATCTAAAGGGCGACTTTATTCGTGAAACAGATAGTATCAATAGTGGTGTGTACGAAGAAAATCCATTTTCACTGACCGTAGTGCCAAGAGTTAGAAACTACAGGGAGAAGTCGAACCGAAGCCATATCAGGGAACATACTGCAGAGAAAGAGGAAGTCAAACAGAATATGTTGTTAACCATCGAAAAGGAGCGCCAACTAGTAAATAGCTATATTATAGATAACCAGATTGTATTTGCGAAACTGCCGGTGATTGAGCCGGAGGTCAGGAATGTTTTACTACGGTGGTTGTCAAAAGCATTGGAACATAAGAGTAAATCTGCCAAAACAGAGGATGGAAGACAATACAAAATAGAGCTGGATGATTCGGAGAAACAGTGCGAATTAAGATGTAGGGACGGAATTTTTAATATGCCTGCTTACAAGCTGATATTTACTGAGGGGTAAGTCATGAATATACTAGAAGAGCTAATGAATGAGCGCTGGATTGTTAAAGCGAAGGATAAAGATAAATACTATTATATTAAGGATAACATTGGAGAGCTAAAGAAGTTTCTTGCAGAAAAACTAGGATATCATATATTTGTGACTCCGGCAATGATTAAGCTTGAGAAGATTCCAGGAAAAGCAGAGAACTGGATGGGAGTGGAGGATTTTACGGATCCCATAGAATATGGATTTCTTTGTATCATTCTTATGTTTTTAGAAGATAAAGAGGCGGAGGAACAATTTGTATTGTCTCAGCTTACAGAATATATTTCATCTAAATACCAGGATGCAGAAATTGATTGGACAAAATACCACACCAGAAGGCAACTAATTCATGTAATAAAATTTTGCTTAAAGAATTCTTTATTTACTATTGATGATGGCACAGAAGAAGAATTCTCCTCCAACTATGAGGCAGAAGCGCTTTATGCCAATACAGGATTATCAAGGTATTTTATGAGAAATTTTACAACTGATATTATGGGTTACTCAAAACCTAAGGACTTTGAGAATAGTGAATGGATGGATATGAATCAGGACCGCGGATTTGCCAGACGCCACAGAGTTTACCGTAGAATACTAATGTCTATGGGTGTTTATAGTGAAGGTACAGAGGATGAAGATTTTGTATATATCAAACACTACCGTAATATGATTGAAAATGATTTGGAGCAATATCTAGATTGCAATCTTCAGGTTCATAAAACCAGCGCTTATCTAGTGATTGGGAAAGATGGAGAATTAGGAAGAACATTTCCGGAGAATAACACACTTTCAGATATTATTCTGTTATTTCATAATATGATTCGCCAGAAGGTGACACAGGGAATTCTAAATGCCTCAGTTGATGAAAACATGGATATGTCCCTTGCCGGATTTGAACAGCTCATAAATGAATTCAGACAAAAATACCGAAGTGGATTTATTAAGACATATCGGGATAAAACCAGCGGAGAATTTACAGAATTGCTTAAAAAATATATGATATTTATGGAAATGATACAAATAGACTTGATACACAACCAGGTTACCATTCGACCAATTGTGGGGAAAATAACAGGCCAGTATCCAGAGGATTACAAGATGGAGGAAAGTAACGATGCAGAATAGCAAATGGGTGATTCACAGAATCGGACTGATTGATTTCTGGTATTATGACGAGGAAGAATTTCATTTTCTGGATGGAAGATTATTACTCCGAGGAGCCAATGGTTCTGGTAAGTCAGTTACCATGCAAAGTTTTATTCCCCTTCTTTTGGATGGAAACAAAGCCTCTGAGCGATTGGACCCATTTGGCTCTAAAGCTAGAAAGATTGAAAATTATCTGTTAGAGGAAAATGATGACAGGGAAGAGAGAACCGGATATCTCTACATGGAATTCAAACGAAAAGAAAATGACACCTTTCTGACCATTGGAATCGGTCTTCGCGGACGAAAATATAAAAAGCTTGAATCCTGGTATTTTTTCTTATCAGATGGAAGAAGAGTAGGAAAAGACTTCTTCCTGTATAAGGATATGGACCACAAAATAACCCTTAGCAAGGTTGAACTAAAGAACCGCATTGGTGAGGGCGGTAAAGTTTTTGAGAGCCAGAAGGAATACATGGAATATGTAAATGAACAACTCTTTGGATTTGATTCCGCAGAAGAATATAAGGAACTGATTAATTTATTGATTCAGCTAAGAACACCTAAGCTTTCTAAGGAATTTAGACCAACGGTAATCAATGAGATTCTGAGTAATTCCCTGCAGACACTATCGGAGGATGACCTGCGTCCCTTGTCAGAAGCCATTGAAAATATGGATGCACAGAAGACAAGTCTTGACAATCTGCTAGATGGCAAAAAAGCAGCGGACAGAATTAAATTCATATATGATGACTATAATAAAGCGGTTCTTGTTGAAAAGGCATCGAAATACAAAAGCTGTAAGGATAATAAATTGCAGCTGGAAAGACAGCTTGCCGATGGCAAGGCAAATTTAAATGCAAAAAGTGAACAGCTAGAACAAACGAATTTAAAAGGACAGGCTCTGGAAGAAGAGCAGAAAATCTTAGAGGAACAAAAGAAGAACCTTGAGAAAAACGATGCCCTTTTATTAAGGGAACAACAACTGGCACTGCAACAGGAGATAGAAGAGCGAACAAAGAATCTGGCGGTAAAGGAGAAGAACCTGGAAGAAAAAGAAATCAGGCAGAAAACCTTGGAAGTGGATGCTAAGAAAAAGCAGCAAACAGCAGAAATTCTCGGGAATGATATTCATCAGAAACTAAGTGAAATGAGGGAAGACCTACAGGGAGTAACCTTTGATGAACATGAATTTATGGTTTCTGAATTAAAGGAAGAGATGAAAAAGCCCTACGGATTTGCTACCATTGAAGCCATGGCAGGAAAGCTCCTAGACCGGATTAGCACTGCCATTGATAAATGGAAAGACCAGGAACGCCTCAGTGAAATATACGACATCCAGTTAAAGGAGTTAGAGGATAAGAAAAAGGAACGGGACACCCTTGAAAGAGAGGAAGCCCAGGCCCAAACTCAGCTGACGGAAGTAAAAAATGAGCTGATTGAGAACCTATATGGCTGGGAGAAAAACAATGAAGAACTAAAACTTTCAAGAGAACGGTTACAATTATGTACGGGTCTTATTGACCGTTTTGATGAATCTGCAGATTATGCTGTAATCAGGGAAGAAATCAGGGATGCGAAAACAGAATATAGTTCGGGATATCAGGAAGCAATTGTTAAGAGTGAGCATGATCTGAAATTACAGATTCAGGAGGAAGAGGAGAAAAAGTCACTCCTTAATGATTGGATGAACCGTAAGGACCCGGAACCTGAGAAATCAAATGCAGTTACGAGAAACCGTGATAAATTAAGGGGTCTAAATATACCATTCTATCCCTTTTACAAAGTTGTGGATTTTGCAACTGGGATTGACAGCGAGAAAGCGGACAGGCTGGAAGAAGCATTATTAGAAATGGGTATTTTAGATGCCATAATTGTACCTGGGCATTATAAAGAAAAAGTATACCAGTGTGACTTAGGGTTTTGTGACAAATATATTTTTGCTGATATCAGCCAGGTAAAAGAGAATATTAGCAGTGTGCTTGAGCTAGATAATGAGATTGATAATATTATATTATTTCAGGAGTTGTCCGCTGTTTTAAGAGGAATCGGGGTAGTTAGCGGTGAAAGTACCTTTATTAGGGAAGACGGCACCTATGGAATCGGAATCCTAAAAGGAACGGTAACAGGCCAATATAAAGCAAAATATATCGGTGTAAAGGCAAGGGAAAAATACCGTCTGGAAATGATAGCTTCCTTGGAAATGCAGGTAAATGAGGCATTTGCAAAGAGGCAAGAAATCGAAGTGAAAATTAAGAAATTACATTTATCCAAAGAACAGTTAGAAATGGAATTTCAACAATTTCCCTCAGGTGAAGACCTAAAGGTTGCAGCAAAAGAATGCGCTGATATCAAAGCAAAATTAGGATATATCGGTGATGAAATTAAAAAACGAGAAGAAAGAGCCCAGGAAATATATCTAAAACTTACCCAGATAAAGCAGGAAGTTGTTACTTTATGCAGTGAAATCTATATTAAACCGGGGCTTACAGCATTAACGGAGGCTTTTAGCTCCATAAAACAGTATCTCTCAAATCTATATTCACTTCATAGAATGCATTTAAATTATATTCATGAAGAAGAATTGCACCTCTCCCTTTGTAATCAGATTGAGGATTTGGAAGCAGATTTAGATGATATTCGTTACGAACTAAATATGCAGCAGCGTAAGATACGAGAAACCGGAGGAAAATTGGAGGCATGTACAAAACAGCTGGAATTAACCAATTATAGTCAGATAAAGGATCAATTAGACTTTTGTATTATGCGGTTACTCGCACTGCCAAAAGAAAAAGAGGAAACGATTGTCCTGGCAACGAATCTCAAAAGCGAAATTGCAACAGGGGAATTGCAGAATAAACGCCTGATAGAAGAAGGGAAGCGTGCAGAACAACTGCTAGCACTTCTTAACAGGGTTTTACAGGAGGAATATGAACTTCATTACGTGTATTCTGAGGAAAAAGTGGATCATGAGGGCACTGAGGAAATAGTGGATCATGAGGGTACTGAGGATAAAGTGGATCATGAGGGCACTGAGAAACAATTACGCTCCACTGTATACAAAGAAAGCAGGATGTCGTCAGAAGCCCCTAGAATAGATGCAGATAAAATCGCCAGGGAAATTCTAAAAGAATATGCCTATATTCTGGAAGGTAAACGAATCAACGAACTAGAAAGCACTTTGCAGGAACGTGTATTTCAAAATGCAGCTGCACTGGTTGAATACAATGTCACCAGAAACTTTATTTTTACAGCAGAAGATTATAAAGATGAGGAAGCAGATTATGATAAGAGCAATTTTCGAAGAATTGACCTACTGGGAAAATATCAGGGAAAATCCGTTACCTTTAATCAATTAATTTATCATATGCAAACAGATATTGAGACTCAGAAAAACCTGTTAAAAGATAGTGACAGAGAGTTGTTTGAAGAGATTCTTACCAATACCATAAGCAAAAAAATTCGCAGCCGAATCTTTATGAGTGAAGACTGGGTGAATAAAATGAATGCCCTGATGAATTCCATGAATACATCAAGTGGTTTAAAATTAAGCCTAAAATGGAAGCAGAAAAAGGGAGAAACAGAAGAACAGTTAGATACTGGGGAGCTGGTGGAGTTATTAAAAAAGGATACAGAGTTAATGCGGGAAGAGGAATTTGTGAAATTATCGAAGCATTTTCGTTCAAAAATTGCAGAAGCAAGAAGAATTCTAGAAGACACCGGAAGCGTGCAAAGTTTTTACGGCATTATTAAGGAAGTTCTGGATTATAGAAAGTGGTTTGAATTCCAGCTATATTTCCAAAAAACCGGAGAAAAAACAAAAGAACTTACCAATAGTGCATTCTTTACCTTTAGTGGTGGTGAAAAGGCTATGGCTATGTATGTTCCGCTATTTTCTGCAGTTGTGGCTAAATACCAGGGAGCAAGGGCAGATGCACCAAGGTTAATATCCTTAGACGAAGCATTTGCTGGTGTTGACGAAACTAATATTCGGGACATGTTCCGCCTGATGATTGAATTTGACTTTGAATTTATTATTAACTCTCAGATACTGTGGGGCGATTATGACACTATGCCAAATCTTGCGATTTATCAGCTGTTGCGCCCTGAAAATGCTAAATTTGTGACTACCATTCCTTATATATGGAATGGTCATCAGAAGCTGGTGGTAGATAAAATTGGTGATGAATGATTTTTCATATGGGGGCATAATACATGGCTACATTACAGGAGGCAGTCAGTTATTTTAAAAACAATAAGGGATATGACCGGCTATTTCTAGGCATTCAGGACAAATATGCTTCTCTTGGATTAATGGGAGGAAGTGTAACCTTAGCAGATTTAAGAGCAGAGGAACGTGAAGTCTTAGAAGGTTTATTTCACAGAAGTTTTCGAAGTCAGCAATCAGCTAGTGTTTCAATTGTCAAACTTGAGAAAGCACTAAAGACCACAAAGTTTGGTGAATTTACCTTAAAGGAGATTGTGGAGGGTTATTTCGTGGGAACTTTATCTGCCAATAGGGAGCTACGGGAAAGGGCAAAAGAGCGCCAGGAACATTTTTTTAATTCAGTTATTAGAGAAAGTGGCTCTAGTATTGGAATTAAGTGGCTAAGTGATATCTTTCAATCAAGAGAAGTACCCTATAAGACCCTATTGCACAGATATCATACAGACCATTCCTCCCTACGCAGCGATTTACTAAAAGTTATGAAAGCCCTTGACTGTCTGCCTGTGTATGTGGATAAAGTAAAAAGATTACCTGTATTTGCGGCAGAGATAAGTGGCAACCCTCACTATTTAGATGAAGGTAGCGATGGGGATAGGCTTTTTACTTACGCTCTATGTAAAATATGGAATGTGCCATATCAAGACGTCAGTATTGCAGAACAAAAAGCGGAATTGCTATATAAAGCCGGTATCCTAAAAGATGAATTGTCAAATTACACAGTATGCTACAATATCAAGGCATGGAAGAAAGACAATTCTCTCCACGAAGGAATCGAGGGATTTCGTACGAGTAAGGAAACAGTCATATTTACCATAGAAACCATAAAAAACTTAAGCAAAGTTGAAGGGTTACACAATCTTATTTATGTTGTGGAGAATCCTTCCGTATTTGGCAGTATGAAAGACTCACATCAGTTTGAGGATGCCTCACTGATGTGCACTAACGGGAATCTACGGTTAGCTTCCCTGCTTACATTGGATTTGCTGGCCAAAAGCAACACTAACATATATTATGCGGGAGATTTTGACCCGGAAGGAATCTTAATTGCAGCAAAGTTGAAAAACCGCTATAAGGACCTTCTTACTTTATGGCATTACACCGTAGATGATTATAAGCTGGCATTATCAAATGAGCACATCGATGACAAACGTCTACATAAACTAGACAAAGTTGAGTGCGAAGAGTTAAAAGATACAATAGCGCTGATGAAGGAACTAAAGAGGGCTGGATATCAGGAGAATATGATTTCTTTATTTTAGGTGTCAGGCACCGTGAACAAAGTATGAACAAACACTCCGTGTTTGTTCATACTTTGTTCATGGTGCCTGACACCTATTGCAGTCTTTGCAATTATATGCTAAAGTTACTATTATTACTTTAATTTAGTGCATTAATTTGAAATATCTACCCAGGAGAAATTAGTTAGTATGAATACAAATAAGAAGAAAAGCCTTTTTTTATACATAATGGTGGTGTTCGTAATTGTTATTATAGGTATATTTGCCTTCCTAATTCCAACGGAGAATTTAAGAATAGGCAGGGGTCGGGTATATGACTTAAATAGTGGCTGGAGGATAGAGTATCAGGGAGTGGTCATGAATGATGTAACACTTCCCACCAAAATAGAGGTAGCACCTAAGGAAATATATTTTGCAAGTTATGTATTTGAGGAAGAGCTACCAGAATCTACGACTTTGCGGATCCGGTCTTCCATGCAATCAATCAGAATAACTCTTGATGGAGAAGAAATTTTTACTACGGAGAAGCCGGCGGACGGAACTTTACATAGCCCTGAAGCAAGCGTGTGGTATTTCATCCCACTGCCCTCTGGCGTAAAAGGCGAAACGCTCACCATGGAGATTTCCTCAACGATGGAAGGATTTTCAGGTATTGTGAACCCAGTGTATTATGGAGAAAGTCAAGCCTTGCATTTTGATTTGTTTAAGACCAATAGAGTAGGCTTCCTGAGTTCCGTAATTATACTGCTCCTTGGGATACTCTCAATTATTATGTCATTCTTCCTATTTAACATGGGAGACAATCGGCTATTTTATCTGGGGCTATTCGCTGTCACAGTAAGTATCTGGATTATGGCGGAAGCGAAGCTATTGCAGTTTTTCACTGGTAATCGGTTTGTGCTTGGCGGTATCAGCTACATGATGGTTGCTCTGATGCCAATACCTTTGTACTTATATATCCGAGATGCGGTAATAACCAAAAAGAAAAAATTAATAACTGGTTTTGCCGTAATTTTATTCCTTGATTTTGTGGCAAACATAATTCTTCAAGTTACTGGTATCGTTGGATTTCTTCCATCACTTTCGGTGACCAATGGAATAATTTTATTGACAGCAGCGGTTGTAGTCTATCTTTTATTTCGGGAAGTACACCGGGATAATAACATAGAAGCAAAACATTTCCTATTAAAACTTTCTTTATTTTTAGTATTAGCTGTATTTGAAATTATACAGTTTTTTAGCCAGAACTATGCAGATATATCTAAGTATTCCAGAGTGGGTATTATTGTATTCTATTGTCTTTTAATATACGATACAATACATTATATTGATGAATTAATAGTAAAAGAAAATGAAGCTAAATTCTATCACAAACTTGCATTTAAAGATATACTTACCGGTAGTGATAACCGAACAAGCTTTAATAAAGATTTAGAAGTACTGCTTTATGGGAAGGATAAGAAGGCATTTCGCCTGATGTTATTGGACATTAACAATCTGAAAATGATCAATGATCAATTTGGACATCAGGAAGGCGATAGGGCAATCATTAAATGTTATCAGAGTTTATCGGATGCTTTTCATAAGATAGGCAGGTGTTATCGGCTGGGTGGAGATGAATATGCCTGCATTATGAAGAACACAGATAGCAAGACATACGAACAGGCCTATCACCTTATTGGGGAGCAACTCAAACAGGAAAGTATGAGGCTGCCCTACAGCTTAGAGATTGCAGCTGGCAGCGCAATATACTCCCATGATTGTAATTATAATGATTTTTATAACCGTGTAGACCAATTGATGTACGAAGATAAAAGGAATAAAAAAAGGTGTCAGGCACCGTGAACAAAATATGAACAGATGCATGGCATCTGTTCATATTTTGTTCATGGTGCCTGACACCTTATTCTATTATTTCCATTACATCCTGACGCATACTAAGTGGGACATCTTTTGTAGGCTGACCTAGTCGGAGCAGCATTTGAATCGTACTTCCATCCATGGCATAATCCTTATGAATGGAGGTGTATGGGAGATTCATTTCTGGATATTCTTCCAGTGGCTGGCTAAGGGGCTGCATTACAACTCCAAGTTTGTGCGCAGTTAATACTAAATTACTATAAATCATCCCACTCTCCACCTGACTAATTCTGCTATTATCCTTAGTAAATATCATTGCATAGGCTGCCGTATTGTCTACAGAGGTCTGCGTAGACTTAATAAAATTAGTAGTAGCTGCCTCACCGGAATTCATAGATGGAAACAGAGTGACCAGGCCTTGAATTATGTGGCGCATAATTCCACTCGTCCCCTGCCCTTCTACGGAGAAACCATAACGGTATTGATTTTTCTTGAATTCATTAGAACGGAATATAACTTCTGTTTCCTCCATTACTCTATCCGTATTCGCCTCAATGGTAACGCTGTCCATAATATATGTCTTAAGTTTTGCAATATTGGATGAATCTTGAAATATTTTAACTATTATGCCTGTATTTTTGCTTACAGCCTCCAATTCACTTACCTGCTCCATAGTCAATTGCTCGGGTTTATACGGAGAACGGTTAGTATCGGGCATAAACAGGTAATCATAAAGAGGGTCTTGTTGCGGAGAGGCTTTCGTAAGTGTAACTTTGGCTACTGGTGTGGATTGCATGCTTTTTATAAGATCTGTCTCATCAAAAACGCCTTGGGGAAATAATTCCACTGATGCCGGATAACCCAAATAATTTCCTGCAATTTTAACATATTCTAAAAATGCACCTTGGGTCACCATCATTTGCCTGGAAAATGGATCCACTTCCCCCGTCATACGATTACTGTCACTATACAGATAGAAAACCATTGGATTTTCCTTATCCAGCTTTATCATCCACGGCTGCATATTATGCCCATTTCCCGCCAGCAGACCATGAGCCGCCAACTGAATTCTTGGATCTTCAAATTGTAAAGCATAATCTTTCTCCCATGGCTCTAAGTATTCCTGTTTCTCAAATACACCACTTATAAGCAGAAGACTTGCAAATGTAAGTATAATTAAAGAACCTATACTTAATAAGATAATTAACATAGTTTTTTTCACCACTTTCTTCATTAATAAATGCCTCCTTTTTTAGTTTGCAATGATTGGATAATCAACTCAAAAGCTCCTGATATGAAATCTTCCTGATTTATTTCATGATAGCTTTCAAGATAAATCTTCTTTTTCCTTGAAGTATTAAAAACGCCAAGCATACAAGCCCATAAAATTAAAGCAGTTTTATTTACCGAAATGCTGCTGTTTATTGTGCCTTCTGCAATGCCCCGAGTAAGTGAGCGTTCCAAATACATTAGAATCTCTTCGCCCAAAGCATAACATTCATCTCGGGATTGGTCCGGAATTGTATTTTGAAAATCATACACACTATTTTCATACTCCATAATAGTCCAAAAATAATCAGAATAATCAATACTAAAATGGTAAAAAGTTAACGCTATCTGTTTTATCTCATCAATAGCGTTATCCTTTGCTTCCATTTCCATATTGGATTTTAGCATAGATAGCAACAATCTGTATCCTCGTATCATAATCTCGAAGTAAATCTGTTCTTTACTGCTAAAATACACATAAATTGTTCGCTTACTAAATTCCGCCTTTTTGGCGACATCATCCATAGTTGAGTTTCCATACCCCCTTTCAAAGAAAATACTTTCTGCAGCATCTATAATATCATTCCTGCGAATATTCATTTCTTTTTCTTTACGTTCTTTACTTCCCATCCTTTTTACCTCCAAAACACAATGTTTCACTATAGTGAATATGATTACACTCACAGTTTACTATGATGTATTTCGTTTGTCAATATAAAAAGGTGTCAGGCACCGTGAACAAAATATGAACAGATGCATGGCATCTGTTCATATTTTGTTCACGGTGCCTGACACCCCCCTATATACATATTAGTCAAATTGTGGTAGAATACATTTATTCAAAAAAATTATACTAAGGAAGTGAATGTGATTACTTTACCATGATAAATAAAATAACAACACAAATGGAACAAAATATGACGGAGGAAGAGTTGTTATCTCTAAAGTTTTCTATCATCGCAAATGCATTTGTAGATACAAAGAATCTAAATAAAAATGAATTCTTCAGCCGTGTTTTTGAAACAGTATTTCTATTAATTCCCGAGGCGCAGAAAGGTTCTTTCTATGAACTGGATGGTGACATTTTTCGACCTGTATTTGGAAAGGGTTATGATATGGATTTACTAAGAGAGCTGGCCTTTAGTAAAGATGAAGCCTTTATCGACTATTACAGCCCGTTAACTCAGGAGATTGATGCATATCAGGTAAATATTAATAAGCGTGATGATAGTTTATTTTCTGAAAGACAAATTACTATATTTAAACAGCTTGACACCTATTCGGACTTCGCTTCTCTTTATGCTCCGATTAAATTAGATGATGTAAAAATAGGACTTTTGTGTCTTGAGAATTTTGATAAAAAGATGTTTTCTGAGACTTCGAGACTGGTATTAAAAATATTTGCAAGGTTAATATCAAACTTTTACTCTTATAAAGTTTATCAGGAACTAGAAAGTAAAAGGTATAAAGACATCATAGATGCTTTAGTCTCTGCCATAGAAATTAAAGATGTTTATACAGAAGGACATGCGAAGAGGGTATCTGAAATCAGCATAAAAATTGCCCAAGTCATGGATATTCCGGCGGGCAGATTCAGAACCATTGAGATTGCCGCAATCTTACATGACATTGGTAAGATTGGCACACCAACAGAAATACTGAATAAGACTTCAAGTTTGACAGAGGAAGAATTTGAAATTATTAAGAGACACCCTCTAGATGCCAAGAAAATCTTAGATAAAATTCAGGGCTTTGAAGAAATTTCTGATTTAACCTATCGACATCACGAGTATTTTGATGGATCCGGTTATCCGGAAGGACTGTCCGGTGATCAGATTCCAATAGAAGCTCACATTATCCAAGCAGCAGACGCACTGGATGCAATGACGTCTAAAAGAGCTTATCGTGAAGCAATGAGTATTGAAACAGCACTAAATATATTTAAAAAAGAAAAAGGGAAACAATTTCATCCCGAAGTAACGGATGCAGTATTAAAGTTGTTTTAAGGTGTCAGGCACCATGAACAAATTGTGAACGGATATGTAATATCCGTTCATATTTTGTTCATGGTGCCTGACACCTTAATATACTTATATAGCTTTGCAAAAAAGCCGTAATCTCCTTTTTGTCCTTGTCGATAGGTGAAATATGTTCCCAAAGTTCGTTAAAATACTCCATAAAAGCCTTGACAATGACAGGCTCTTCTATAGATAAGCGAATTTCAGTTGGCTTTTTTAATGGATCAAAAGCATGGAGAAATACAGCCTGCCGATCCTTTATAATGAATTTGATGTCATTGTTGATGTCAAATTTATCATTGGTATGATTTATGATAGCAACATGATAATTATCATAAGTGTTGATAAAATTTATTATATTTTCATAGTATTCTATTAAATCCATAGTTTCCAGATGAACTTTTTCTATTCCGGAATAGGTATATAGATATAAGTATCTTGTTTGAAATAGTGAATCCATAGCCTCTACAAAATGTATATTCAGAAACTTTTCTCCCTGCAAATTAACAATAATGGCATTTAACTGTCTTTTATAAAAATCTACAGATTTTAAGACATCACAAAAAGACATTCCACTCTTTAATAGTAATTTATGGTATAAATCTTCCGTGATTAACTCCATACTAAAGCTGCAATTATAGTTCAATTGACGGCCTATCTTTTCTTTCGCTTTAATTACAGCTTCATAATAATTTTCTTTTATATCCTCTGGATAAAATTTAATCAGGCTCTTAGCATGTTTACCAAGAAGTACATTAAAATAATTGGCGTAGACAGTAACGGCTTCTTTATCTTTTAAATAAATGCCGCAATTTATCACAGAATTTAAATCAGTTGGAAAACAGGATAATACACCAACTTCTGATATAATATAGATTTCTCGATCTGTCAGAGTATTGTAGTTATTTAAGTAGTATAAATGCACATTTCCGGTTTTAATAAGTGGCAGAACATAATGAATGAATTTAATAATTCGATCAATATTATGATCAATTCTAAGTAAGAATACTACCTTCCAATGATTCTTAATTAGATTTAATAACTCATCTCTTATAGAGAATATATTACACTCAGGTTGAATTACTAAATTATAATTATTTGTATAAGTAATATAGACAACGTTATTTTTCCCTTGCTCAACTTCTACCGCTTTTTTTAGCAATGCAATACCTGCATTATAGATATTGTCAATTCCATAAACAAGACTTGCAGAAAAATCTTTGGAACTAGGAAATGTAATATTACATAGATTACTTTTGGAAGAAGAATCTGAATTATTATTCATTTTATTACTCGGCAATTTGATTTTGTCTTTCGGCGTCCTATTAGCCAATTTATATTCCTGTTCTCTACATTCTTTTGAGTAACCTTGTGCTTCTAGTAATACTTCAATCATCTTATCTTTATAATGTGCCGGCATAGGACAATCTCCATATAGATTAGAAAAAAAATCATCTAAGAGTCTAATTTGATATGAATTATAGATATTTTTTGAAAAGAATTCTGCTATATTTTCAATGTAAGAAGAACCATAAGGAGGTATTCTTTTTCCATGTACCCAGTGGTTAATCAGTGAGTTGTCAACATTAATCGATTTTGACAATTGACTCATACGAATGTTTAGAGTAGTAAGAAAGAATTTCAAACATTCACCAAATGCTATTTTCTTTATCATAGTTATTTCCTTTCATAAGGAACTATCAAGCCCGTTTCTAACTGTCGCAAATTTAGACACTATGTTTATGCTAGAACCTATCATACTATTTTTATCTTAATGTTACAACTAGACGAGTCCATAAGGTAAATTATTCTAGTAAAATGTCATAGACGTGTCATTGACAGTTACAAACGGATAGTATAAATACTCCCGTGATTCATCTATAATTGACATTACATATTATAATTTGACACATAAGTAAGAAGGGAGGATCATTCTTTTAACTTAATTTTTATTAATAATTATGAATAAATAATAACAATAGGAAAAGAGATGATTAATGCTGCTAAAGTATTAATTTCACGTGGGAGGAAGAAATATGGAGACAAATAACAGCGCGAAGAACAATTTGAAAACCACAAGTATAAAAACCACCAGTATAAAAACGAAAAGTATAAAAACCAGACTAATACTCAGTTTCATTGGGTTAATTTTATTATCTTCCATTGCGTTAGGTGTAATTACCAGAAGGGTCGCCAGCAATATTATCACCAATGAGGCCAGGAAAACAATCACGGAAATGGCTTTTGAAGCTGCCAGATTGGAAGAAGGACGGTTAGAAACCCAAAAGAAAACTTTGGAGCTAATTACTGTCATAGACGGGATGGATGGTATGGATTGGAAAGTACAGCAGCCAATCCTAACGAATATGCTGGAGCATACTGCATTTAAAGAATTAGGGGTAGTGCAGATGGACGGAACAGTGAGCTATTCTGCAGGCAGTACAATACAAATAGAAAAATCAGATCCTGTAATGCAAGCATTAGTAAGTGGAAATGCTGTTATTCACTTTGGTATCAGTCCAAGTTCGGGTGAATTAGTGCTAGTCCAGGCAGTGCCAATCAAAAAGGATGGTCAGATAGTAGGAGGATTACTTGGCCGCAGGGATGGGGAAGTATTAAGTGTCATGGCTGATGATACGGGCTATGGCGAAGAAGGTTTTGGATATATCATTGACGGAAAAGGTACTATCATTGGTCATAAAGACAGGGAATATGTAACCAGCCAGAGTAACATAATAGAACAGGCCAAAAGTGACAATAATATGGCTTCTACTGCGGCAGTTTTGCAGGAAGCCTTAAACAACAAAAATGGCACAGGGGAATACAATTATAATGGAAATCAGCGATTTGTAGGTTATTCGGCGATCAATGGAACTGATTGGATCTTCATTTTAGTTGCCAATCGAAGCGAGATCTTAGCACCTATTGTAACACTACAAAATTATATCATTTTGATTGTTGTTCTAGTGCTAATTATAAGTATTGTCATTACGTATTTCATAGGACATTCCATAACCAAGCCGGTGATTGATACGGTAGCCTATGCCAATAAGGTTGCTGGTCTTGATTTAACCGAAAATGTAAAACCAAAATATTTAACAATGAAAGATGAAATCGGAGATTTAGCTAAGGCACTTCAAAGCATCACCAATGGTGTCAGAAATATCATCGGAGAAATCAATAATTCCGCAGAACAGATGGCAGCCTCCTCAGAAGAGTTAACGGCAACTTCGCAGCAGACAGCCACTGCGTCACAGGAAGTAGCAAAAACCGTGGAAGAAATTGCCCAGGGAGCATCGGAACAGGCTAAGCATACGGAAATAGGTTCCACGCAAGCTATTCAATTAGGAGCTACCATTGAAAAAGTGCAAGGATATATCAGTAATGTAAATTCATCGTCAACAAAAGTAACAGATGTAGTATCCGAGGGGTTAAAAGAAATTGATGCCTTAAGTAAAATAACTGAGGAAAGCACGGAAGCCGTAGAGGAAATTTACCAGGTTATTATGAAAACAAATGAAAGCTCCAATAAGATTGGTGAGGCAAGTAGTGTCATTGAATCCATAGCAGCTCAGACTAATTTGTTATCTTTAAATGCAGCCATAGAGGCAGCAAGAGCGGGTGATGCCGGCAGGGGATTTGCAGTCGTTGCAGAAGAAATCAGAAAACTTGCAGAGCAGTCTTCCAATTCTACCAAGTTGATAAATGAAATTGTAAGCGAGTTACAAGGTAATACAAGTAATGCAGTACAAACTATGCATAGAGTAACGGGCATATCACAAGAGCAATCAAACAGTGTTAATAATAGTAAGAATAAATATAAATTAATTGCAGAATCCATGAATGAATCCATAGCGGCAGTAAAACAGCTGATTACCTCAGGAGAAGAGATGGATATGATGCGGCAGGAAATTCTGGATGTTTTAGAAAGCCTTTCTGCAATTGCAGAAGAAAATGCGGCAGCTGCAGAAGAAGCTTCAGCGTCTACGGAGGAACAAACTGCATCCGTAGAAGAAATCGCAGGAGCAAGTGACAGTTTATCTGGTTTGGCACTGAATCTGCACAATTTAGTTGCGAAGTTCAAGCTTTAGTTGGATATGGGGACATCATAGCTTAAACAGAAAGGGAGATGGGGGAAAATAAAGGGACATTTTAGAGTATTCGACGCATTTAAGAAATTACCCATTGTGCCGAACAGGAATGAACTTGAAAACGAGAGGAATCAGCTTAGTGAGATAGCAAAAGATATTGAAAAAGCAATAGTAAAAGAGGAATTTACACTGTATTATCAACCCCAGTTTGACTTAAAAACTGGCAAAATTACAGGTATGGAAGCCCTAGTACGATGGATTCATCCGGTACGGGGGATGATTTCCCCGGCAATATTTATCCCATTTGCAGAGGAATCGAAACAGATCTATGCATTAGAGAAGTGGATATTTAGAAATGCTTTGCAGCAAAAAGCCCAGTGGGAAAAAGATGGTAGGAGGCATTTAGAGCTGGCAATCAACATATCAAGTAAAACATTGGGAAGCGAAGCAGCTTTTCATGAGATAGAAGAGATAATGCTGCGCTATAAAGTTGATTACACATCGGTGGTAATTGAGATAACAGAAACAGCTTTGCTTGTGGATATGGAGCTGGCCGCAAAGCGAGTACATCGTCTTAAGAAGTTTGGGGTTAAAATAGCATTAGACGATTTTGGAACAGGATATTCCTCTCTGATGCATCTAAAAACATTACCCATAGACATAATCAAAATTGATAGAAGTTTCGTAGCCTTAGTACCGGAAGAGGAAAAAGATACAATTATTATCAAAAATATTGTATCCTTTGCCCGTGATTTAAAATACCGCGTCGTAGCAGAAGGAATAGAAAAACAAGAACAGCTAGAGTTTTTAAGAGAAATCTCCTGTGAATCAGGGCAAGGCTTTTTGCTATGTAAACCAATAAGGTGTCAGGCACCATGAACAAAATGTGAACGGATATTACATATCCGTTCATATTTTGTTCACGGTGCCTGACACCTTATTGTAAAAAAATGATTGATTACAATTTCTTGCTGTGCTATAATCTACCATTATGCAACCTATACACATAAATGGAAAAAAGCAATTTTGAGAGCTTTTTAGTCTCAAATTATTGATTACTTCTACAGGACGGAGAAATAGGAAGGGAGCAGCACGGTGAAAAGATTTTTTATAAAGATTAAGAATTTTATAAGGAACAAAAGAGCTCATAAAAACATAAGAGTTAAGAGAAGGTTCGGGAAGCGCAGCATTTTTAAAAGTAAAAGATTTCTACAAAGTGAAAATATCATGTTAAATGAAAGCACAGTAATAACTGAAAGTGGTAAAATAGGTAAAAGAAATAAAATAGGTAAGAGAAATACAACTAGCAATGGCAATAAGACAAAGAAGAGCATAAAAATCAGATTAATTCTTAGCTTTATGGGATTAATTTTATTATCGTTACTAGGACTTGGTACCATAGCCATAACCATAGCCAGCAATCTTCTAATTGGAGAAGCCAAGATTACAATCACGTCCTTAGCGGAAGAAGCAGCCAGATTAGAAGAAAGCCGTTTGGAAACACAGAAGAAGGCTTTGGATGTCATAGCATCTATGAACGAAATCCGGGAAATGGACTGGGAAGTTCAAAAAGAATTTCTTAAGAATCTGATTTCTGTTACCGGTTTTTATCAATTAGGAGTCATGCAGATGGATGGTTCCGTTGCTTATTCCAACGGAAATACATTCCAATATGACCAGACGGATCCTATACTAAAAGCCTTAACAGTTGGTAAGTCTGCAATCGATTTTAGTATTAATCCAAGTACTAAAAAATTAGTATTACTTCAGGCCGTTCCAATTAAAAAAGAAGGTAAAATTGTTGGTGCATTAATAGGAAACAGAGATGGTAATGCCTTAGGTAATATGGCGGCTGATATGGGATATGGTGAAGAAGGATATGGCTTCATTATTGATGGCACTGGAACTATGATCGGCCATGAAGACACACAAAAAGTAATGAGCCAATTTAATCCAATCGAAATGGCAAAAACGGATGACAATTATTCTACAATGGCCAAAACTATTAACGAAGCATTAGAATTAAAACACGGAACTGGCCAGTATACCTATGAAGGAAGAGAAGAATTTGTTGGGTATGCAACCATTGGCGAAACCAATTGGATCTTTGTTCTGGCAGCCAGTAAAAATGAAATATTAGCATCTATTGCAACCATGCAGAAGTTAATGATATTTATTATTGCCACTGTGTTAGTCATTAGTATAGTGTTAACCTATATTCTGGGAGTATCTATTACGAAACCGGTGATTGGCACTGCAAACTATGCCAATAAAATTGCTAACCTTGACTTAACGGAAGATGTTAACCACAAATATATGAAAATGGATGATGAAATTGGTCATTTGGCCAAGGCATTGCAAAGCATTACGGATAGTATACGAAATATCATAAGTGAAATTAATAATTCTTCTGAGCAAATGTCTGCTTCAGCGGAAGAATTAACCGCAACTTCCCAGCAAACAGCCACTGCATCCCAGGAAGTAGCAAGAACGGTCGAAGAAATTGCACAGGGAGCGTCAGAACAGGCGAAACATACTGAAGAAGGCTCATCCAAGGCTGTTTTATTAGGAACAACCATCGAAAAAGTGCAGGGATACATCGGTAATGTAAATTCTTCTTCCCATAAAGTAACCCAAGTAGTATCCGAAGGATTACAAGAAATTGATTCTCTAAGCAAAATTACGGAAGAAAGTACTGCTGCTGTAGAAGAAATCTACCAGGTTATTATGAAAACAAATGAAAGTTCTAATAAAATTGGTAAAGCAAGCAGTGTAATTGAATCCATAGCAGAACAGACGAATTTATTATCCTTAAATGCGGCCATAGAGGCAGCAAGAGCAGGGGATGCAGGCAGGGGATTTGCTGTAGTTGCTGACGAAATCAGAAAGCTGGCAGAGCAGTCTTCTAATTCTACCAAACTCATAAATGAAATTGTAAGCGAATTGCAAAGCAATACATTCAGTGCAGTAAATACAATGCAAAGAGTAACTGCCATTTCAAATGAGCAGGCAAGTAGTGTAAATAACAGTAAAGATAAATACAAATTAATTGCAGATTCCATGAAAGAATCCATAGCAGCCGTAGAACAGTTAAGTGCTTCCGGAGAAGAGATGGATCAGATGAGACAAGAGATTCTGGATGTCCTTGGAAATCTATCATCCATTGCTGAAGAGAATGCGGCAGCAGCGGAACAAGCATCTGCTACAACGGAAGAACAGACTGCATCCGTTGAAGAAATTGCAGCGGCAAGCGACAGTTTATCCGAGTTGGCACTTAATTTACATGGGCTAGTTACGAAGTTTAAAATATAGAGCGGTGTCAGGCACCCTTACAATTTTCTTACGAAAGTGAAACTTTCGTAAGAAATTCGTAAGGGTGCCTGACACCGTTTTTCACACTGTTTTTATTACTACTACTTCACCTTCCATCGTATATTCACCATATCCGGCAGGCAATATAAAGTGATCGCCTTTTACAATAGGAGTTCCGTCAATGTTTCCTTCTCCTTCAACTACACTTAATATCGTAAAGGGTTCTTTTTGCTTAAAGGATTGGGAACCATTTACCCAAAGCTTGCTTACAGTATAATAGTCGCAGGAGATGAGATGCTCTACAGTAGCATTTTCAAATTCTATTATATTTCTGTCAGCGATTACTTCTTCATGAGGACAAGTTATCACATCAATGCATTTATTAATATGCAATTCTCTTGGCTTGCCATCAGACAGACGGTCATAATCATATAAACGATAAGTAATATCGCTGCTTTGCTGCGTTTCTAAGATTAAAGTACCTGTCTTAATTGCATGTACGGTGCCAGGTTCAATCTGAAAGAAATCTCCCTTTTTAATAGGCAGTACCCGAATTAGATCGTTCCATTTCTGATTATCAATCATATCTTTTAATTCTGTTTTATCTTTCGCGTTATGCCCAATTACTATTTTACCGTCCGGGTCACAATCTAAGATATACCAGCACTCTGTTTTACCTAAAGCTCCATTTTCATGTTCTGCCGCATACCTATCATCCGGGTGTACCTGAATGCTTAAGTCATTTTTGGCATCAATAATTTTTACCAGTAATGGAAACACATCTCCCCTTACATTTCCAAATAGTTCCGGGTGATTCTTCCATAAGCTGCTCAGTTTTTCTCCTTTAAACAACCCGTTTTTTACTGTGCAGTCTCCGTTTGCATGAGCACTCACTGCCCAGCATTCTCCCGTGTGATCACTTGGTATGTCATAGCCAAAATCGGATTTTAAGCGGCTGCCACCCCAAATCATTTCCTTTAGTACAGGTTCTAAAAATAAAATATCTTTCACAGTAACCTCCTATTAGTTATAATTCTTACTGATAATTCTTCACTCAATTCTTTAGAGAAACCTTCACTCAATCCTTCACTTAAAACCACGCAGAAATGAAAATACCAGATTCAAAAATATAGTATCATATTTGTGATAAGAATGAAACCTTATAAATTTGTTGATGACATTAAAATAATTTGATTGATTGGAGTAGAACTGATTGAACGGGAATCAGTGAAAAGACTTCATTAAAATCCGAATCAATTAAAACAAGTTAATTATAAGTCTAAAAACCTAAATATATGTATATGGACACGTTAAATATAACATGTTAATATAGGTATCAGAAAGGCTATTTTTATTATACGGAGGTAAATTAACATGTTATTTGGTGCATTAGAAGCAGGCGGAACTAAGATGGTACTGGCAGTTGGCAACGAATATGGTGAAATAATGGAAGAGATTTCAATTCCTACAAAAGAACCAGACACTACAATTCCATTGATTATTGATTACTTTAAAGAGAAAAATATCAGCGCTTTGGGGATTGGTTCCTTTGGACCCATTGATTTAAATGATGAATCAAGTACCTATGGGTATATAACAACAACACCAAAACTTGCCTGGGCAAATTATGACATTGTAGGCATTATGAAGAAGGCACTTTCTATTCCCATTGGCTTTGATACGGATGTGAATGGTTCGGCGTTAGGAGAAGCAACCTGGGGAATTACCAAAGGGCTTTCTTCTAGTGTCTATATTACCGTTGGTACAGGTGTAGGAGTTGGAGTATACATAAATGGAAGTCTTTTACATGGAATGCTGCATCCGGAGGCTGGTCATATACTGTTACAAAGACATCCGGATGATAATTTTGAAGGAGTTTGCCCTTATCACCCGAATTGTCTCGAGGGTTTAGCCTCTGGACCAGCCATTGAGAAACGCTGGGGGGAAAAAGCATCTGATTTAGTGGATAAACAAGAAGTGTGGGAGCTGGAAGCTTATTATCTTGCACAAGCCATGGTAAACTATATATTAACACTTTCCCCTAAGCGCATTGTTTTAGGCGGTGGTGTAATGCATCAAATGCAATTGTTTCCATTGATTCGCACCCAGGTAAAAACATTTTTGAACGGTTACGTTAAAACGAAAGAGTTAGATAATCTGGATGAATATATAGTACCCGCCTCACTGGAGGATAAGCAGGGGATCATGGGTTGTATTCAGTTAGCAAAGCTTAGGTGTCAGGCACCGTGAACAAAATGTGAACGGATATGAACATCTGTTCACATTTTATTCACGGTGCCTGACACCAAAGTAATGAAACTATGATAATATAATAAAAATAGAATATAAGGAGGTACACTATGAATTTATTTGATACATTAGAAAAGGTAGGCGACACTATTACAACACAAGGACAGGAAGTTGTAAAGAAGGCGAAAGAGGTTACAGAGAATGTGAAACTGAATGCCCAGATTCGTGAACAGGAGAACAAGTTAAAAGATGCATATGCGGTTATTGGCAAGCTCTATTATGAAGAGAATAGAGATGCACAGGAAGAGAAATATGCGGATGCTTTTAAAACCATAGAACAGATTATTGAGAAAATAATAGAATTAAAGGGTACACAAACCTGTGAAAACTGTGGTACACAAGTAGATAAGGACGCAGTGTATTGCAGTAAGTGTGGAAGTAGGTGTCAGGCACCATGAACAAAATGTGAACGGATATGTAATATCCGTTCATTTTTTGTTCATGGTGCCTGACACCAATTCTACACATATTTTTCACACATTTTTCATTGTTTTTCGTTAGAATTATGTAGTAATATATGGGAAGTAGGCGTGGGGCTGTTATAACAATATGAGAAGGAGAAAGAGTATGAAGAGAAAACGTGCATCCCAATTAATGGCAATCATGATTGCGCTGTTAGCAGTTTTAGCACCGGCAGAGACCATAATGGCTGCAGATAGTGTAAACACAACCGCACAGATTATTCAGGCTATGGGAATTATGAACACAGAGAGAGGCAGCAGTAATAGTGAATCAGCGACGGTTACCAGAGCAGAATTTGCGCAGATGTTGACTAATATGTCAACATTAAAAGACACAACTGCAGAGAAAAGCAACACATCGTTATTTAAAGATGTCTCCAAGGACTATTGGGCATCGGGTTACATAGAGACGGCGATTACCTGGGGGTGGATGTCAGGCTATTTAGATGGCACATTTTTGCCAAACAACGCTATTACTCTTCAGGAAGCAGTCAATGGCGTTTTAAAATTATTGGGATACACCAGCGCAGATTTTACCGGAAGTATTGGTTCGGGGCAGATGGCGCTTTACACTTCTAAGGGCTTAAATGCGAATATTTCGAAAACAGCAAAACAGACCCTTACCAGAAAAGATATCTCAAATCTATTGTATAACACCCTAACCACCACAGGAAAAGACGGTAAAATATATGCAGAAACCCTGGGATATTCCTTAGATGAAAATGGAGAGATAAACTATCTTTCTGTCATAAACACGGATATGGAAGGCCCCATTGTTGCTGATGATAACTGGAAGACAGAGATTCCATTTTCCATAACTTCTTCTGTTACCTTCTATCGCAACGAAACGAAGAGCAATCTGACCGAAACCCAGGAATACGATGTTTTGTACTATTCTGAGAACATCAATACCATCTGGGCATACGACAACAAAGTTACCGGAACGGTAAAAGACATCTATCCCAACCGATTGTCACCGTCTTCAGTAAATATTGGCGGAAATGAATACACAATAGGTACAAATGCAATGGCTTATGAGTTCTCCACCCTGGGAAATGTTGATGCAGGAGACACGGTCACCATTTTGCTTGGCAAAGAGGATACCGTTGTGGGAGTACTTAGTTTAGATGAATATAACACTACCATAACCGGAATTGTTACAAAGATTGGTGAGCATATGTCAACCGATGAAGAAGGTGATTACATTTACACCAACTACGTGGAGTTTGTGGATGCTAAAGGAAGTGTATTTCAGCAGGATTATGACATGACGTATCTTTCATTTTCAGAAGGCAACATTGCCCGGGTTACTTATAAAGATGGAGAGGCGACCGTTAGCAAATATGAAATGGAGAGCAGAAATTTCGGAGATAATACATTTTCAAGTGACGCCAGCATGCTAGGCGGTATTCCCCTTGCGTCAAACGTTAAGATTTTAGATTATTCTGAGGGTAACTATATCACCATTTATCCGGATAGACTTGCAAATGTAATCTTAGGAGGCAGCACCGTTCTTTATTATGAAATGAATTCTATCGGCGAAATTACACAGCTGATTCTAAATAATGTTACCGGAGATTTATATGAGTATGGTGTGATTACAGGAATCACATTTACAGGTTCTGGCACTGCCACACTAAATTATATGCTTAATGGCACCTCATACACTACAAACCCACAGCTAGAGAAGGGCTACAATCTTGATGCTGGTCCAAAAGGCTTCTTGTTTGAGGGCAACATCCTTTCAGACACCCTGACATTGACAGCAGTAGACATAGTATCTGTGGGAACTGCCACGGTTCAATCTTCAGACGGCAAATACCCCATGTCTGACAACGTTCTAGTATATTACCTTGTAAATGGTAAATATGCAGCAACAACTCTTGATAAAGTATCGGATAAAACAAAATATGAGTTAACCGGATATTACGACAAAACCATACTTACCGGCGGACAGGTCAGAGTTATAATAGCAGAGAAGATAAATTAAGCATAGAGAGGTAGCAGATATGAGTTTGTTTAAGAAAATTGCCAGTGGAGGGACAAAAAAATCCCAACGTCCCGATGGACCTGGTAAAAGCATAAAAGGCAGAAAATACTTAAAATGGGTAGTTATTGTGATTGTAATTATCATAGCAATATTGACTGTTAGAAACTTTATAAGTGGTAGGAGAAATAATAATACAGCAGCAATTACCACTGAAAATGTAAAAGTCGAGACTAGGGATATTCAAAAGGTTCTCTCTTCTTCCGGCACAGTAGCACCACTGAGCACCTATGAGGTCAGAACCTTAGTTGAAGGCGAAATCCTTGCCGCAGACTTTGAAGAAGGTGACCAGGTAGAAGAAGGCGATATTCTATATCAAATAACGACAGATGATTTAGACAGCAAGATTGATTCAGCGAAGACCTCAGTTACAAGAGCCAGTGATGATTACAACAAGGCAGTGGAAAATTATGAAAAGGCAGCAGAGGACTATCAGGAAGCCTTAGACGATTACAATAAAGCAAAAGAAGATGTAGGAAACCCAAATGTAACTGCAGATGTTGCTGGAACAATAACAGCCCTTTCTGTGGAAGTGGGGGATACCATACAGGCAGGAACCCAGATTGCCAATGTGTATGATAACAGCTCTATGCTACTTGAAGTACCTTTCCTCTCTTCCGAAGTTGATTCCACCCTGGTTGGTGAAGGGGCAGAAGTAGAACTGACCGACAGCTTTGAGGTACTGGTTGGAACCGTTACGAAAGTGAGTAGTCTAGAACAGGTACTAAGTGGAAACCGATTGGTTAAGATGGTTACCATAAAGGTTGAAAATCCTGGTGGATTAACCACATCAAATACGGCAACGGCGTCCATTGGCAGTCTCTACAGCAGTAGCGATGGCACATTTAAACCATTAGAAGATACCGTAATTCTGGCAGGAAAAAGTGGGGAAATTACCAGACTAAATATTGAAGAAGGCAGTAAAATAAATATTGGAGATGTACTTTTTGTATTAAGCGAAGATTCTGTAGAATCTTCCCTTGATAATTATGAGAAGAATTTAGACAGTGCGGATTCTGCTTTAGATAATGCAACATCACAGATGGAAAATGCAAAAGAAGCCATTGAAGATGCAGAAAGCTCTTTACAAGATCAGATTGATATGAAAACCGATTACAGCGTAACGGCACCAATCTCCGGACAGGTGATTCGCAAAGATGTCTTAGTTGGAGATACTATCAGTTCTAATTCATCATTATGTGTAATTTATGACCTGTCTGCGTTAACCTTTGAAATGTATATTGATGAACTTGATGTACTAAGCGTTAAAGTTGGCCAGGAAGTGGATATTACCGCCGATGCATTACAAGGTGTAGAAATAAGCGGTGTTGTCACTAATATCAGCTTGGAAAGCACTAGTAATAATGGAGTAACCCAATACCCTGTTACGGTTCGTATTGATGAAACAGGTGACCTATTACCGGGAATGAATGTTACAGGTGAGATTATTATTGAAAAAGTGGAAGGTGTTCTTGCAGTACCGGCAGATGCCTTAATGCGTGGTGATCTTGTATATGTGGCAGATGAATCAGTCACAGAGGCAGTTGGAGATGTACCTGCAGGTTATCGTTCGGTGGAAGTAGAAACCGGACTTTCCGATGGAGATTATATAGAAATTAAGAGTGGTTTAAACGGAGATGAGGAAGTATACGTGGTTCGGGCTACCGGTACGACAGAAACTATTATGATGCCAGGCCAGTTTAATCAAGAGATGCCAAATGGGCAGACGAGACCTAGTGGAAGCGTCTTTGGTGGTGGCGGCGGAACCAGACCACAGTCACAGTAGGAGGTGCATGATATAGAATGATGGAATTAGGAAACGAAGAAAATAATGCACCGCTTATTGACCTTATTAATATTTTTAAAATCTATCAGATGGGAACAACGGAGGTTCGTGCCAATGACGGAATCAGTCTTACCATATATGACGGTGAATTTGTGGCTATTGTGGGTAAATCCGGAAGTGGGAAATCAACAATAATGAATATCATTGGTGCGCTGGATATTCCAACAGAAGGAAAGTATATCCTTAAGGGCCAGGATGTAAGCAAGATGAAAAGCGACCAACTGGCGACAATTCGCAATAAAACAATTGGGTTTATTTTTCAGCAGTACAATTTGCTGCCAAGGCAAAACCTCCTGGAAAATGTTGAATTACCCCTATTATATGGCGGCTACGGTGCGAAAGAGCGAAAGCAGCTGGCAATGGAGGCCTTAGCCCGGGTAGGAATCGAAGATAAATGGAAGAACTACCCTAATCAACTCTCCGGTGGGCAGCAACAGAGAGGCTCAATTGCAAGAGCTTTAGTAGGAAAGCCGTCCCTGATTCTAGCGGATGAACCTACAGGTGCCCTTGATTCTAAAACGAGCCGCGAGGTATTAGAGTTTCTTAAACAATTAAATGAAGAGGGAAATACCATAGTTTTAATCACCCATGATCCTACGGTAGCTGCTAAAGCGAATCGAGTTGTAAAAATGCATGACGGCAAAATAGTATTCGATGGAACAGCCAGGGAGTATAAGGAACAGGAGGCAGCAGGATGAGCATTTTACAGGCATTTAAATTGGCGGGTAAGAGCATCGTAGGCAGTAAAATGCGTTCCTTTCTTACCATGCTTGGCATGATAATCGGCGTTGCTTCCGTCATTACCCTCATCGGATTAATGGAAGGGGTAACTAATTATGTAATTTCTACATTTTCAGATATGGGCACCAATATGATATCCGTAACCGTTACCAATACAGATACCAGAAAGGTTGATGTGGATGCTGTGTATGAATTTACGGAGGAAAACAGTGATATTTTTCTTGGTGTAACTCCAAAAGTGAGTTCCAGATATACCGTGAAAAATGGAACAGAGTCCCTTACTACTTCCGTAACGGGTGTGGGCGAAGATTATTTGGAATTAAATAGTTTGGAGTTATCTGCCGGTCGCTTCATTCAGTACGCAGATATTAAAAACCGATACAATGGCGCCGTGATTGGATCTTATATTGTAGAGGAACTATTTGACGGTAACGCAGCCTTAGGAGATACCTTTAAAATAAACGGTCAGGTTTATACTATTATTGGGATTCAAAAAGAGGAGGCGGATTCGGAGGCTAACTCCACGGATGATGTAGTTTATATCCCTTACTCAAACGCAACCAGGCTGGCAGGTTCAAATGACATCGGAAGTTATTCCTTTGCAGCCATAGACAGTGAAACAGTGGAGGCCGGGGAAGAGGTTTTAGATAATTATTTGTATGGCATAATGAAAAATGAAGACCTCTATACTATATCCAGCATGACCCAGCTACTGGAAACAGTAAATACCATGACCGGCATGTTATCCGCCATACTTGGAGGAATCGCAGGAATTTCCTTGCTGGTAGCAGGTATTGGAATCATGAACATCATGCTTGTATCTGTAGTGGAGCGAACAAAGGAGATTGGTATCCGCAAATCCCTGGGAGCCAAAAAGCGTGATATTATGTGGCAGTTTGTCATAGAAGCCGCCGCTATCAGTACCATCGGCGGCGTCATCGGAATCATCATAGGGTACATTGCTACCAGGACCCTTGGCAGCGCCTTTGGAATTGAAGCGGCACCCACACTTAATTCTATCCTCTTAGCATTTGGCGTTTCAGCAGGTATCGGCATCGGATTTGGCTACATGCCCGCCAGCAAAGCGGCTAGCCTAAACCCCATCGATGCATTGCGAACAGAATAGTTTATGGTGTCAGGCACCCTTACAAATTTCTTACGAAAACGTTTCGTTTTCGTAAGAAATTCTTAAGGGTGCCTGACACCTATTGTAAAAGCACCAACAATATACTATAATGTTTGATTAGCAAAGCAAATAAAGGAAGAATTAATTTTGGGTAGCATACTGAATAATCAAAAATCAAATAAAATATATAACGTATTATCAATGATTCCTGCCATAGTTATCATGGTTGGAATATTCTACTTTTCCTCTCAGGATGCATTGGAGTCCTCAAGCTTAAGCGGTGGAATCGTAGAGAATATATATCAAGTAATTGAGAAGTTTTTTAACTGGGAATTAACAGCTGCCCATAGAATACAGAGACTGGAGTTGTTTGAAACTGGAATCAGAAAAGCAGCTCATATGACGGAGTATTCATTGTTAGCAGTTACAGTTGCTTATCCCCTATATCTTTATGGCAGCAGAGGGTATAAACTTGTTCTTCGTACGGAACTTATTAGTATATTGTATGCTGTCACTGATGAAATTCATCAGCTGTATGTACCGGGACGCTCCGGGCAGATATCTGATGTACTAATTGATGGCACAGGAGCGCTAATTGGATGTTTGTTATTTGTATTTTTAGGTGTCAGGCACCATAAACTTTAGTTTATGGTGCCTGACACCATTAAATTTTTCTTAAATTTTTCTTAAATATTTACAATAAATGTCGAATACCGCAGATTTAACTCGATATTTTTGGATTGTTTGGGTATTCCTATTTTTTGCGTAGTATGCTATATTATTTAAGGCTTAATGAATTATACAATTGCATATTGCAGACAGGAGAAGACAATGAACAAAGAACAAAAAAGCAGATTGCTTTTTGATATTGAAGTTAGACTATGGCTGGTTGCTCATTATCAGAAAAAAGTTAATCGAATGCTTGAATTTGGCGTGCCTTTAAGCAGCCCAAAATTAATTAATACATATCGCAAAATGGAAAGACTTTTAGACCAAATCACCGAAAAACAAACTAAGTTTGAAAAATCTACCGGTGAAAAGGTCTTTATATTATTATCCGGCAGTAATTGTATTTAGATAGGAATATGTAAAATCAGGCCAGGTTGAACCCGCCTGATTTTACAATTGCTATTTTATGTGAAATGCGATATGATAATAGTATATTTGCTTTCATTATATCTTTTTTTCTACAATTCTTTATCATCTAAACTAAATTATAAAATATTTACTTTTTATCTTTAATCTATTACTTTTACCCATGAAATAAACCCATTTTCTAATGAATCTATTTGCCATCCAAATCAATTCAAATCAATCCAAATCAATCTAATTTAATCAAGCAAGGAGATGATGTTTTATACCAAGAAAGAAGAGAATATGGTACCCTGGAGCTGTATATCACGTGATAAACAGGGGAAATCATAAAAGTGATATTTTCCGTGAGGAAGAAGATTACCGAATGTTCCTGAAATTGTTAGAGAAAGCCCAGAAACAATACACCTTTTTTATTATTTCGTACTGCCTGATGACGAATCACGTACATTTGCAAATTGAAACTTCAACTTTCCCAATCTGGGATATAACTAAATATCTGTTCTGCACTTATTCTCATTATTTTAATCGAAAATATGATGAATTCGGGCATTTATTCCAGGGCAGATACAATTCTGAAATAATCGATGATGATGCTTATTATCTGGAAACCAGCAGATATATTCATTTAAATCCCGTGAAAGCCCATATAGTTACAAAGCCCATTGATTATCCCTGGAGCAGCTACAGCGCATATATGGGTGCAAGCAAATGTAGTCTTGTGAGTGAAGGTAAAATACTGGAATACTTCTCTAAAAATTCACGTTCATATAAGGAGTTTGTTGAAGCAAGATAAGGTGTTAATTAAAAGTTTCATCCGGAGTTCCAAACTTCCAACATACCTTGAACATTTCGGGCAAAAAAAGTATAATGAAAGCAGTAGAAAAATTATGGAATTAAAATAGTAGAAAAAGTAGAAATAACAGAAATACTATTCTTAGTACAAAAAGGATTAAAAAGTATTCAAATAATAATGTTACAAATGAAGCGAAAACAACAAATAAGGGAGACACACGAAATGATATTTAATGTTGATGACGGAGAACTCATTGAAAGCGAAGCTTCTTCTTTGCATATAAATGAAGCAGAGCCTTATCTATGTATTTTCAATAAGGAAGAACTAAGAGCCAATGCAAAGATGCTAAAGGTAAATGATAGAACTGTAAAAGAATGCATTGAGGGGAATACTTTTAAGTTTGAAAGCCATGAAGGATTTGACTTTATAGCGCTTAATATTCCCTGGGACAGAGAGTCTTTAATAGCACTAAAGCACATATCCATCTATTTTAGACCCAATATGCTTATATTTGTTTCAAATCATCTTGAAGTACTGCCCATTGTTGAAGAAATTCAAACGGAAATAGAAGAAACCAGTGGAGAAATGAAAGACCTCTCCTTACAAAAAATCTTATACCTGTTTTTAGATAATCTAACAAAATCGGATTCTAACAAATTAGAACTCATGGAAGAAAGAATTTTAAAATTAGAGGAAGCGATTATAACGTCCCGAAATAAGAACTTCATCGCTGAAATTATTAAGATTCGCAAGAAACTTCTTACTTATAAACGTTACTATGACAGGCTTCTTTCTATTTCGGAATCAGTGGAAGAGAATATGAATGGCTTATTAAATAAAAAGGAAATGCGCCATTTTCGTTTATTGACGGATCGTACCAGACGATTGCTTGAAAGTACCAGGTATTTGCAGGATTATTTATCCCAGATTCGAGAAGCCTATCAAACACAGGTAGATATAAATCTAAACAGTATTATGAAACTCTCGACGGTAATAACCACTATTTTTCTTCCGCTGACCCTGATTGTTGGATGGTATGGCATGAACCTTCAAATGCCGGAATATCAGTGGTCCTTTGGATATCCACTCTTAATTACCCTTAGTTTAATTATATCCGTGTTAATTATAATATATTTTAAGAAACATAAATGGTTTTAAAATAATTGGTGTCAGGCACCCTTAAGAATTTCTTACGAAAACGTACTGTTTTCGTAAGAAATTCTTAAGGGTGCCTGACACCAATTATTTTATCACAAACCTGCTTTTTGGAAGAGCTGGTATACGACATAAGCGGTAATGCATATTCTGATGGGGGACTTTATAGCTTAAGTGGCAGGCAATAAAATCGAGACTCGCTTTCATTACCTCGGTGGTGAGCATATCACCGGGACAGCGATGCCCATTATTGTAATCACCGCCTCCCTGAGGAATAAATTGATACGGGTTATGATCACTTTTTTTAAAACGCTCAGGCATAAACTCATAAGGGTGCTTCCATAGCCTGGAATCGTGATTCGTGCCGTAGATATCTAAGAGCACTAAAGTACCTTTCTTAAAATAGTACTTATCCCAAATGAAATTTTTCTTCACCATAGCTCCAACAAAGGGAGCAAATGGATAATAGCGGCGGACTTCCTGCACAAATTGCTGATTAAAATCAGGGTTTCTAAGCCAAAAACTATTTCGGCATTCCGGGTGCTCATATAAAGCTAACGCACCAAAGGTTATATAGGTTGCGATAGCGACAATGGGTCTTAGAATATTAATTAACTCCACGGCAGCTATCTGGGTGTTTAGGAGCTGACCATAATGATCCCGGTGCCACGAGATAATATAAGCTGCTGAATTATCAAAACAATGCAGTTCCTGTGACCGAATCCGTTTAATAATTCCCCGAATCCACATTTCCGTATTCTTTCTGGCACGTTTGGCCTGCCAATATCTTGGCCCCACAGCAGCAAACCCATCCACCATTTTGCCTAAATCCCTTGCTCTTTGGTTTATCTCATAATAATCCAGAGGTACTCCGGCCCACCTGCAGGCCGCCTGACACAGCAGTTTTTGAACCTCATCATACAAAACGATTTCTTTTCTATTCCACCGTATTGAATTATAATTCCACTGCTCCCTGATATAGTGAATCAACACTTTCATATTATCAGGTGTCATAATGGATAAAAACATCTGCCTTCGATAACGATGTGCCACGCCGTCTAAGCCCTGGATTCCACCTTTACCTAGTAACGTCTTTTGTATCCGCTTAGGTGCAACACCCTGTCTCTTAAAATATTTATCATTATAGAATATCCTTGCTGCATCTTTCCCACTCATACAGATAACTTTTTTACCCATAAGACGCGTTTGAAACAGATCAGACTGATATTTGCAACATCTTTTTTGAATAAACCGATATCCTTCCATTAATAATAAACAGCTGCTATCCAAAGTTTTTTCCCGAGGCATTTTTCTTAATGAATTCATAATACTTCACTCCTATACAATGTAATACAAAACCTTCCATAAAGGACCATTTCTTGTTGTTATTATGTGTAAATACAGGAATAAAATACAGGAATAAAATACTTGTTAAATAATTTTGGTTAACTTATTTAAAATAAAATACTCTTACATTTGGTTTGCATGGATATTATAATAAATCTTTAAGTTCTGCCAGTCTTGTAATTTCATAGGTCGGCCAAATAGCTGCACGATTTTCTTTTTTATTTTGGTTAAACCAGCAGGTATCAATACCAAAATTAATCCCTCCCTGAATATCTGAGGTCAAACTATCGCCAACCATTAGTATACTGCTCTTATCCATAGATTCTGCCGTAGTAACAGCATATTCAAATATTTTCGGGTCCGGTTTTGATACTTTAACTTCTTCCGAAATAACAATATACTCAAAATATTCTGCAATTTCGGATTGTCTGATGCGCTTCCTTTGCACTTTTGTAAGACCATTTGTAACAATAGAGAGCTTATAATTTTTATGAAGACTTTGAATAAGCGCTAAGCTGTCTTCATATAAAAAGGATGTGCCCCCTAAATGCTCCATATAGGAATCTGAAAATGCTGCCACATCAAAATGGATATTAAGTTCCTTGGACAATCTGCGAAAACGTTCTACTTTTAACACTTCCTGCGTAATGAGGCCTTCTTCAAATTCCCGCCAGATAGCGGAATTAATATTATGATATATGGGTAAATGATAATCTTCGTCGTAATCTACATGAAAATGAATCATAGTGTTTTTAAATGCTTCCCGTTCCGACTTCTTAAAGTCAAATAATGTATCATCAGCGTCAAATAATATTCTGTTGTATCTCATAAATTCCTCCAGGTATATATTTTATTGAACAAAACTAAGACTTAACTTTGTAACATAGGCCTTTGTAACAAATATCGTTGTGTTGTAAAACATTGTAACAAACAACATTGTAACAAACAATATAATATAGTACATATAACATAGTAACATATAACTTTCTAGCAAATCACATTCTATCATACAGTCATTTAGTATGTAAAGAAAATTAGAATAAAATCCCTTTTTGCAATTACCTTAATACGATTTAAGAGTTTAATTCCCATGTCAAGTTTTTTTGCGCTACTAGGAGTATAAACGGGGCATGGAAATTCGACAGCCTCCGGCGGATGCACACGAGCAAAGCTCCGCGTTTATATATTAAAAGCCTTAGAAATTATAAATGATAAATAGGGAAAATCCACACCAATTCTATGGGAAATGTTTGCAGATTCTAAATTATATGATAGAATAATAATTAATTACCAAAAATATATAATGTTACGAAAGGAGTATTAACATGTCAAAATTATTTTCCAGTTATAAATTAAAGAATATGGAATTAAAGAACCGTATCGTAATGCCGCCTATGTGTATGTATAGTGCGGACAATGATGGTAACCCAAAGGATTGGCATCTTATCCACTACACTACAAGAGCGGTTGGTGGAACAGGCCTTATTATCCTGGAAGCTACCGGTGTGGAACCTCGCGGACGAATCTCAGAGAATGATCTGGGAATCTGGAAAGACGAACAAATTGACGGATTAAAAAGAATTGTTGATGCGTGTAAAGTACACGGCGCTAAAGTGGGTGTACAGTTAGGTCACGCAGGAAGAAAATCTGAAGCATTTTCAGAGCCGTCCATTGCACCAAGTCCTATTGCTTATAGTGATGATTACCGAATGCCCCTGGAGATGACAAAAGAAGATATAAAAACTGTAGTGGCAGCTTTTAAAGAAGCTGCAAGAAGAGCGGATCTGGCTGGCTTTGACACCATTGAGCTGCATGCTGCCCATGGATACCTCATCAGCGAATTCTTGTCCCCACTGACGAATCATCGAACAGATGAATACGGAGGAGAGGATAAGAACCGTGTTCGATTCTTAAAAGAAGTATTACAGGCAGTAAAAAGTGTATGGCCAGTTGAGAAACCAATCATTGTTAGAGTCTCTTGCGATGATTTTGCAGAGGGCGGAAATCATGATGTGGATATGGCAAATATGCTTAACATGGTCAAGGAAGAAGGTATTGACCTGGTAAATGTAAGCGCAGGCGGTGTTGTCAATGTTGTACCGAAAGTATATCCGGGTTATATGATTACCTATGCTGAAACCATCAAAAATGTAACGGGACTTCCTGTTATGGCTGGAGGACTCATAACATCACCGGCTTTGGCAGAAGAGATTGTGCATAATAATAGAGCAGATCTTGTATTCCTTGGACGTGAACTTCTCAGAAACCCATACTGGCCACTTGGGGCGGCGAAGGAATTGAGAGAAGATTACATCTGGCCGAAACAATATCAAAGAGCAAAATAGGAGTTGCTTAAGAAATAAGGAACCATCGCAGAAAAATAAAAAAAGAATAAACAAAAAAGAAAAAAGAACAAACAAAAAAGAAAAAAGAAAATGTTGCAGTTATCTTGACAGCAGCAAAATAATATGCTACGATTACAAAAACTAGGGGTGCCTAATGAATTAGGCTGAGAGTAAACTATTCCAATGTTTAAAACCCTTGAAACAGGAGACTGTTTCGTACCTGATCCGGATAATGCCGGCGGAGGGATGTATATGGAATTATTTGGCCACTTATGTTTAATGCCATAATATACAAGCCTCTCCGTATTGGAGAGGCTTATTTATTTCATAGGAAAGTTCGACCAACTTTCCTGCGAACTTAAAATACCATCAGGGCTGGATTTAGCAGTCTCAAAATTAAAAGGAGGAGTAAAAATGAATGCAAATGTTGCTATTCAGGTATTACCAAAGGTAGATACCGACGAAGAAGTAGTACGAATTGTTGATGAAGTGATTGCTTACATTGAAAGTACGGGGTTGAATTATTATGTAGGTCCCAGTGAAACTTCCATAGAAGGTGATTACGAAGAATTAATGGAAATCGTTAAAAACTGCCAGTATATTGCTATTAAGGCTGGCTGTCCTAAAGTTGCAGCCTATGTGAAAATAAGCTATGCACCGGAGGGTGGTGTACTAACCATTGACCAAAAAGTTACAAAACATCATAAATAAAATTGCCCCTGCTTTGGCTATCGTCATTTTACTTACGGTATGGCAGGTATTATCAGCAAGAGGGGTTGTACCCAAATTCATGCTTCCGTCGCCAGCGGATGTAGTGCTTGCATTTATAG
>JAQZAX010000123.1 GCA_029239455.1 Anaerocolumna sp.
ATTATTTGCTGCTGGAGATAATGGTAAAAATTCAAGCCTACAATATTTGAAAGTGGAAAAGAATGTGACTTCAAGCAATTATGAGAAATATTATTTTATCAATAACCGTTTAAGCGGAGTTATATTAATTGGAGATACAGCAAAAGCAGCAGAGCTTTCAGAGGCTTTGGAAGAGAAAAGAAGTTATAGTGAGATGTTCTAATTATTTGTATACAAGAGAAGAATTTCCTTAAAATTAAAAGAGGCGGAAAATTACCAAAAACACGGTATTAAGCCAAATAGAAAGAGTCAGATATTAAATGAAATCGATTACTTTTTACACTTCTATAATTCTGTCAGTAAAGTTTATCTAGCCTGTGACAGAATTGCCTATATTGGAAATGAGGACTCTGATTTTAGTATAATGTATTTTATAAAACTGCTGTAAAGTCAGTAACTGACTTAAGAATTATTTCTTAAGAAACTGATTTTGCAGCTGTTTTGCTTGTCTGTGTTTTTACCTATGGTAATACCTTATAAGGTGGAGATAAATTAAAAAAGGAACCAACTTGTTAGCAAGTTATAAGTATGCTATAATTTTTAAAACTATTCATATAATAAAAATTAGAACTGATGGGACAAACATCAGAATTAAGACTGGAATAAAGGACAAATAGATGCAGCTTACCATTGAACATAAGTCAAGAATCATTTCTTTTCAAATAGAATACAGAAAAAGAAGGACAATAGAAATTAGAATACAACCGCCGGATAATATTATAGTGCTGGTGCCTGCCGGTCTATCAAAAGATATCATTATAAGAGAAGTCAAGGGCAAAGCCGACTGGATATGTAAAAAACTGGATGAGTACAATGGTGTGGAGTATAAGGTAATTAAAAAAGCTTATATGGATGGTGAAACTTTCTTATATCTTGGCAGCAGCTATCCACTTCGAATCATTGAGACAAAATATAAAACTCCCAGAGTAACGCTTCTTCAGGATACGTTATGTATCTATACAAGCACTAGAGATGAGGATGAGCTTAAAAATGCATTAGAAAAATGGTACCGTCTAAAAATGAAAGAAGTCATAGTAGAGAGAATCAGGTATTACCAACAATTTTTTAAAATGACACCTTCCGGTATCGTAATAAAGGAGCAGAAAAAACGCTGGGGAAGCTGTACCAGTGAAAGAAAGTTACTCTTTAACTGGAGACTGGTTATGGCACCTGTCTCTGTGATTGATTATGTAGTTGTACATGAAATGTGCCATATGAAGCATATGAATCATTCTAAGGATTTCTGGAATCTGGTTGAAGTTATATTGCCTGATTATAAAGAACGAAAAAAATGGTTAAAATTAAATGGTATTCTGCTGGATTACAATTAAGTAAAGGAGGTATGCGAATGCGAATCAAGGTAGAAGATAAAGAGGGCAAGAGAAAGAGACAGGTGTTGTCAAAACAGTTAAAAGATATTGAGAAACAGGAAGAAAAAATACTATACAAGAAAGAGAATACTTTTATCAAAGATAAAATTGTGAAAGATAAAATAATCCAGGAAAAAATAATTCCCTTAGCCAATATGATTCAGAATAAAATTCCTGCAAGGTTAATTGATACTCTGGACGCAGCATTTTATAAAGGATTTTGTCTTGTTTTTGAAAAAGGCAATACCTATATTGAAAAAACCTATAACAAAGATAAAAAGCAATTAGAATTTGACTTGAATAATTATGCTATAGATAAAAAACTCAGCAAAAAGCATATTAAAAAATTAGACAAACCATCAAATTATTCCAAAGCCATAAACTCTTCCATAGCAGTATTAGAAGGAGGAGTTCTTGGGTTACTCGGTATCGGAATCCCTGATATACCGCTGTTAATAGCAGTAATCGTACGTACAGTAAATGAAATAGCATTAAGCTATGGATACCAGTATGAAAGAGAGGAAGAAAAGGCGTATATTCTCTATATCATATGTGGGGCAATGACCAAAGGAGAAACCCAAAGAGAGTTTGATCAAAAGATTAATTTATTAGGACAGTTGCTGGATTCCAATCAAGGTACACAGATTCAGCTGGAAGAGGAAATGAAAATAACTGCCAGTATATTATCAGAATCCTTGTTAACTGCTAAATTCATCCAAGGAATACCTGTTGTTGGAATCGTTGGCGGAGTAGTAAATCATAATATTATAAGTAAAATTGGTAAATATGCCAAATTAAAATATAAGAAAAGATATCTTCTAAAAAAGGCAGATGAAATATAAACTGTATAAGAAGTACTCCGCAGGGGTGGCTCTACAGCACTATTCATCATATATAAATTTTGAGGGTTTAATCCTTAAATCCTATCATGAAAAGGAAGCAGGTGTTCTATGAGAAATAAATTCTCCCAGATACAAAAACAATATCGGTTTGATGAAGAACACAATGCCTATTTAATCGAAATATCATTGGATGACTATGACGATGTATATGATGAATGGGATCCTGCTCCTTTTAAGAAGAGATTTATTCAGGCTGAATTTGATGATTTTATTTTATCCTCAGCAGAAGACATTCCTTTAAAATATGGATTAAATGTTGTGTTATATTTACCAGAAACAAAAAAAGATGTGAATAAAGAAGCGGCGGTAGAAGCGGCCTATCGCAATTATTATTCCTATGAAATTATGAAGGTTGCCAAAAGTATGGCTAAATTAAGTAAAAAGACGCTATCTAATTTCCTATTGTCCATGGCATTCTTAAGCTTAGGCTATTTCTTTCAATTTGGTCAGGACAGTGTAATCTTTGAAGTAGTACAGGAAGGTATTTTTATAGGAGGATGGGTATTTCTGTGGGAATTCTTCACCAATATAATTACAACCAGAAGAGAGCTAATTGCAGAGCACCAATTATATAAACGCATTTATCAGTCAAAACTTCTGTATGTATATACAAAGCAAGCACAATAATTTAAAGCAAGCACAATAATCTAATGCAAGCAACAGCCTCTAAAATGTTTTCATGGAATTAATAACCCAGTTAGGAAAGCAGTTACAATAGCTCCAATGGCTACCACTACCAGGCTTTTCTCTTTATAGGCTAACAGTAACGCCACCAAAGTCCCTGGGATGGCTGTTCTATAATCTCCGGTAGATGAAATGATATCCGGAAATGTTAAAACTCCAAGAACAGAATAGGGGACATATTTTAGAAAAGATTTTATAAAGGGAGATTTAATTTCTTTACGAAACAGTAGGAAAGGTAATACTCTTGGCAGGTAAGTCACCAGTGCCATGAGTAGTACAGCGATAAATGCATTTGTCATTGGTGTTCCTCCACAGATTCTTCTTGCGCTATGGGAAATAGATAGGCACCTAGGCCTGCCCCTAGTATTGTAGCAATAATGATGCGAAAACCTGCCGAGATAAATGAAAATAACGGAAGATACAATAATACCAGGTTTATTCCTATGGACGCTAATACAACAATGAAAACCGGTCCCAATCTCTTGGCGGGTGGAAGTATAATTGCAATAAACATCCCATATAATGCAATTCCCATAGCATTAGCAATAGCTTCTGGCAAGGCAGATGATATCATGGCACCAAACCCAGTTCCCATGGTCCATCCTGCAATGGGACCGGTGATTAAACCTATAAGATAGGGATAAGATAATCTTCCTGATTCTAAAGAAGCAACGGAGAAGGTTTCATCTGTAATTCCAAAACCAAAGATTAGTCGCTGTACCAATGTAATTCCTGGTTCAATTTTCTGTGATAAAGATAATGACATTAGCATATAGCGGATATTTATTAGAAACGTAGTTAAGATAATCTCTAAATATCCTGCACCAGCCAGAATTAAGCTGGTACCTGCAAATTGGCCTGCAGACGTTAAGTTTGAAAGTGATATAAAGATGGTTAGCCAAACCGGCAAACCACCGCTTGTTGCCATAAGACCAAAGGTAAATGACACAGGGATATATCCAAAAGCAATTGGTAAGCCTCTCTTAAAACCATAGGCAAATTGCGTATTTGTATTGTTAGAAATAGACATAGAATCGTTCCTCACTTGCTTGTAAGTATCTTATACCCTTATTAAATGGCTATCTAATGAATTATTCAGAAAAACCACAACCAATATTATAACACCCGGACAGCGATTCTACAATGGGCAGAATAACTGTAGGTTTATGGGAAATACCTGAAAACAACTTGAAAACAACTTGAAATACCTGAAAACAACTTGAAAACAAAGAACGATTCGGGTATGATGATTTTATAAAAAGTAAATGAAAGAAATATGGCGAAAATAAAGCTGCTTTTCGTCCTTATGAGGTGAATAAATGGAAGACGATAAAAATATTGAAATTATTGATAAGATGACAAAAGTATGTATCTGTAAGAGTATTTCCAGGGCAACCATGAAGAAAGTGATCCAAAACGGAGCAACCACGTTGTCTGAAGTCCAAAAAGCAACCGGTGCCGGCAGTGGCTCCTGTCATGGAAGAAGATGTTCGGTAAAGATAAACGCGTTATTAGAAGAAATGCAAGAATCCGGCACCAATGACGACGAGATTCATTAGCAGTAAAAACTAACGAAAAGACGAAATCAGGGCCGGAAAACAGCGGGGGGTTAGATTTTAATTGTGTTTTCTTGTTACTTCAATCCGTAGAATTTGGTTTGTATAAGTAATGTTTGCAGAGTCAATTAAAGTACCCAGCAATATAAACTCAGGATACTGACTGTTTCCGGCCAGATTCCAATAATACTCATCCAAATCCTCTTGTCTTGCGCCATGTATCAACTCTTGAAAACGGTCAATCTTCTTATAATCCGGATCATTATAGTTAGCCTCAACAACAATAACAGTGGAGGAATCAGTCTTTTTAATATCTATATGAGGATCGCTTATACCTAAAGTAAAGAAAAAGCAAACCAATTCATTCATTATCTTTAGTATTTTATCTCTTTCGCCTTTCATTTATATCTCTTCCTTTCTAAATGACTCAAATATCGGAACAAGGGTACCTGCAACCATACCTCCTGCAAAACCGTTGTTATATAAATTCATACCACCATGTAAATCACCAATATTCATTACAATAGTGATATGCAAAAATCCGGCCAGTAAGCCTGCCTTCCATCCGAATTTACCTGCGATTGGGGCAAGTGTTGTACTATATAAAACTGTGATTAAAACAGCAGTGGATGTAATATCCCAAACTTGAAGTAATGCACCAAAGAAAACACCAGCCATTACAGGTATTACATTTTTGGGATGCTTTCCAAATGCACCAAAGCCTACAACGGTTAAAATACCGCCTATAATTGGGCCATTTAATTCTCCACCAATTAATAACATGAGAGCAGTAGATAACAACCCCAGGGTTCCCATGTTAATTAATGTAATAGCAAAGCCATCCATTAATACAAAGTCTTCAATTAATCGACCGGAGTGTCTGAAAAGCCTTATATAATTTCGAAAGCTTTTATTATTAAAATAAAATCCCAGGACTAGCAATGAGACAAATAAAAGCCCGAATATAACAGTAAATTCTAAATCATTTCCAACAGATACAATAAGGGCTCTTTCGCTGTTCTTACCAAAAGCCCTGATAACAGACATGAAAAAAGTACCGACCATGCCACTTACAAAACCAATATTATATAGGCTAAAACCCTGATGAAACTTAACAAAATGTCCTGCCAGTGCAGGTAATACAAGACCCGCAATAAGTCCTGCCATATGACCGGAGAATAGTCCCAGCAGAGGAGGTAAATCTAAACCAAAAGAAATCTGACTGACTAATGGTCCTAGAGATGTACCAAAGAAAGCAATGAGCAAATACTTGCTAAACTTTTCTTTTTGTATACGGGAATGGAGATACACGCCAAGGATGATGGATATAATATTATAAACATTTTTCCCAAAGAAAGCAAAGCCGCCAACCGTAAATACAGCAGCAATCAGAGACCCAGTCATGTGCGAATTATTCTTATGGGCAATGGCAAGTGCAATTAACATCAAAATGCCGCTGTTGACAAATGCCGCCCCTACATTACCTACTGCCATATAATCTGAAATTAATATGCTGGGTGATGATATAATGTCTTTTAAGCCATTTAATATATCTAGGGGGGTATTGAAAATGAATGCGCAAAGGATAAAATAAAGTGCATAGGACATGATAATTCTATATTTCACTTTTTCACTGATAATTCTGCAATTCATGGATGGATAGGGTTCAAATGGTTTATCCATGGTACCTCCTTTTCCGGATAATAATTAATCTTCGTAATTTGGATACTTCTTCATTACATACTGTATGAGAATCATTATGATTGCACCAATGATAAACGCAATTAAACTGCTTACGGTGGTCAAGGTATCCTCTGGAATTCCAGGAAAAATCTCTCCCAAAGAACCCAATATAAAACCTAAGATAGCCAAATAGGTTGATGTTTGGAAGTTCTTCATTAGATATTCTAATAACTTAGTAGTAAGTAATACGCCAATAATCGCTCCAATACCAAGTGGTAATAGGAAATTGACATCAAAGGTATCAATGGCTGCAAGGGTTTTATCATACATACCAAGAGTCAGTAATAAAAAAGAAGTTGAAATGCCCGGTAATATTAATGCAACAGCAATTATAATTCCAGAGATTAATATTATAAGAAGTCGAATGGCAAATGACCCTTCAAATTCAATGAGGGCTACAGAATTGCCACCCGTCATCATAAGTGCTAACACAGCCCCAACAACAAGGAATAGAATGTGGTAAGGCTGGAACTTCTTCCAGTCAACTTTCTTAATAATGGCATTTAACCCCGCAATTACAATCCCCAGAAATAAAAATGACATTGGATAAGGATAGCTTTCAAGTGCCCATAACATAGCCTTGGCAAACAATAAAAGTCCCAAGATTCCTCCAATTGCAAGCTGTACTATTAGTTTCGTATGAATTAGTTTTCGACTGATTAATGCACTGACTGCCTCAATAGACTGGTCATATACACCAAGTACAATCATCATGGTACCGCCGGATACACCAGGCACAAGTAAAGAAATAGCAATTAAAATACCTTTTAAAATGTTAATCATAACTAGCCTCTTTTTGTTTTTTTTATAAATATATTTACATTTACCAAGATTTAGTTTACAATATTTCATTATAGTAGTCAATAACTCAAATAGAAAGCAGGCGAAAACCATGATGAATCAAATCAAACATAACCTAAAATTAATAATGGTATTTGAATCATATGAAGGTTTTTTCGCGGCTGTGAATACGAATCGTATATTAGGATAAGACCCTTAACATTTATATTATGGGGATTTCGAAGATATATAATCATACAGAATGCTTGTGGACACTTTCTTAGGAAGGTGTTTTTTTATGTCATAGGAAAATTGGACCAACTTCCCTATGACATAAAAAAGCCCTCCAGGCAGGATGCGCATGACGCGCTAAGGAAATTTGTCACAGATGTGACAGCGCGTCAGCGCTAGAGTCTGG
>JAQZAX010000124.1 GCA_029239455.1 Anaerocolumna sp.
TGATTTTTGGCTAGAGTCTTGACGATATATGAACAGTGTTCTCGGCCGGTCGACGCCAAATCGAATATATATACAGCACTATTCATCATTTATAAATTTCGAGGCTTTTGCTCCTCAAATCCTATAAATTAAAAAAATTCCTTAGAAGAAGACTAACCTGCCCTCTTCTAAGGAACTATAATTACTAACCAATAAATACTTTGAACTTGTATTTTTATTCAAAATCAATTCTTATATTGCCTACGCCACCATCAATATCCAGTTCATTTGGAGCGGTCATGTTATTCCAGTTGACATCGGAATACTTATCACCGTTAATATAGATATTACCTAATCCCTTTTCCACTTCTATATTATAGTCATCAATGGATCCTTTTAGTTTTAGATCTACCTCTCCAACACCACAATTAATTTTGTTTTTTCCGCTTAGATAGCCTTCCAGATAGATATTTCCTACTCCGGAATCAATATTTGCATCTGTAAAATCAATTTCTTCCAAAGAGATTTCTCCAACCCCTCCGTCTATTTTAACCTTACCAGCGACCATGTTTTCACCGTTAATATTACCGGCTCCACCATCCATTTCAAAATTCTCTGTCTTGATATTTTCCAGACTGACATTACCGGCCCCTGCACTAATTTCAATATTTTCCGCAATAAACCCTTTTGGTAAATAAACAGTTAATCTTGTATTATTCCCATCCAATGAGTTTACATTAAACCAATGAAAGAAACTAGACTTGTATCGAATGCTTAGATTACCACTAAAGTTTTTCTCAGCCACAATATTCTCACTGACATTCTCTCCAATTACTTCCACTTTGTCACTATCGCCCTCTTTTACAGTAAGGTTTCCAATGCCATGTTCAATGGTAATGCTCTTAACATTCTCAAAGCTTTGATTCAAATCTATTGTCTTCACAGAACTTCCCCCTGTAAATATACCGGCTAACGCGAGGATTCCGGTTATCATACCGCCAATAATGGTCACCGCCAAAAATATTGCAAAAGCTATGGCAAAATATTTTAGAACCTTCTGAAATTCACTCATTTTATATCAATCCCCCCAAACATACACGTTGAATTTATCAAAATGGTAGGTGCATTTGGACTGATCGGCTCCACAACTTTACAATCCACGCCTCCAAAGATTGGAACATTGGAGACTTTTACCTTAACATTTGGCGGAACTAAAATGTCAATACCACCAAAAACTGCAGTTGCATTAATTACAATGTCTTCATCAATAATTGCGTTTCGAAGGTCTAAGTCAACTCCGCCAAAAATGGCATTGATCGTAGTTCCCATGAATCTTTCTCCGGAAATTCTATCTCTTCTGCCTGCAAAGATAGCTGAATATTCAGAATCTCCTCCTTGGAATTTAACGTGTAAACGATGAATGTCTTTTAAAAGCCAGTTTTTAAAAATAATACTTAACCCAATCAAAATAAAAATTACCGGCATAATTAAACTTGCAACAAGACTGGCATCTAAATAGCCCCTGCTTGATAACAGTAATAGCACACCAATTGTTAATCCTGCTGCCGGCCACACTCTGAATCCATTCTGAATCAAACTGATACCGCATGGTACTATAATAAATAATGTCCACCATCCGGTAAAAAATAAACTAAAATCCCAATGAAAAAGTACATTTCCTGCAAAGCCAATTCCTATAACGATAAAGAACAATCCCCATAATAAGTTGGATAATTTAGCTCTCATATTAAAACCTCCCAAAAAAATATTGTATCTTGATAGCTTTATGATACTTTAAGTGCCCTACAGTATCAAGTTACATTTGTCATATTGTTTAACTGTAATTTGTCATAAAAATACCTAATTTTTCTTCAAACATTGACATTAGTTTGGTTATAATATAGAATCTAGATAGAAAATTTAGTAAACCGTAGAGAAGGGCCTGGTGCACACAATGTATCATTTTATAATAAATCCTCATTCCCGCAGTCAAAAGAGTTTAAAAGTATGGAGTGTGGTGAAGAAGGAGCTAGAGAATCGCCAAATTCATTACGAAGCATATTATACCCGATATGTATTGCATGCTGCCGAAATTGCGGACGAGATCTGTAAAAGCGGAACAGGAGTAAAAAAGATTATAATTTTAGGCGGTGATGGCACCGTAAATGAAGTGATTAACGGCATACCTGATTTTGATAAGGTATTGCTCGGTTATATTCCATCCGGTTCTAGTAACGATTTGGCCAGAAGCTTACAACTGCCGAAAGACCCATTGGAAGGTTTAAATCGAATACTTACTCCCACAAATTTTAAATATGTGGACATTGGAGAGATATCTATGACGGGCGCTACAAGGAGCAGGAAATTTGCAGTCAGCACCGGTGCAGGTTTTGATGCAGCCATATGCGAGGAAATTCTACAGACGAATTTAAAAAAATTTCTAAATAAATTTGGATTAGGTAAATTCTCTTATCTTGTTGTTGCTATAAAGCAACTAGTATCCGCTCCCTTTATCAATGGAACTATAACTTTAGATGGGAAGGTTACTAAGTCTTATAAAAAGATTCTGCTGGTTACCAGTATGATTCATAAATATGAAGGCGGTGGGTTGAAACTTGTTCCTACAGCCAATCCTTCTGACGGAAAGCTATCTGTTTGTATTGTAAGTGGCTTATCAAGAGGAAAACTCTTATTTCTGCTACCAACGCTATTAATTGGAAAGCATATTTATTTTAAAGGTGTTAACACTTTCCATTGTAAGACCTTAGAGATTCATACCGAGTTGCCAGCCAAAGTTCATGTTGATGGTGAATTCCCTGGCTCATTTGAACATTTTAAGATTTCATGTGCACCAAAACAGTTAAGGATTATGAATTAACAGAAAGAAGGTACAAAAGATGCGTCATTCTTCCAGTCAAAGTGCTACATTAATAATTGTCTTAGGGATAATAACTATGGTTCTTCAGTTAACTTCATATTATTTATTAGATTCCGTTTTATTAATTGTAGGCACCACCATACTGCTGAATCTTTTATGCTCCCATATTCTCTTGGAAAAGTCACTGAATTTTGAATCCTGCTTTAGTTACTCGCTATTTAATATCTTTTTGAGTATTATTATTATACTGGTGTCTTTTCTTGCCAACACCTCAGTTTTTGCTTTTGAACAGCTTTTACTGCTCTTTGTTGCATTTAACTGGTTGGTTCCAACGCTTTATTGTATGCTTCGTTCTTTATTTAATAAAAGTGATAAATACGATAATTTTAACACCTTTTTTCGAAATCAAAGTATCGTATTTTTATTAATTTATGCAGCAGTTTTAGTTTATGTCTTATTCCTTCATAATGCAGAGTATATCATTTATGCTACAGACATGGATTCCATTAATGTAATACCATTTCTAACTTTGGCTATTCTAATCGAAGATTTCATTGTTGGCTCTGCTTCATTAACGGATATCTTTCATTATGTCATAAATTCATTTATATTATTTTTACCCTTTGGTTTTTATACCATGTTGACTATGAGGCGCAAGTCCCGGTTCGCTCGTTTAAGTGTCATTCTGCTGTTTCCATTAAGTATAGAGGCCATACAACTTTTACTAAGCCTTGGAAAAGGGGATATTGATGATATCTTATTTGGAATCATAGGCTCTCTTATGGGAGCTTTAGGCTACTTTATTCTAAATGAAATCTTCCTTACATTTACGGACGAAGAGTTTTTGTATAAACGACCCAGCTATTCTTTCTATAAAAACACCCTACATTATTAAGAAAGAATTCCAGAATCTCTCCGTTTCATCTTTCACTGAATTACTATCAACAACAAGATAGGGGAACCATTCTCTTGGAAACAGGTTCTGATACTGTTTTTGCTCGAAGCGTTGGTCTAGCAGAAGAATTGCTCCTCTATCTTCCATGGTACGAATCACTCTGCCTGCCGACTGCAATACTTTATTCATGCCTTGATACAGGTATGCATAGTCAAAACCTTTTCCATTCACCCGGTCATAGTAGTTACGAAATAATTCCCGTTCATTGCCTATCATAGGCAGTCCGGTTCCTACAATCACCGCACCGATTAATCGGTCGTTCTTTAAGTCAATTCCTTCGCTAAAAATTCCGCCCATTACACAAAATCCAATTCTGCTCCTTTCCGGCTCTTTCGTGAATGCTTCAAGAAATTGTTCCTTTTCTATCTCAGACATATTACTTGTTTGTACAACAATATCGGAAGCTTCATCTCCTGCCAGCTGCATGACCTGATTTAACATCTGATAGGAAGGGAAGAACACCATGTAATTTCCGATTTTAGCACTTGTAAAAGCAACAATATAGTCTAGTATCTTTCTATATTCTCCGTCATTTCTTCTGGAATATTTCGTACTTACATCATTACCAATCATAAGTAATCGGTTTTCATTCAGAAAAGGTGAAGGCGCGTATACGGCATAATCCTGCGCCCTGCCACCAAGCTGTTCCTTGTAATATTGAATTGGCAATAAGGTGGCTGAGAAAAAGATCGCACTTTTCCCTTTTTCCAGACACTGATTTAGGTTCTCGGATGGATCCATGCATAGCAGCTTTATTCGAAATTCCTCAGCTTCATCATAATCCGTATACGTAATATATTTTTCATTATAGATTTCATAGATATTTAAAAAATGTCTAATATCAAGATATAGCTGCAGACATTCTTCTCTCCCAAGAAGCAGAGTGCTTTCCTGAAGGAATTCATCAAATTCCGTCATTAACCTCATTAAATGAAGAATAAAATCTGTTATATTCTCTTTCACACTGCAGTTTTCACACTCTCTTTTCATCTTAAGTAAATCATCATTACATACCTGTAAACATTTTTCCAGTTTGCTGTTTCTTGCCTTTACTATTCTCTTAACCATAAGAAACTTACTTTTGTACAAAACTGCACTATACATCTCTTTTGCACGTTCCACCAGGTTATGGGCTTCGTCTATAAGAAAGACATACTCATTCTTGCCTCCCTGAAAGAATCTTCTTAGATATACGTTGGGATCAAAGGCATAATTATAGTCGCAAATAATACTGTCAGCCCAGTTTGTTACGTCCAGACACATCTCAAAAGGGCATACCGTATACTTTTTCGCATAGTTTTCAATTAACTCTCTGCTGATTTCATCTTCTTTACTCAGTAATTCGAATACAGCTTCATTTACCCGGTCATAGTGTCCTTTTGCTCGCGGACAGGAGATAGGGTTACAATCCGGTTTATCTAATATGCAGATTTTTTCTTTTGCTGTTATGGTGACTGATTTTATATGAAGACCTTTATTAGTTAAATGCTGTATTGTCTCTTTTGCAACAGTACGTGTTATTGTTTTAGCCGTGAGATAAAAAAGCTTACTAGCCTTACCTTCCCCCATAGCTTTTACCGCAGGATACATGGTTGAAATGGTCTTACCTACACCGGTGGGAGCCTCTATAAATAATCTTTTATCTCGTATGATGGTTTTATAGACATCTGTAACCAAATTTCTTTGCCCTGGTCGGTATTCAAAGGGAAAATCCAGCGTTTTTATGCTCTCATTTCTCTCCTTAATCCAGCAGCACTGCCATGCTGCCCACTTACCATATTCATTGATTACTCCTAAAAACCAGTCTTCTAACTCAATGAAAGTAAAACTTTCATCAAAATACTTTATATTTTCTATTTCAATATTGCAATAAGTCAGGCGGATTCCAATAACATCGTGTTGGTATAGTTTACTGTAGATATAAGCATAGCACATAGCCTGCGCCCTATGAACTGGAACAGGTTCTTCAATAAAAATCAGTTCTCTGTATACCGCCTTTATTTCATCTATAATTAATGCCGGCGTTTCTCCCCCGCAGCTGATAACGCCATCGGCTCTTCCCTCCACGCAGATTTCAAAATTAAGCTCATCCTTCCTAAATGGCATTGTGATGCTAAGAGGAAACTCAGCACTATAATTAGAACCCATTCTCTTTTGTATCTTACGATGGATTCTACTGCCCTCTTGCATGGCATCCGTGTCTCTCCTTCCTCCAATTCGATTGTCTAAATCGCCGGAACGGAGGATGAATTCTACCAGATCCCTTACAGAGATATTAATTTTGTTCTGTTTGTTATGATCCATTGTTTCGCTTCTTTCTGCAGATACTAATAACGACGTCTGACAAACAAAAATCTATTGGTCAGACGTCGCAATTATTTATAGATATTCGGTGTAATCTTCGTCATCATCACCGTATAAGCCTCGTTCATATCCTTTGGTCCAGTTAGTTGTAGTTGTTCTTCTTTGTTTTATGACCGGCTTATTTGGTTTTTCTAATTTGGAATTTAACTCCTGATTCTTCTTTTGCATTACTTTCTTTTCTTTTTCTAAGCGCTTTATTAATTCTATTTTATCAGGTTGTTGTTCTTTCTCTTTTACTGGACCAGACTTTTTATCACTGGATCGTCCCTTACTATGCTTCTGGTCCATGTCATAATCTTTATCTTTATCAAAACCCATATTTTTAAAGTCTCTACCCTTATTATATCCTACAGAGGATTTCCCAAACTTATCTTTATTTCCTCCGTAAGGTTTATCCTCTTTATTATATGGTTTATTCTCTTTATTATATGGCTTGTTCTCTTTATTATATGGTTTGTTCTCTATAGTATATGGTTTATTCTCTTTATTATATGGTTTGCTCTCTTTGTTATATGGCTTGTTCTCTTTATTATATGGTCTGCACTCTTTATTATATGGTTTATTCTCAGGGTTTTCCTTATTAAATGGCTTATATTCTCTATTTCCCTTATCATATGACCGGTTGTCCCGTCGAAAGCCTTTATCGTCCGTACTACCCTGTCTGGCTGCGACCTTATTATTTTCGTACTCAAAATTTGTTCTTGGCTTATGGTTTTCTCTATTTCCGGTTTCACTACCTTGGTTTATATTTGTTCTAAAGTTTTCGTTTAATCCGGTTTCACTACCATGGTTTTCTCTTAGTCTGCTTACATAAGCATTGGTTGTAGCCACTGAATGTTCTCCTCTCTTTTTAAAACAATTACATAAGCTGTCCAGCGGGCAGTCTGGTACCATCTTTGATTTAACAAGTCAAATCACTTTTTATTTTATAATATTTTTATATAAAGTCAACACATTTTTAAAAAAATCCTTATAAATAATGGATAGATAAACCTTGCATTTTTACCATTTATCTGTTAAAGTCAATTTGTTAGGGTAGAGATAATCTCTAACTAAAATGATAAACATAAAGTGCTGTGGATTGGTATTATGTCAGGACTTTCTGCCAATACTAAATAGTTGGGAATACATTTTCCCATAGAATAAATCCATGGTTAAATGAAAGCGAGGTATTTACGATGAGTGGACACGAACACGGATGTGGATGCGGTCATGATCATGAACATGAACACGATCATATGAATGTTTGTGCGGTTTTATGTATTTTCCCTGTTGAGGAAAAGGATTACATTGCATTAGTTCCAGTTGATAAGGAAGATAGTGAAGAAGGCGAAATCTTCTTATATCAGTTCATTGAACATGAAGATGATGAAATCGAATTGCTTAATATTGATGATGACGACGAATTTGAAGCTGTTTCCGATGCTTTTGATGAATTAATGGACAGCGAAGAATTCGATGAAATGTTTGATGAAGATGAGGAAGAGGAAGAAGAAGAGGAAGAAGAATAATCTTCACGGTTTCCCAGAAAGATAACAAACATTATTTTAGATTCAGAGAATATTCCAATAATAAAAAGCGTTTTCCATGCAGTACTTTGCAAGGGAAACGCTTTTTTATGTCATACAAGGAAAGTTCTCCGATCTTACCTATGACATAAAACTAAGCAGCATATTCTGTATACAAAAATCAATATCAAGGGTACGTTCTTTCTTTAGTCTATCAAAATAAATGTTTATTTTTCCTTGATTGCTGCTCTTTATGATTCCTTCTCCAAATGTCTTATGAATTACCTTTGTCCCAGGTGCTAATCTTTCACGATCCATCAGCAGTTCCCCGATAAACCTGGAATTCGCCAGTTCTTTATTATATCGCTCCTTTACAGAATAAATGTGCAGGTATTCCTTCGCCCGGGTCATTGCTACATAGAAAAGTCTTCTCTCTTCTTCCAAATCAGCTTCAACCATAGCTTTGCGGTGAGGGGTAATTCCTTCATTGGCATCCGTTATAAATACTGCTCTATATTCCAAACCTTTGGAACTATGCATAGTAGCCAAAGTTACACAGTCTTTATTCCTCTTTTGCATATTCTCAGACTGCCTTTTTAATTCCAGCTTGTATTCATCTATATGATGAAACCACTCATCAAAGGTTTTGTAGGCACGGGCAGTATCCTGTAACTCGTTTAGGGTATCCAGTAACTCATCCACCTTAATTCTTCTATAATCCGCATACTCTGTCAGATAATCCTCATAACCGATACCTTTACGAATATAGTTAATTGCTGCAAAGGGTGTCATTCCTTTCAGCAGCTGCAAATCATATTCCAATTTATCAATTCGGTCAATCATCCATTCCTTTTCGCCAAAATACTCTTTTAATGCTTGGAATTCTACGATAGAATCACGAAAGCAATCCCTGTTTATGTAACGTTTGGGACGATTTGCAATCTGGAGGAACAGGCCTCTGTCTCTACTTCCCCTGGCCAGTTTGATATATGCAATTATATTTCCTGCAATCCAATGGTCGTAAATATTAGGAATCATATCCTTCATCTGAAAAGGGACATTGTACTCCATTAATTTTTCAATCAAAGCTCTTGGCTGGGTATTGGTTCGAAACAAAACCGCCATATCAGAAAATGACATACCATCACGAAAATACTGCAGAATATTAGCAACCACCATACTATTTTGTTCCTTTAATTCCTGAAAGGTTTTGATAATAATATCCTGCCCCAAAGGATTGGCTGCCTTAATATTTTTAGGGAATCTTTTAGAGTTATTCTTCACCAATGTGGCTGCACCGTCCACAATCTTCTGGGTAGATCTATAATTGGTGTCCAGTAATATCCGATTACCGGCAGGGTAATCTTTATCAAAGTTTAGCATTATCTCAGGCTTAGCACCTCGAAACCGGTAAATGGACTGATCATCATCTCCTACAATAAACAGATTATCTTCTGGTTTAGCAAGAAGTCTAATGATATCATACTGAACTTTATTAATGTCCTGAAACTCATCAATTAGAATGTATTGGAACTTTTTCTGCCAGACAGCGAGTATGTCAGGCCTCTTAGTCAGTAGTTCATAACATAATACCAACATGTCATCAAAGTCAATGAAATGAGACCTGCGCAGTTTATTCTCATAGGCTTCGTATATTTTTTTGAACACTTCTTCTGAGCAATTGATGGAATAATAATGATCTAAACTTAACCGTTCCCCCTTCACCAGACTAATTTCTGAAATGATACCGGAGATAAATTCCTTCTCATCATCAATTTCAAGCTGAAGACGTTCCATAATTTCTTTAAAATATTGGTATTTCTGATCTTCTCGAATTATATTAGAAGCATTATAATGATACGCGTATTTTAGAATTGTAAAGAATACTGCATGAAAAGTTCCAAAGTTAACTCCGGTATATCTGCTACCGGTCATTTTGTTGAAGCGTTCCTTCATTTCTTCGGCTGCGGCTTTGGTAAAGGTAATTACCAGAATATGATAGGGATTTACCCCATAGCCTTCAATAAGCTGCCAGGTCCTTCTTGTAATAACAAGGGTTTTTCCAGATCCGGGCCCAGCTAAAACAAGCATGGGCCCTTTATTATGTTGTATTGCTTTTATTTGTGATTGGTTTACTTCCATAGGCTTATAATTAGTTGCCAAGCTTTGCGATAGCAACGTTAATTCGATGAATACTTTCTTCTTTTCCGATAATATTCATAATCTCGTATGCTCCGCCAGGTGTTGACTGTTTACCGGATACCGCTGTTCTAAGGGGCCACAATCCCATTCCATTTTTAATCTCTTTCTTTTGAATATAACCCATCACTGCTTCTTCAATTCCTGCAACAGAATAGTCTTCCAGAGTTTCAAGTATTGGAAGCTGCTCTTTTAGAATTTCTAATGAAATCTCTTCATTGGTTTTCATCTTCTTATGGGTATACATGGTGATATCATAATCTGGAAGTTCTTCAAAAAAATCAATCATATCTTTAATATCTAAAAATGTTTCGATTCTTGATTTCACCAAATCAGCAATTTTATATAGATCCATATCTTTGTGAATAACTTCCTTGATATAAGGTATTGCCAACTCGTAATAGCGCTCATTTTCCATTTTCTTGATGTATTCGCTATTCATCCATCTAAGTTTTGCCATATCAAAAACTGCCGGTGATTTATTAATATGATGATAATCAAACTCTCGCACCAGTTCCTCAAGGGAGAATATCTCCTGATTACTAGAAGAACTCCATCCTAAGAGCGCAATGAAATTCACAATTGCTTCTGTTACAAAGCCAAGTTCCAATAAATCTTCAAAGGAAGAATGGCCGCTACGCTTCGATAATTTCTTATGCTCTTCATTGGTTATGAGAGGGCAATGTACATAAATAGGTTCTTCCCATCCAAATGCATGATATAGCCTTGCGTATTTTGGTGAAGAGGACAGATATTCATTACCACGTACAACATGGGTAATCTGCATTAAGTGATCATCTACAACATTGGCAAAGTTGTAAGTTGGGTACCCATCAGATTTTATCAAAATCATATCATCTAGTTCTGCATTATCAACTGTAATATCTCCATAGATAGCATCCTGGAATGTAGTAGTTCCTTCCATCGGAATGTTTTGACGAATTACATATGGCATTCCAGAGGTTAAATTTGCTTCCACTTCTTCTTTTGATAAACCAAGGCAGTGTTTATCATATTTTATAATTTCCTTACCATCTTCTTCGTTAACGACATTCTTAAGAGTACTTAATCTTTCTTTTGTACAGAAGCAATAATAAGCTTCTCCTTTTTCAATCAACTGTTTTGCATACTCTAAGTAAATACCCTGTGCCTGACGTTCACTTTGCACATAGGGACCAAATCCCCCATCTTTATCCGGTCCCTCATCATGAGTTAGTCCGGTAACTTTTAAGGTACGGTAAATAATATCCAGGGCTCCTTCTACAAATCGTTCCTGATCTGTATCCTCTATTCTAAGAAGGAAGTCTCCCCCTTCATGTTTCGCAATTAAGTATTCATATAATGCAGTTCTTAAGTTACCTACATGCATTCTTCCGGTAGGACTTGGTGCGTATCTGGTTCTAATCTTTGTCATATTCATTCCTGCTTTCACAATTATTATAGAGTCTATCTCTACTGGTATATTTTTATACGTTCGATTATGGCCCGTTCGTATTGGCCGCTTATGGCAATTTATTTACAATATATCATAGGTAATTTTATACCGAAACACTAAAATCTGTCAAGCTGTTTGAAATCTTGTAATAACATCTGGCACTAGAATTCAAGATTGTCATATTGTAATAAAGAAGTAGGATTACAGCATTATTCATCATTTATAAATTTTGAGGCTTTTGACCCTCAAATCTATGTAAAAATAAACAGGAAAGGATGCTATCGAATATTAATCTTTATGAATAATCAACCTTTAAATGCAAGCATATTATATGGAACATTACAAACTAGTGTAATTCAGGAATTTGGCAAAAAGCCCATTGGAAATGCCCTCGTCCAAATATACTCAGATAATGATTTTACCACATTGCTTTATGAATTAAAAACAGATATTCATGGTTTAACTCCCAATGTCCATTTGTCTGCTCCCCCCATTGAATACAGCCTATATCCAAATAATCTTAAACCTTACTCAGAGTATAATCTACGCATTACTGCACCAGGATTTCAAACTGTATTAATATACGGCACTCAGATATTTCCCACCATTGGTTCTATTCAACCTGTGGAAATGGCATCTGACAGCGGACAGAGGCAGCCAAAAATCATACGCATCGAACCTCATGTTCTTTATCAGCCGTAAAAATAGATATAGTAGTAACAAAGGAGGACATTTTAAGTTTTTATATGTCCTCCTTTGTTATGAGGCAGCGGAACTATGTTATGGTAATTTATGTTAATCTAATTTTATCATTTCAAACATACATGAAGCGATTTATTAAATAAAACTAATCTATGTTCCTCAATCCTTTAAATACATGATTTATTAGTTCCTTTATAAAGGTACTATCTATTACTTCTCCAGTGATCAATAACCTATAAAATAAAGGTCCCCAAATTAAATCAATACTTAACTCAATATTCACATCTTTTCCCAATTCTCCTCTTGATATCCCACGTTCTAAAATTTGTTTCGAAATACTTCTCCGTGGCTTAAAATATATCGCTCGATAGGTCTCTGCTAACTTAGCATCAAACTGACCTTCAGCAATAATTTCGTTAATTACATTTCCTCCCCTGCTCATTAGAAATTTTGCATAATTATTTACTTGAATAAACATATCATCAACAGTTACCCCTGTATCTGGAATTGGAATCATCACATTAGTAGCTTTTAAGAACCCATCCATAACAACAGCAGCTTTATTGGGCCACCATTTATAAATGGTAGCTTTGCTAACTCCAGCTCTTTCGGCTATTTTTTCAATTGTTACAGCTCCAAAACCATTTTCAAGTAATAAATCATAGGCTGCGGTAAGTATGGCCTCTTTCGTTTTTTCACTACGAGGGCGTCCAATTTTTTTATCCATGAAAAATACCTCCATTGTAATTTGCTTGTTTATAAACTATACGTATATTATATATTTTTT